>DATIGO010000358.1:0-41803 GCA_035454665.1 Gemmatimonadaceae bacterium | reverse complement strand
CTGCCGCGGAAGGCCGCGAGGGCCTCGAGGGTGCGATTCCGGGCACGGAAGTCCTCGAGGTTCAGCCAGGAGACCGAGATCGTGCGTTCGCCGCGCGTCTCCTGCACCACCACGAGTCGGTCCGCATTCGGGTACGGCAGCGGCTCGAGGACGGCGCGAGAGACGAGGCTGAACACAGCGGTAAGTGCGCCGATGCCGACCGCCGCCGTGAGGACGGCCGCGATCGCGTAACCGGGAGAACGCAGCAGTGAGCGGGCGGCGCGCGCGAGAAGGTGCGAGGTGTTCGGCATGGCATGCGGGGCTGGAGGTCCCGGTGTGACACCCACCCGCTCGGCATTCGTTTGAACGGAACCTGGGCCGGGTGTTCCCACCACGGCGACGGGGCACCATACTCGACCTACCACCTGCCGCTGTTCTGGGAGGGATGCTCCAATGCCGTCCGGCCTGTTCCGTCGTTTCGTCCTCGTCTGCCTTGCGTTTTCCGCCACGGCCGTCGCGCCGCTCCGCGCGCAGACGCCGCCTGGCACGAGCGCCGACGCCCGCCTGCGCGCGCTCTACACGGCGGAATGGGAGTGGCGGCAGCGCGAGATGGCGCGCCGGAGCGATGCCCCGGGAGAGGCCGGCGCCGCGGACCACTTCCCCAGGGTCGACGCCGCGTCACAGCAGGCGCGACTCGCCTACTGGACCCGCACCCTCGCGGCACTCGACAGCATTCCGCTCGACTCCCTCTCTCCCCAGGAAAGGATCAACGCACAGGTCTTCGGCACGTCGCTGCGGGCGCTCGCGAACGACGTTCGGTACCGGACCTACGAGGCGCCGCTCAACAGCGACACGTTCTTCTGGACCGAGTTCACGCCGCGCCAGGGTTTCGCGAGCGTCGACGTCTATCGAAACTATCTCGCGCGGCTGCGCGACGTGCCCCGCTACTTCGACGAGAACATCGCCAACATGCGGGCCGGTGTCGCGCGCGGCTTCACCGTGCCGCGCGTGTCGGTCACGGGCCGGGACCGCACGATCGAGCCGTACCTGAAGGCCGACTCGACGAACCCCATCTTCACGCCGTTCGCGGACATCCCGCCGTCGGTCCCCGCCGCGGACCAGGCGGCGCTCCGGAGCGAGGCACTGACGGTGATCCGCGACGTGATCGTGCCGGCGTACACGCGCCTGCTCGCCTTCGTGCGCAACGACTACCTGCCGAGCACCCGAACGACGCTGGCGGCGACGGCCACGCCCGACGGCTCGGCGTACTACCAGGCGATGATCGTGAAGTTCACCACGCTCGACCTGACTCCGCAGCAGATCCATGACGTCGGCCTGCGCGAGGTGGCGCGCATCCGCTCGGAGATGGAGGCGGTGAAGCAGCGGGCCGGCTTCACGGGCACCATGGCCGAGTTCTTCACGTTCCTGCGCACCGATCCGCAGTTCTACGCGAAGACGCCGCGGGAGCTCCTCTCGTACTCGGCGTATGTCTCGAAGAAGGCCGACTGGAAGCTGGCCGAGACGATCGGGTTCCTGCCGCGGCGGCGGCACGGCATCCGTCCCGTTCCCGAGGCGCTCGCGCCGATCTATACCGGGGGCCGCGGCGGGCTGGAGGCCTGCCTCATGAACACGTACAACCTCCCGGCGCGCCCCCTGTACACGATCCCGCCGCTCACGCTGCATGAGTGCACGCCGGGACACAGCTTCCAGGCGGCGCTCGCGCTCGAGGGTCCCGAGCGCCCGCCGTTCCGGCGCGGGACGTCCTTTTCCGCGTATCAGGAGGGATGGGGGCTCTACACCGAATGGTTAGGCACGATCATGGGGATCTACGAGACGCCGTACGAGGACTTCGGCCGGCTGACGTACGAGATGTGGCGCGCCGTCCGGCTCGTCATCGACACGGGGATCCACCAGTTCGGCTGGAGCCGCGAACGGGCGATGGCCTATCTGCGCGAGCACGCGGCCCTCGCCGAGCACGAGATCACCACGGAGGTGGAGCGGTACATCGCGTGGCCCGGGCAGGCGCTGGCGTACAAGCTCGGCGAGCTGCAGATCCGCCGGCACCGTCGTGAGGCGGAGGAGCGCCTCGGCGCCGCGTTCGACCAGCGGAAATTTCACGACGCGATCCTCGCGCTCGGGTCCGTGCCGCTCCCGGTGCTGGAGGAGCGCGTGGCGCAGTTCATTGTGGACGGGGGCAACAATCCGCCTGGCCCGCCGCGCCCCTAGCTCCCCCACCGCCGCGCGAGGACGTCGGCCGATGGAGCACCTCGGGCCGGCTCGAGCCTCTATCGCGCTCCCGGCAGGTCGGGCATCTTCTTCGGGTTCCCGGCATATCGCTCGGTGAGCGCCAGCGACACGTGACCGATTTCGCGCAGACCCTGCAACTCGCACTCGGCGACGCCTATCGCCTCGAGCGCGAGCTGCCCGGCGGAGGGATGAGCCGGGTCTTCCTGGCGATCGAAGCGTCACTCAATCGCCAGGTCGTGATCAAGGTCCTTCCGCCCGAGTTCACATCCGAGGTGAGCGCGGCGCGGTTCAAGCAGGAGATGGAGTTCACCGCGCGCCTCCAGCATCCGCACATCCTGCCGGTGCTCGCCGCTGGGGCAAGAGATGGCCTGCTGTACTACGTCATGCCCTTCGTCAGCGGCGAATCGCTGCGCCGCTACTTCGAGCGCGAGGGTCGACTCGGCGTGCAGGATGCCATGCGACTCCTGCACGAGATCGCCGATGCGCTCGCATTCGCGCACGGTCACGGCGTCATCCATCGGGACATCAAGCCGGAGAATGTCCTCCTCGAGGGGAAACACGCGGTGCTCGCGGACTTCGGCATCGCGCGTGCACTGGTGGAGTCGCGGACGGGCGACCGCCTCACCGCGACCGGCATGGCCATCGGCACGCCCGGATACATGTCTCCCGAGCAGCTGTCGGGCGGCGACATCGACGCGCGCACCGACGTGTACGCGCTGGCCGTGGTCGCCTACGAGATGCTGGCTGGTACGCCGCCATTTACTGGGCCGACGGCACAGGCCGTGCTGGCCGCTCACCTGACGAAAGCACCCACGCCTCTTCACGAGGTTCGGCCAGACGTGCCGCGCGCGATATCCGACGTGATCGGCCGCGCCCTGTCGAAGGAGATGTCGGACCGCTTCGCGAGCGCGGGCGAGTTCGGGGAAGCATTGCAGGCCGCGGCGCCGCCGACCTCGGGTTCACGGGAACCGATGGTTCACCGGAGCCGGCCGCCGTTTCTGAAATCACGCATCGTACTCCCACTCCTCGCGGTGGCGGTCGCGGCACTTCTCGTCGTGCGCGTGGCCACGCAGCGGGCCGAGTCGCGCGCGCTGCGCGCGGCCGTCGGAGCCGCTGCCGATTCCGGAGACTTCGACACGGTCGCGCGCCTCCTTGGTGACGCGTCGGTCGACCTCGGGGACGGCGCACTCACCGAGCTCGTCCCGAGGATCGCCGGGTTCCTTGCGGTGCGCAGCAACCCGTCGAATGCCGCCGTGGTCATCTCGCGCGTCACGCCGATCGAGCAGTTCCTCGAGCGTCCCCTGGTCCATCTGGGCCGAACACCCCTCGAGCACCGTCCCGTCGTGGTCGGGGAGTATCTGGTCACGTACGCGGCCCCGGGACACGACTCCCTGAGCCTCCTGGTAAACGTCACCACGCTCGACAGCTCGGCGCTGGCGGCCGATCTCGTGCCGTCCGATACCAGCGCGCCAATGGTCCTGGTGAGGCCGGGCCCTGGCGATTCGGCGGCGATCGACGCGCCATTCCTCATCGCGCGGCACGAGACGACGAATGCCGAGTTTCAACGATTCGTGGACGCCGGCGGGTACCGGAGTCCCGAGTACTGGCCCGAGTCGATGGTGATTGAGGGCCGCGCGACGGGGCGACAGGAAGCATTGGCCCGGCTGGTGGACGGCACCGGCCTCGCGGGTCCGCGGGGTTGGACCGCCGGAAGGTTTCCCGAGGGGAAAGGCCAGCATCCGGTTGCGGGCGTGACGTGGTACGAGGCCCACGCCTACGCGCGGTGGGCTCGCGGCGCGCTGCCGACCGCGGCGCAGTGGTGGCTGGCCGCGCTCGGTGGCGGCGCGGGCCCCTTCCCCTGGGGTCGGGATGGCTCCACGATCGAGGCGAGGGCGAACTTCAGCCTCACCGGGACCACCGAGGCGGGGGCGCATCCGCTCGGCGTCAGTCCGTTCGGTGTGCACGACATGGCCGGGAACGTGGGCGAATGGCTCGCGGACCGACCGCGGCCGGGCAACCAGCGGATGGTCGCCGGCGGTTCGTGGCGGGATCCCACGTACCTGTTCGAGCGCGGGAACACGGTTCTGGTCGACGCCGGTGCTGCATCCGATATTGTGGGCTTCCGGATCGTCACGCCGGCACCAGGGATCACTCGCTGACGCGAGGGCAGGTCTGATGCGTCTCAAGCTCTTCGCCACGCTCGTCGTCGCGACCTGCACCGCGGGTTCGCTCCCGGCGCAGCCGGTCAGCGACGAGTGGCAGCGCACACCCGTGGATGACCGGACGTTCCAGGGCTTCCTCCAGTTCTTCGCATACGATCGTGCGCTTCCGTTCGACGTGCGCGGCCAGGACGCTGAGGCAGTTGAGGGCGTGGAGCGGGAGCACCTGAGCTACCAGAGCACGCCGGGCCAGCGGGTCACCGCCATGATCTACCGGGCCACCGCCTCGGCCGGAGGCGGACGGCGCTGGATCGTCCTGCTCCACGGCGGGGCAGCCCCGGGAAAGGATGGTCGCGCCATCCAGCTCGCCGCGACCTTCTTCGCGCGCGCCGGTTGGAACGTGCTGACGCCGGACCTGCTGCACTACGGCGAGCGAAAGACCGAACTCGTTCCCGTGATCATGACGTCCGAGCTCGTGGCTCGCCTGTATTCGAACCCACCCGTCTATCTCGACTGGGTGGCCCAGACAGTGAAGGACGCCGGCCGCGCGTTGGACTTCCTCGTGAACGAACGCGGGGCGGATCCGAACCGCGTGGTCCTCGTTGGCTTCAGCCGCGGCGCCGTGGTGGGCACGATCATCGGCGCGGCGGACCCACGGTTCAGGGCCGTCGCCCTGCTCTACGCGGGTCACTACCTCGCCATCGAGACGAGAGCACACCTGCCGGCGGCCTGCCCGGCGAATTACATCGGTAGAATCAGTCCGCGGCCGCTCTTCATGGTGAACGGCACGCAGGACAATCTCTTCCTCCGGGAATCGTCCGTGCTGCCGCTGCAGCGCCTGGCCAGGGAGCCGAAGACCGTGGTGTGGCAGGAGACGGGTCACATGGGACTATTCCGCGAGGATCTGCCCCGGATCGTGGGATGGCTGCGCGAGCAGGTGCCGGAGGGTGGCGAGCCGTGAGCGAACGATCCCGTCACGACGCCAGCAGCGCATCCAGCGCGCGCCTGAACGATCCGGGATCCACGGCCGGGTAGCGGTACAGCTGGGGTTCGATTTGCGCGAACTGCGACCGTAACTGCTCCGCGGTTACGATCCCGCGCGCCAGCATCTCGCGCACGTCCGCCAGGTCGCGGGTGTGACCGCGCTCGATCTTGGACAGGGCCTGGGCGGTGAAGTCGTAGTGTCGCACGGTCACATGTCCGAGGCGCCTGACGATCGGGCTTCGCGCTTCCCAACCCGGCGGCACCGGAATGAAATGATCGGGGGCAGCCAGCTCCACGTTGACTTGGAGGCGCTCCTTGAGGTCAGGGATCGCGCGAAGCAGCGCGTCGGACTCCGGCCGCATCACAAGATCGATGTCCATGGTACTCTCGCGCCAGCCGATCAGCACCGCGCTTGTGCCGCCCACCAGGTAGATGTCCGTATCGGCTGGCGCCTCGCGCGCGAGCGCGGTGAGGAACGCCTCGATCCGCTCGCGCGTGGCTACTTCGCGCATGCCGCAGCCCGCTGGAAACTGACCAGGCGCCGGATGAGCGCGTTATAGCGACTGTGCGCGCCGTCGCCGAACTCCGCCGCGAGCCGCGCGTAGAGTCGCTCCTCTGCCTGGTCGATCGTGCAGGGAATCTCCCACCCGAGCAATCGGAGGCGCGGCGCACCGATGGACACGAGGAGCGCGGCCACGCTCTCGCGGCGCGCGGCCAGGTCCGCCAGACCGTCGGCAACCAGCTCGCTACCGGGGAGTTTGTCGAGAGACACGCCCAGAAAACTGGCGCGCTCGGCATGCGAATGCTACATCCCCGGGGACCCGGCTAAGGCCCGCCGGCTCGTCGCAGTGCACGATGCCTGCGAGACGCGGGAGGCCGTGAGACGTTTACATGGGTGGGGAACAGAATGGACGAACGATCGCTCTTCATCGGTTTCTGGACGAAGGAAGCACGGACGACGCGAAAGGTCTTCGCGCGGATTCCCGAGGGCTCGCCGTACCGGCCCGATCCGAAGTCGCGCACCGCGCAGGAGATCGCGTGGCAGATCGTGTGCGAGGAGAAGCTCATCATCGAGGCACTCGAGAGCGGCCGCATGGAGTGGGCCCCGTCGCCCATGCCCGCCAGCATGAAGGAGCTGGTGGAGGCCTACGACGCACACTGCGCCGATCTCGAGCGGCGGTGGAACGCTCTCCCGGCCGAGCGCTGGGACGGCATGCTGGAGTTCTACGGAAGGAAACGCCCGGCGTCGCCCATGGCCTGGAGCTTCCTGTTCGACATCGTGCACCATCGCGGGCAGATCACGACGTATCTGCGGCCGATGGGATCCACGGTGCCGCAGATCTACGGACCCAGCGGCGACGAGCCCTGACACTCACGTTTGAGGTCTGCTGTCCGGAGCCGGAGCCCACGAGGGACTCGAAGGACCACGGCGCCGACCATGGCGGCCGCTCGCCCGCTCGCGGCACGGGGTGAGGCATCTTCCGCGTACCGCCGTTGCGGCGCATACTCCGGCCTCACTCGCCGGACCTGGAGGCCTCATGAAGGCCGTGCTCGCCATCGTCGGAATCCTGCTCATCGCGGCCGGCGTCCTGTCGTTCGCCGGCGTCGGCCTGACGACCGAACGAACCCGCATCGAGGTCGGCCCGCTCGAGGCGTCGGTGAAGGAGGAGCGCGTGCTGCCTCCGGTCCTGGCCGGCGGGGCGATCGTGGCCGGACTCGCCCTCCTCGTGGTGGGTGCGCGTCGGTCGCGCTGAGCAGCACGGCAGGCGATGCAGGGGGGCCCCGCTGATCGAGGGCACGAGCGTGGGGGCATGATCGCCCCGGCGCCGTCGCGTCCCGGCCTCGTCCGCGCACTCGGCCAACTGGATGCCACGATGATCGTGGTCGGCATCCTGATCGGCTCCGGGATCTTCATCGTGTCGGCGGAGTCGGCGCGGCTCATCGGCGCCCCGGGATGGCTGCTGGCGACGTGGGCGCTGGCGGGACTCATGACCATCGCCGGCGCGCAGTGCTGCGCCGAGCTGGCCGCGATGATGCCGCGGGCGGGCGGCCCCTACGTGTACCTGCGCGAGGCGTATGGTCCGGCGGTCGGCTTCCTCTTCGGGTGGACGCTCTCCGTGGTGGTGCACACCGGGAAGATCGCCGCGGTGGCCGTGGCCTTTGCCAGCTTCACCGGCGTGCTGGTGGAGTGGGTCTCGCCGACCCGGTTCCTCGTGGAGCCCATGGTGCTCGGCCGGTACGCGCTCACGCTGTCGTCGCAGCAGCTCGTGGCCGTGCTTTCGATCGTCGTGCTCACGGTCGTGAATGCGCGGGGACTCGAGGCGGGGAAGCTCGTGCAGAACTCGCTCACCGTCGTCAAGACGGCTGCGCTGCTCGCGCTCATCGTGGTCGGGTTGTCGTTAGGCAGGAACCCCGGCGGCGCGGCGTCCTCAGCGTCGTGGTGGCACCCGTCGGCCAACGGCTGGAGCGTGGCACAGGCGCAGCCGGGGCTCGCGGCCGGCGGCGCCCTCGCGTTCGCCATGCTCTTCGGGAAGGCCATGGTCGGGCCCATCTTCTCCCAGTCGGGATGGAACAACGTCACCTTCGCGGGCGGGGAGATCCGCGACCCCGGACGCAACCTCCCCGCGGCGCTGTTCAAGGGCACCGCGATCGTGGTGACGCTCTACCTGCTCGCGAACCTCGCCTACGTGGTCACGCTGCCGCTGGAGGGGATCCAGCACGCCTCGCAGAACCGTGTCGGCACGGCGCTGATGGAGGCGATCTTCGGCGCGCCGGGAACGCTGATCATGGCGGCGGCCATCATGATCTCGACCTTCGGCTGCAACAACGGGCTCATTCTCGTCGGCGCCCGGGTGTCCTATGCGATGGCATGCGACCGGCTCTTCTTCGCGCGCGCGGGCCGCGTGAATCGCCGCCACGTTCCCGCCGCCGCGCTCGTGGTGCAGGGAGTGTGGGCGTCGCTCCTCACCCTGCCCCGCACCGTCGCGGCGGATCCGGCCACGGGCGCGGTGACGTACGGGAACGTCTACACGCAGCTCCTGGAGTTCCTCATCCCCGCCGATCTGGTCTTCTTCGCGCTGCTGGTGGGGGCGGTGATCGTCATGCGGAGAAAGGCGCCGCTCGCGGCGCGTCCCTACCGGACGTTAGGCTACCCCGTCACGCCCGTGCTCTACATCGCCCTCGCGGTACTCCTGGTCGCGGATCTCGCGTACCTGGCCCCCGCCACGGCGGGCATCGGCTGCCTGCTGGTACTCTCCGGGATCCCGGTCTATCTGTTGTGGCGCTGGTGGGCCGCGGCGGCGCCCGGCGGCGGCGAAGTCGCCCAGCCATCGGCTCCTGCCTGACATGCGAGGGCCGATTCAACCGGGCGCGGACGTGCCGATCTTCGGCCGGCGCGAGCCCGAGCGCGCGTACCGCGTGCGCGACGCGGCGTATGCGGTGATATTCGACGAGCGGCGGCGGGTGGCGTGTGTAACGGAGGAGTCGGGGCTCTTCCTGCCGGGTGGAGGTCTCGAGGCCGGAGAGGATCCCGTCCGCGCCGTGCAGCGCGAGGTGGCCGAGGAGTGTGGGCGCACTGTGGAGATTCTCTCGCCGCTCGGCTCGGCCGTCCAGATCTGTCACTCGATACGCGGCGGCGATTTCGAGCTCCACGCGACGTTCTTCCTGGCCCGTTTCGGCCCGGTACTGCCGGCACCGGGACACCTCGAGGTACACTGGTTTCCGGCGGCCGCCGAGCCACCACCGCTCTATCATGAGTGTCATCGGTGGGCAGTGCAGCGCGCGATCGGCTGAGCGGCGGTGGCCGTCGTCTCGCCCGCGCCTGACATCGAATGCGTAGTGCGGCCGCTACCACGTCCCGTGCGCCACGAGGCTGCGCACCGCCGCCGCGTACTGGCGGCTCGTCCTGAGTCGCGTACCGTCCGCCAATCGCACCACATAGCCCCCAGCGGCCTGCGTTTCCACCGCCGTGATCCGCGCGATGCTCACGATCGCGCCACGGTGGATCCGCACGAACGACGACGGGTCGAGCTCCCGTTCCACCTCCTTCATCGTCCCGCGGACGAGATGCACGCGCGTTCCCACGTGCAGACGCAGGTAGTTGTCCACCGCGTCGATCCAGCTCACGTCGCTCACGCTCACGAACGTGTGTGTCGAGCCACGCCGCACCGCGAAGCGCGTGCGATACATGCCGCGCTCCCGTGCTCGAAGCGCGGCTTCGCGAACGGCATGCCCCCGCGCGTCATTCCCCTGCCCCAGCCGCCCCAGTGCGCGTCGCACGGCGATCGCGAATCGCTCGGGCGTCACCGGCTTCTGCAGGTAGTCGATCGCGTCGACCTCGAAGGCGCGCATCGCGTATTCCTCGTACGCGGTCACGAAGATGAGCCCGGGGATCCGGGCGTCATCCAGCGCCGAGACGAGGTCGAAACCGGTGAGCTCGGGCATCTCCACGTCGAGGAAGAGCAGATCGGGCGACGACGCGGCGATGAGATCCAGTGCCTCGATTCCGTTCGCGGCCTCGCCGATCAGCTCGAGGCCATCCGTTTCCCGGACGAGCTGCACGATCCTTTCCCGCGCCAGCGGCTCATCGTCCACGACCACCACGCGAACGGCGCTCATGCCTGACGAGTACTCACCGTCTGGAGCGGAACCCGGATCGTGACGTCGACGCCGCCGCCGGGGCGCGCCGCGAGCTCCAGCGACTGATCCTCGCCAAAGGCGTGCCGCAGCCGCTCGCGTGTGTTCGCGAGTCCGGTTCCTTCCCGCGCGGAACGATCGCCGTTCAGTCCCTCCCCGTCATCCGACACGACGATGCGCAGACGGCCGTCGTCGCGCTTCGCTGAAACGGCCACGCTCCCACCCGCCGCGCGCGCGCCCACGCCGTGCCTGAGCGCGTTTTCGACCAGCGGCTGGAGCAGCAGCATCGGTACCGCGGCACCGCGCACCGAGTCGTCCACCTCGGTCGTCACGCGCAGACGGTCGCCGTAGCGGAGCTGCGCGAGCTCGAGGTACGTCCCCGTCATCCGGAGCTCCTCGTCGAGCGAGACGAGCACGTTGCGCGAGCGGCGCAGCACGTCGCGCAACAGATCCGACAGCTTGGCGAGCATCGCGTCGGCCGCGACGGGATCCTTGTGGATGAGCGTCGAGATGCTCTGCAGCGTGTTGAAGAGAAAGTGCGGCTGCAGTTGCGACGTCACCGCCTCGAGCCGCGACTCCGCCAGTTCGGCGCGCAACCGCTGCGCCTCGATCGCCCCGCGCACCGCGCGGCGCCGCGTCTCGAGCGCGTTGAGGAGCGCGGCGAGCCCCAGGAGTGGTACCACGCTCGACTGCAGCGCGACCGGGAGATAGTTCGCGTACGACGGCGCCATCGGCGAGCCGCGATAGGCGGCCAGGTACTGCGCCACGGAGACCAGGAAGACGAGCGCCAGCAGCGCGGCGAGCTGCAGGCCGATCGCACGCCACGGCCGCTGCTGCGTCACAGGAAGCCGGTACGCAAGCCACCACAGCACCGGCACCGAAGCGATGCTCGCGTACCACGTCACCGAACCGACTCCCAGCGCGCTCAGCAGCGACGGGAGATCGGTCGGCGGGGGCGGGATGCGCCGCAGCGCGCCCCGCGGACCCGCCGGCGCGCTCAGCGAGGCCCGGACCAGCAGCCCAAGTCCCACCATCACGACGAGCACGCCCGTGGCCGAGAGCAGCGCGGTGCGGGTCGGTCGTGGGGCGGACGAGGGGGAGGAGACCATGCGGAGAGGCGGCAGCGGAACAGGCGAGTTGAAGGGGTAGCCCACGACGTTCCCCGCGTCCAGCGCGCCCGTCCCCGATTTCGGTCAATCGGTCCCCGGGGGGCTCGTATTCCGCAGCGCCCGGGCGGATCCTTGCGGCATCCACCATCGACGACGGTGACGGGTACGGAGCCTGCGGGTCCGCGCTCTCGTCACTCCACGACTGACCGTCCGCACCCGTTGCACATCCATGAGCATGCTCACCCCTTTCGCGCTTCTGCTGCTGGCCCAGGGCCCTGCCGCGCCGCGCGAGATCCGCCTGACGACGCCCGACCGCGTCCTGAGCGAGGAATTCACGCAGATCCGCGGGGTGCGCGAGCTGCGCGACGGCCGTGTGCTGATCTCCGATCGGCTGGACAAGGGGGTGGTGGCGGCGGATCTCGAGACGAGCACGGTCCTGCGCGTCGGGCGCACGGGCCGCGGACCCGCCGAGTATCGCCTGCCGACCGCGCTGCTGCCGATGGCCGGCGACTCCACCCTGCTCGTGGATGAGGGGAACTCGCGCCTCGCCGTGATCGGGCCCGATCTCCGGATCCACCGCTCCTTCCTGCTGATGCTTCCGGGCGTCCCGGTGCCACTGGGTACGCGCGGCGTGGATCGCCAGGGTCGCTTCTACCTCCAGATCCCCGGGTGGGTCAGCGCGCGCGCGGACGTGAACGACTCGCTCGTGCTCGTGCGCTTCGACATGCGACGGGAGCGCGTCGACACGCTCGCCCGCGTGAAGGGTGCGACGATGCGCACGGGTCCGGCGCCCACCATGCGACTCCCGATCGTCCCCTTCGCCCCGCAGGATGGGTGGGCCGTGAGCACCGAGGGGCGCCTGGCGATCGTGCGCGCGGCGGACTATCACGTGGAGCTTCTGGAACCCGACGGCCGTGTGACCCGCGGGCCGGTCATTCCCTTCGACCGGGTGCCGGTGACGGAGGCGGACCGCATCGCGTACACGCGCCGCTTCACGGAGAACTCCAGCGTGGGCGGAAAGGACAGCGACGGCGGGCTGAGCCCGGTTCCTAACGAGTGGCTGGAGGACCGGAACCTCCGCGAGTTCGCGGCCCGGAACGTCTTCGCCGAGACCAAGCCGCCCTTCACCGACGCGGCGGTGCACCTGGCGCCTGAGGGGACCCTCTGGGTGGAGCGCTCGCTGCGCCTGGGCGCGCCGTCGACGTGGGACGTCTTCGACCGCGCCGGGCGCCTCGCGGTCCGCGTGATCCTTCCGCGCGGGCGGCGGCTCGCGGCGCTCGGTGACGGGACGCTCTACCTGGTGGCGACCGACGAGGACGGCATTCAGCGCCTGGAGCGCTACCGGCGCGACTGATCCGGCCTCCTTCATTAGACTTGGGTGATGGCCGCCTCACCCATTGCGACCTCCCTCCCCTTCGAGATCCATCCGTCCCGCAAGCAGGGGCTCGGCGCTTTCGCGACGCGCCTCATCCCTGCCGGCACGCGCCTGATCGAGTACACGGGCGAGCGCCTGATACCCGCCGAGGCCGACGCCCGCTACCCGGATGTTCCGGGCGAGCGGCATCACACGTACCTCTTCGCGATCGACGACGACGTGGTGATCGACGCCGCCGTCGGCGGGAACGAGGCGCGCTTCATCAATCACTCCTGCGATCCGAACTGCGACGCAGTCGTCGAGGATGCTCGCATCTGGATCGAGACGATCCGTGACGTCGTGCCTGGCGAGGAGCTGGCCTACGACTATGCCTACCGCTTGAACGAGCGGCACACGCCGGCGGCGAAGAGGCGGTACCCGTGCACTTGCGGGGCGCCGACGTGCCGGGGGACGATGCTGACCAGCAAGCGGGGCGCTCCGTAGTCTGTTTGGCTCCCAAGGGCTTGTCGCGGCATTCGGGCTCGGCAGTGGCATTCACCAACCTCGATCCCGAGGTCCGGCGCTGGCGCGTGGGCGCCCGTCGTGGCGTGCGTCGCGGATCAACCCCATGGTCGCGTTGACCACGGACTGAGGGGCGCGCCCGGTCGAAGGTCCGAGGTCCTCGCCGGCCCCGATGCCAGTACTGGCATCGGGGCCGAACACAGACGACCGTCCTTCGCGTCGGCGCCGCGGAACGCTTCGCCCCGCCCCGGAGTGGACTCACCACTGCCCGCTTAACACAGCCGGTGCGCCAGTCCAGCCTTCGGAGGACCGATCACCCGGACGGCCGGGGCTGGGCATGACCACCACGACGATTCATCGAGGCCGGATCCTCCAGGTGCCGCTGGACCGCACCGGGGCGCATCCGCTCTACCGCCAGATCTACGACACGATCCGCGACGGGATCCTGAGTGGCCGCCTGCCCCCGGGGACGCGGCTTCCCTCCACGCGCGACCTCGCGCGCGACCTGCAGATCGCGCGCAGCACCGTGGTCCAGGCCTTCGAGCAGCTCCGCGCCGAGGGGTACGTGGAGGGCGTCGTGGGCGCCGCGACCCGCGTGAGCCGCTCCCTGCCCGACGTGCACACGCGCCCCGCGGCGCTCACTCGTCAGGCGAATGCGGCCGCGCCCCGCGTCTCCATCTCCGAGCGCGGGAGGCGGATTCTGGCGACCTCCGTACGCTCGCAGTGGGTGCTGGGCCGCCCACCGCGCGCCTTTCGCGCCGGCGTGCCGGCGGTCGATGTCTTCCCCGTCGAGGCATGGGGACGGATCCTCGCGCGGCGGTGGAACCGGACGAGCTCGCGGCTGCTGGCGTACGGCGAGCCGTTCGGGTATCAGCCCCTGCGCGCGGCGGTGGCGGAGTACCTGCGCGCGGCGCGGGGCGTTCGCTGCTCGCCGGAGCAGGTCTTCATCGTCGCGGGATCACAGCAGGCGATCGACCTGTGCGCGCGCGTGCTCCTGGATCCCGGCGACACCGCGTGGCTGGAGGACCCGGGGTATCATGGCGCGCGCGGGGCGCTCGCGGCGGCGGGGGCGCGCATCGTCGCGGTCCCCGTGGACGCCGAGGGACTCGTGGTGAGCGCGGGCCGGAAGCGCGCCCCCGACGCGCGGCTCGCCTTCGTGACGCCGTCGCGGCAGCTCCCGCTGGGCGTCACGATGTCGCTGGCGCGGCGGCTCGATCTCCTCGAGTGGGCCGCCGGGCGAGCCTGGATCATCGAGGACGACTACGACAGCGAGTTTCGTTATGCGTCGCGCCCGCTGGCCGCGCTCCAGGGGCTCGACGGCGCCGGGTGCGTGCTCTACGCGGGCACCTTCAGCAAGGTGATGTTCCCCGCGCTGCGCCTGGGGTATCTCGTCGTGCCGGAACCGCTGATCGATGCTTTCGCCGCCGCGCGCCACGTCGCGGACTACCACTCGCCCTATCTCGAGCAGGCGGCGATGGCGGACTTCATGACCGCCGGGCACTTCGAGCGCCACATCCGCCGCATGCGCGCGATCTATCAGAATCGTCAGGCAGTGCTCGCCCAGGCGGCGGAGCGCGAGCTCGCGGAGCATCTGCGCGTCGAGCGCGCCGACGCGGGGATGACCCTCATCGCGTGGCCCACGCGGCACGACGATATCACCGTGGCACAGGCCGCGCAGCGGGCCGGGATCGATCTCCTGGCGCTCACGCCCTTCACGCTCGAGCGCCCGCTGCCCCCGGGGGTGCTGCTGGGCTACGCGGGCGTGAACGAGGAGGATCTTCGCGTGGGCGTGACGCGCCTGGCCGCGGTGTTCCGCACGCTCGACGAAGCCGGCGCGCGCCGGCCGGAGCGCGGCCCTTCCCGGGCGGCCCCGCCAGCACGCTTCACGTCCCTGCCCGCGGATTTGCGGCCCGCGTCGGAGTGACGCGAACGAGCTGCGCGCGCCGCGGCAGCGCGCGGAGGCGATTCACCGTCTCCCACGCAGTGGCGAAACGTCGCGCGCAGGTCGGGCACGCCGTGAAGTGACGCTCGAGCTCTTCCCCGCGTCGCGGCGACAGGACGCCGTCGATGCGATCGTTCAGCTCGGCTTCGCTGGCGTGGCCCTTCATGACTCGAGCTGGTACCGGACGAGGCGACGCGCCTCGCGAATACGCTGCCGCACGGTCTTCTCGCTGACGCCGAGGAGCCCGGTGATCTCGGCTGGCGTGTACGACTCGATGTCGCGGAGCACCAGGATGCAACGCGTGCGGTCGGGGAGCGAGGCGATCGCGCGCTCCACCGCCGGATCGGTATCCGGCATGAGGCGCGTGACCTCGGCGGTGTAGCGACGCACCTCGGCGGCCCGCACCTGGGCCTCGCTGGCGTGCCGACCGCGGAGCAGACGGCTCGCGCACCGGATGACCGCGCGACGAAGGTCCTCCGGCGCGGCCACGTCGCGGCTCATGCCGCTCACCTGCCTGACGATGAACTCGGCGTTGGGCGCGCTGCGCACGAGACGCAGGGCGAGGGCGAAGAGCGTCCCGCGGGCATCGGTATCGACGGACACGCCGAAGTATCTCGCGCCGCCCGCTGCGTCGGGCGGACCGCTCCCGGCGGGGAGGGCAGTCCACTTGTCCCTGCGTCGGGGCGTCCATCCCGGCGCCCTCCCCGGCACTCCGGCAGCGCTGTACGTTCGACCCTCGTTCCCGTCACCGGAATCCACGAGTCTGCCATGCCCGCATCCCGCTGGATCGTCACCGCGCTCATGAGCGCCGGCTCCCTCGCCCTGCCGGCTCCGGCGCGGTCGCAAACGCTCGCCATCCTCGATTCCAACGTGGTGCGACTGGTCAGCGAGGAGATCTCGGGCGACGCCGCCTACACGCACATCCGCTACATGTCACAGTTCCACCGTCCTCGCGGAGGATCGGACGAGCTGATGACCGTGGCGCGCTACCTCGAGGAGCAGGCGCGGCAGGCCGGGCTCGAGGACGTCCGGCTGATCAAGCAGGCCTCGACCACGAAGCCCTGGAACGCGCGCTTCGCGGACCTCTGGATCGTGGACCCCACCCCCGAACGGATCGCGAGCACCCTTCAGAGCGCGCTGCACCTGGCGGACTACAGCCGTGCCGCCGATGTCACGGCCGAGCTGGTCGACATCAACGCCGGCACCGAAGCGGACTACGCCGGGCGGAGCGTCCAGGGGAAGATCGTGCTCACGTACGGGCCGCTGGCAAGCGTCGTGACCGAGGCCGTGATCCGCCGCGGGGCGCTCGGCATCGTGTGGTATCCCAGCCCGTACTCGCCGCCTAACGGGATCGTGGGTGCCGGCGTCTCGCGCCCCGACCAGATTCGCTGGAACGCGATCTCCGCGGACCCCATCGACGGCCGGGAGCCCGGATTTGCGTTCACGATCTCGCTGCGGCAGGGTGTCGAGCTGCACAACAGGCTCCAGCAGGCCACCGCGCCGATCCGCGTTCAGGCGAAGGTCGACGCGGGCTTCACCTCGCGGGAAGGGGAGCAGCCCTGGCAGGTGATGGTCGAGGCGTACATCCGGGGGACCGATCCCTCGGCCGGCCAGGACATCGTGCTGACGGGACACATGCAGGAGGGACTGCACTCGGTGAACGACGACGCGAGCGGCTGCGCGAGCGTGCTCGAGATCGGCCGTGCCCTGATGAAGCTCATCAACGAAGGCCGGCTGCCGCGCCCGCAGCGGAGCATCCGGCTCTGGTGGGTCACCGAGATCTCGAGCCAGCGGCAGTACTTCGCCGACCACCCCGACGCGCACCGGCAGATGTGGGTCAACGTGAACCAGGACATGGTGGGCGCCGACCAGTCGCTCGACGTGATGCGCGTGCAGAACGTGACGCGCGTGCCGGCCACACGCTTTCATTTCCTGAACGACGTGATGGAAGCGGTCCTCGACTACATGGTGGCGAGCAACAACTTCGAGCTTGCGCAGCTCCAGGCCGGGATTCCGTTCTATCCGCGTCCCTACTTCGCCCGCGGCGGGAGCATGCACCGCTACAACGCCAAGGCGATCTGGTTCCACGAGAACACCGATCACATGACGTTCAACGAGGCGCCGATCGGAGTCCCGGGCGTGAGCTTCACGAACATGCCCGATCGCTTCATCCACTCGAACGAGGACGACCTCTGGAACGTCGATCGCACGCAGCTCGGCCGGAACGCGGTGAGCGTGGCGTTGATCGCGCTCCGGATGGCCACGGCGGACCGCGCGGCCTTCGGGGCGCTCGCGGCGGAAGTCGTGGGCCGCGGCGGGGAGCGGCTCGCGCAGAACCTGCGGCTCGCGCTCTCCTGGCTGGCCACGCGCGCCGATCTCGCGGTGGCGTACCACGACGCGACGGACCAGATCCGGTACGCCGCCGAGCGTGAGCGAATGGCAGTGCGGTCACTGGCGCAGATCGCGCCGGGTCTGGGTCCGCCGGTCGCGCAGCTCGTCGCCGAGGTGGATCGGCGCGCCACGCAGGCGGAGCGCGACGTGCAGCTCGCATATCGCCAACGCAGCGGCGAGCCGCGTGCGCCGGCGGCTCGGACGCTGGGCACGGACGAGAACGCGCTGGCCGCCGTGCGGCCCGTTCTGGCCGGCGGTCCCCGGGAGTTTCTCACCGGCCGCGGCACGATCGCGGGCGCTGCGGGGCTGCACGCGCTGATGGCGACGGAAGTATTGGCAGCGGTAGATGGCACGCGATCGGGCCTGGACGTCTTCCGCTACGTGGCCGGCGAAGCGCGGGAGGCCGGCCCGCACTACTACGGCGTGGTCACGCCCCAGGCCGTGCTCCGATATCTCCAGAACGCGGAGCGCGCCGGGCTCGTCCGGCTCGAGCGGACTCGCTAGGCGTCGGCGTCTCGCCACCAGCGCTTCGATCCAGCGTTCCAACCCGGGCGTGTCACGATTGCGGCCCGGAAAGACCGCCTCGGGCTCGAACGGACCGAGACGCAAGGCCATGCCGAAGGCCACCATCTGAACCGTCGAGAAGCTCCCGAGGCCCGACGGCAGCGGGAAGCCCCTCACTTCCATGTACCGCGTGCTGAAGTCGGTTCCCTCGCCCACGTGCAGGGCCCCGACCTCGCGAAACAACCCGGCCATCAGCGGCGGAGTCCTGCGCACGAGTCACGCCCGGGATCGCGGCGCGCACGATCGGAGCGCTGGTCAGCACACGTGCGGCTCCGCACCAGATCCCACATCCGCGCCTCCGAAGGGCGATGGAAACCCGGAGTATGCGTCGCGACCCGGTCCATGGCGCCGGATGCGCCACCTCCAAACCGGGTCAGCGGGAAAGGGTAAGGCGGGCGTCGCCCTCCCCACTCATTTGACCGTCGCGAAAGGACTTAGCTACCTCTGGATGGCGTTCGCGGTGGGGGGCGTTGCGTGGGGAATTGCCGGCCCGTCGCCCTTCTCCCAGGCCACCCTCGAGAGGACGTTCCGAGGGTGGGGATCATGGGCATGCGGTGGCTGCGCGCTCGCCTCGCCGGTCCACGGGGCGATTCTCATTCCCAGCACGCCGGTCGTCCTCGCGGGGATCGGCCTGTTCACCGATCGGGTGCCCTGGTCCTCGTGGTATCCATCGTCGGCGTGCTCGCATCGGCCGCGCTCCTCTACCGTTTTCGGGGGTACGCGGGCTACGATAGAATGCTCGCGGCGGAGCATGGGGAGCACCTGACCAGGCTCCAGTACCAGATGGCCGGGCCGCGGGCCACCTGGATCGTCGCCGCAGGGGCGTTCTTCCGGGTGACTCCACGAATTTGATCCGCTGCGCGGCTGGCCTCGTCGGCATGCCCTTCCGCCGTCTCATTACCGGTATCGTGATTGGAAAGGTTCCCCAGGTGACCGCCCACATCTTCGTCGGCCAGTGCGCTGGCGAGCTGCTCCTGCCGTGAGGAGCCGACCCTGATCCGGCATCTCGCGCACTTTCGCACCTCGGGCGCCATCGCGGAGAGCTCGCAGTATCTGATCAACCTGCTCCTGCGGTCGATCGACTTCGCGCGGGCGCGGACGGTGGTGCAGCTCGGCGTGGGGACGGGCGTGATCACGCGGGAGTTGCTGCGGCGCATGCGCCTGGATGCGCGACTCATCTCGGTCGAGGTGAACCCCGTCTTCGTGGCCGTGGGCCGGCGCATTCGCGATCCGCGACTCACCGTGCGGCACGACTGCGCCGGTTCGCTCCGGACGATCCTCCAGGAGCTCGCGGTCCGCGAGATCGATTACGTGGTCTCGAGTCTCCCGCTCGCGATGATGGACGACGAGCTCGTGGATCGCATCCTCGAGGTCACGCACGGGAGCCTCGCGGCCGACGGGATGTTCCTGCAGTACCAGTACTCGCTCAAGCACCGGGCGGCGCTGGAGCGCCGGTATCGCGACGTACGCCTGAGCTTCACGCTGCGCAACCTGCCGCCGGCCTTCGTGTACTCCTGCTCGCGCGCCGTGGCCGACTAGCACGAGGTCCCGCCGCGCCGGCTTCCTGACAGGAATGGGCGGGCCGTGATCGAGGCCCTGAGCCACGCCGAGCCGGCGAAGCTGCCGCGAGGGCTCCTCCGCTCCGGACGGATGGGAAACGCGGCCTGGCCGGATCGGCCTAGCGGCTCGTCAGGCTCGGATAGGGGTGGCGCCGGATCCGCTGGATGTCGTCGTCGTCGCGAACCACGGTGTACACCCCGTCCTCGCGGCCGAACCCCACGAGCCTGCTGCGCGGCGTCAGACTGATCGCCCCCAGGAACGCCCCGCTTGCGGCGTCGAGCACGTCGTAGCGCGGCGTGGAGTCGTTCGCCGCGCGAAGGCGCTCGATCCAGACATGTCCTCGCGGAGAGCGTAGAGCGTAGCGGCCGCCCAGTCCCGCGCCGCCGAATGGCGGATACGCCTCGGGAAACTCATAGGTCGGGGCGGGCATGGCCGCGGGCGCGCCGCCCCCCGCCCCGATGCGGCGCTGCGGCGCGGCCGCGGCCGCGCGCAGGTATGCCTCCCGCTCCGCCGCCGTCACGCGCACCGGCTGCCAGGGGATGGCCGCGGACCGCACCGCCCGTCCATCACGAAAGACCACGGCGCGATAGGCGCGCGCATCCAGCACGAGGATGTCGCCCGCCGGCAGCACCGCCCAGGTGTCCACGGGCGGGTTCACGGGACGGGGCGCGCCTGCCGGGATGACCCATCGCGTGACGCCGGCATCGTACTGCATGAGCGTATCGATCGTGCCTTCGCCCGGTTTCCAGCGCACGATGAACATCGAGTCGCTGCGCTGCAGTCGCTCGCGCGGCAGGAACATCTCGCCGTAGAGCACACCCAACGGATCCACGTCGCGCAGCAGGATCGATCCCGGAACCGCGATCGGGTTCTCGAACGTCCCATCGTCGCGGATCGGCAGCAGGCGCCGCTGCACGAAGTCGCTGAGGTAGGCGCCGCCGCCGGGCCGCGCGAAGAGGGGGCCGATCGCGCGGTACTCTCGGGGCCCCGAGCCCACTCGGCCCAGCGTCCGTACCGCCCCGCTGGCAAGATCGACCAGAGCGAGCCGGTTTTCCTTCTCGTCCGCCACGAGCAGCCGGTCTCGGGACAACTCCACGACGTGGGTCACACCGCTGAACGGTTCGTCGGACAGCGCCACGGGAGGCACGAGCCGCATGGCGGCGGGCTCGCCGCCCGGCTGCGCGGATGCGGGCGGGCCAAATAACAGGCTGGCCAGCACGAGAAGACCGAGAAGACGGAATGTGCGCGTCGGCATCGACAGGATTCGAAGGGGAGAATCAGGCCGCGTCCTGATCCGACACGTCGCTGACCCGGCCGGTTTCCATCCCGAGGCGGGTCAGGGATTCCGAAGTGCCGCCGACGCCTGTTGGTGAATCCGCAACCTGGTGCCCGAATCGAGGTACGGATCAGGATCCGTCGCGAGCAGCCGCAACGCCTCGGTGAAGTGCGTGCGCGCCAGGGCTCGCTCGCCGGCCCGATTCGCGGTCCCGGCGAGCGAGAAGTGCGCCCGCGCCGAGCCGGGATACAGTCGCACGCGGAGCCGCGCAAGGACATGGCGATCGGCTCCCGTGGCGTCCCGGCCCGAGTTGGCCAGCCACGCGCTCATCTCGACGAAATGCTCCGGCGGGATCGGCTGTGAGTCGGCCGCGATTCGCTCGTCCACAAGCCTGACGAGTCCGGTGCTTCCCTCGCGCCGCAGCAGATCCTTCAACTCCGTGACGGTCGGTGGCGGCGTGGCCGCAGGTTTCGTCGTCACGGTGAAAAGACCGGGCGGTGCTCCCGCGCGGTTGCCGCTCATCCCGAGCCAGGCGCGTGCATCCGCGTCATCCCGCAGCGCCGAGTCGAGGAAGCGCCGAACGAATCGCGCACCCCACTCGAACCCCGCCTCGGTATCACCGGGCGGCTGGCCGATGATGCGCGGCACGATCCCCTCCAGCAGGCCGTAGTCGAGGAACCAGAACTCCCCCATGCGCGGGAAGTGCACGAGGTACCGCGTGGCATAGCGGTACAGGTCGAGCCGCGCGGGATCGACCGACGGATGCGGGGCCGTGATGGCGAGCATCGGCCCCCGGACGTTCGCCACCTCGAAGAACGGCGTCCGCGTCATCAGGCCCATCTCGCCTTCGGTCGTGATGCCGCCCTCGAGGCTCACCATTGCGGCCACCGCCGGCGTCCGCATCTGCAGAGCGAGCGCGCCGGATGCCGCGATGCCGACACCCATGGCGCCGATGCGGCGGGTGTCGACGAACGCGATCGTGTCCAGTGCCGCGATCACGAAGCGCAGATCGGCCGCCATGGTCTCCAGGCCGCGCGGCGACCAGTACTCGACCTGCGGGTCGTACGTTCCTTTTGTCGTAGTCGACGCCACGACGTAGCCATGACTGGCGAGGTACTCGGCGAGCACGCTGTTGACCGAGGGCACGCGCCAATCGGGAAAGAGCACGAGGGGGAAGCGTCCGGTCGCCGCCCGGGCGCCGAGCCGGCCGCTCACCGCCGTCGCGAGCAGCCGGGGCAGCGCGGCGCGGAGGGCGATCGTGTCGCCTCCCAGTCCGGCGGCCCGAGCCACGTAGTCGTCCACCGCGGCACGGCGACGCGATGCGTCGAGCGGCGAGAAGTCCACCGCCTGTGCGCTGCGCGCGACGTAGTCGCCATAGGCGAGCGCGTCACCGGTTCCCGCGATGGCGGGATACCAGACGACGATCTGCATCTGTCGTCCGTGTGCATCGATGGGGGGCGCGCCCTCGTGGAGAGGAAGCGAAGGCCGGGACGGGTCGCGCAGCAGCAGCTCCCGGAACCCGATCGCGTGCGCGCCGCGCTCCAGCCGGGTCCAGGGTGAGACGTCCTGCGCGGCGGCACGCGTCGGCGCGAGCATCAGGACGGCCACGGGGAGCGACGAGAGCAGCAGCGACCGGTAGACGCATCGCGGTCCGGGCTTCGTCTGCTGGTTGCGTCGACGGAGCGCGTTCGCTCGCGCGACGAGTTGCCGCTTCACGGAGCGCATTCGCTCGCGCCGGCCGCGGCGGTCGCGGCATGGCTGCCTGCGGGCCAGCCGCCATCCAGAAACGCGCGCATCGCCTCGATGGTCTCCGCCGGCCGCTCGTAATGTGGCCAGTGCCCGGCGCCGCGAATGACGAGGAGGCGCGCGGTGGACTGGCCGACCACCCATTCACAGTTCCCGGCCAGCGGCGTGTTGTCGCGCTCACCGTGGATGACCAGGCGCGGGATCGTGACCCGAGCGAGGTCGTCGCGCCAATCGAAGCCGCTCAGCGATGTCATGAGTGCGCCGAAAAACGCGCCGATTGCGGTTGGCCATTCGTTGCGATAGATGCAGACGTCCGGCGCGAGGCGCGCCAGCGCGGTGTCGCCGAAGCTCGCGGGGTTCGAGACGCGCGCCTGCTCGCGGCAGTGCGCGGCTGGATCGCCGGCGAAGGCCCCTGCCTGCACTCTTGCCTGAAGCTGCGACCAGGCGACGCTGTCGGTTCGCATCGACCGGCTCGAGCCCAGTGAATCGGCCCAGGGCACCCAGCGTGGCGCGACCGGAGCCAGTTGTATGAGACGCGTCACGCGGCCGGGATGGCGCAACGCGTAGACGAACGCCTCCATCCCCGACCCCGACCAGCCGATGATCGCCACGGAGTCCGCGCCCGCGGCCCGACGGATCGCGTCGAAGTCCTCGACGAGGTGATCGAGCGACACCCGCTCCGCCGGAACGCTGTCGCTCCGCCCCCGACCACGGGGATCGTAGAGCACGAGCCGCCGCGAGGGACCGGCGAGCGTGTCGAGCCGGTTACCATGGTACAGGGCGTTCGGAACGATCACCACCTGTGGCCCGTCACCGATCATCGTGTACCAGAGCCGTACGCTGTCCGGGGTGACCGTGAACGACTCCACCGCAACGGCCGGGGCCGTACGTGACGACGGCGATGATTCCTCGCCCGCGCATCCGAGCGCGACCGCTCCCGTCAACGCGATCGTGCCTGACGGCAGCCGCAAGCGCATGTGAATTCCTCCGTATTGCCGGATGTCCCGCCCGTTCCAAACTTCGTCGCAGGCGAGTGGAGCAGCCAGATGGCAACGATCTCCCAGCCCAGACGCGCCGAGCGGTTGGCGTGTAGTCCCCGCAATCCCACGTTTCATCCCATCCGGGCCGGACAGTCCAGCG
The DNA here is from genome assembly GCA_035454665.1 of Gemmatimonadaceae bacterium. GTDB lineage: Bacteria > Gemmatimonadota > Gemmatimonadetes > Gemmatimonadales > Gemmatimonadaceae > DATIGO01. The sequence continues at coordinate 18,195 of DATIGO010000358.1, read as the reverse complement.
GCGCCCGCGCACTGTTCGTCGCCCCGATGCATCGATTCGGCGGCTGAGACGACTCCCGGAGCGTTCCCCTCCTTGTACGTTTTCGGGGGCGGGATCGAGAGCGCACTCGGCGACGCCCGTCTTGCCAGGAGTTGCGATTGGGAGCTTCGGCGCGGGATCCGCACAAGGGCCTCACGCGGCGAGCCGTCCTCGCCTCGGTTGCGCGAGCGGCGGGCGGCGCCCTTCTCGCGCCCCTTCTCGCGCGCGCGCAACAGGACGGGCCGCCGATCACGAGGCCGATCCCCTCGACAGGTGAGGCCCTTCCGGTCATCGGGCTGGGCAGCTGGATCACCTTCAACGTCGGCCGCGACGCCCGCGGGCGCGCGCGCTGCGCCGACGTCATGCGCGCGTTCTTCCAGTCCGGCGGCCGGATGATCGACTCGTCGCCGATGTACGGCTCCTCGCAGGAGGTCATCGGCCACGCCATGGCGCAGCTCCCCTCCGCGAGGGAGGTGCTGTTCTCCGCGGACAAGGTGTGGACCGGCCGAGGCGGCGCGGCGCAGATCGAGGAGTCGCGGCGGCGCTGGGGCGTGACGCGCTTCGACCTCCTCCAGGTGCACAACCTCGTGAACTGGGAGGAACATCTCCCGCTGCTCCTCTCGATGAAGGCGGCGCAGCGCCTGCGCTACGTGGGCATCACCACCTCGGAGGGGCGGCGGCACGTGGAGATCGAGCAGTTGCTGCGCACGCAGTCGCTCGACTTCGTGCAGATCACCTACAACGTCGTGGATCGCGAGGTCGAATCGCGGATCCTGCCGCTCGCGGCGGACCGCGGGATCGGCGTGATCGTGAACCGTCCCTTCCGTGGCGGGTCGCTGGTGGACGATCTCGAACGGCATCCACTGCCGCCGTGGGCGGGCGAGGTCGGGTGCGCCAACTGGCCGCAGTTCCTGCTCAAGTTCATCGTCTCGCATCCGGCGGTCACGTGCGCCATTCCGGCCACGAGCCGGGTGGAGCATCTGCGCGAGAACATGGGGGCCGCGCTGGGCCTGCTGCCTGACGAGAGGATGCGACGCCGCATGGTGCAGTACGTCGCGCAGCTCTGATGGACGAGTGGTGGACGTATCGCCCGTCGGATTTCCTGCTCTTCTCGCGCGACACGTACGTTCAGCTGTTCGAGCAGTACCATGCGAGCGTCTGGCCGGCGCACCTCGTGCTGCTCGCCGCGTGGATCGCCGTGGCCTGGCTGCTTCGCCGCGCACCACCCCTGGGCGGCCGCGCGATCACGGCGCTGCTGGCCGTGCAGTGGGCGTGGGTGGGCTGGGCCTTTCATGAATCCCACTTCACGAGCATCAACCCCATGGCCGGGTACTTCGCCGCGGCCTTCTACGCGCAGGCGGCGCTGCTCGCCGTCATCGGCGCTGGCTGGGGGCGGCTCACCGTCGTAGTCGACCGATCCGCACGCGCGAGCGCGGCCCTGGCCGTGCTGCTCACGGCCATTGTCGGCGTGCCGCTCGCCGGTATGCTTGCCGGTCGAAGCTGGACGCAAATCGAGATCGCCGGCATGACACCCGATGCCACCGCGATCGGAACGCTGGGCGTTCTGCTCCTGTTGCGCGGGCGCATGCGCCCGACGCTCCTGGTGATCCCGGCGGTCTGGTGTGGGCTCGCCGGGGTCATGCACTGGACGATGGCCTCGCGGCCAGAGGCTGTCGTCGTGTTGCTCGCCGTGGCGCTCTCGGGTTTCGCGCTGCTCGCCGGCCGGCGTCTCTCGGTGCAACAGGCGTAACGGCCCGGTCTGGTCGTACCCGGTTCTCGCGCGCAGGCGAACGCATCACGCCGCCGCCGCGGCGGAGCCATGGGACGGCCCCGCTCGCCAGCGCGCGGGCGCACACGAATTGCAGCCCTGGGACCGAGCCCCCCTCACGGAGATCGGCCATGGCGAAGTGCGAAGTGTGCGGGAACGACTATTATCTGTCGTTCGAGGTGACCGCCGCCGGGAAGAAGCACGTATTCGACAGCTTCGAGTGCGCGATCCACAGCCTGGCGCCGGTCTGCGACCACTGCGGCTGCCGGATCATCGGCCATGGGATCGAAGCCAACGGGACGTTCTTCTGCTGCGCCTACTGCGCGCGCCAGAAGGGCGTGCACCAGGCGGTCGATCACGTGGAGGTCGGTGTGGAATCCGGAGCCCAGGGTCGTCGCTGAATCCAGCGACGCGTCGCCGCCCGGTTTCCTCGCCGATCCGGGCGAGCGCTGCCATCAGCGGCGCGTCATCCACTCGATGCTCTCCCGCGCCAGGGAGAGCGACACGGCGTGCGGTCCCTCGAACTCCCGGTAGTCCACCTCGTAGTTCAGGCGCCGCAGCTCGGTGACGATCGGTCGGCTCGTAGCATCGATTGGCAACACGGCGTCCTGCGTGCCGTGCGTGATGAAGAACTGCGGCTGGCCGCGCCGCGCAGCGGCCGCGAAGAATCCGGGCGAATACGCGGCGATCCTCGTCACGAAGTCGCCGTTCGTGACGCCGAGCGAGAGCGAGTACGACCCGCCGTCCGAGAATCCGGAGATCGACACACGCGCCGGATCGACGCGCACGCGGCGAAAGGTCTCCGCGAGCGCCTGATCGATGACGCCGACGTCGGGCCCGAAGCCGCCGAGCACGAGGTCCCAGGTGCGGTCCGTGGCCTCGGGTGCTAGCATCACGAGCCCGAACTCGTTGACGTAGGGGAGCAGGGCATCGAGGTAGGTGCGCGCCGGCGTGATCGCGCCCCGGAAAAAGAGCGCGAGCGGCCAGGCGGTTCCCGGATCGTACCCGGTCGGCACCAGGAGCCAGTGGCGGCGATCCGGCGTGGAGAGATCGAGTGCCTGAATGCCGGGCGTGACCGTGCCGGCGGGCGCGCCCCCCGGCCGGGAGGTAAGGCGTCCATCGCTCGTCGCCGTCGGACTGACACCGCCCCGGTTGCAGCCGTACGCGACCGCCGTGGCGCCGAGGGTGCGGCAGAAGTCGCGCCGTTAAAGCCTCGGAGGGATGCACATGGCCTGCAGGGTAGCCTGCGGTGGGCGCTCTGGTCGAGACGCAGTGACAAGCCGTGTCCGGCGCGGTACGGGTTGCACAACCCCGAAGCGGCGGCCCGTCGCGGTTGTGTCCCGCGCATCGGGCACAGCCCATGGCAATCCTGCACGGCGCACGGGGCTGGGAGAGCCGTCCGGCACAATTCCGTGCAAGCACCGCCCTGCCGGCGGCGTAAGTTCCCGTCCTACCCTTGCCTCGACCCGCCATGCCTGTCGCCAGCCGTCGTGGACTCCTTCTTCTCGCGAGCTTCGCCCTGTTGGGCCGCGCCGCGGGTGCGCAACCCAACACGCTTCAGCCGCCGCGCCAGCTCGCCCCGGGCGTATACGCCATCCTCCAGGGGGAGCCGATCGTCATCGCCGACGCGAACGTGCTCATCGTCATCAATGACGAGGACGTGATCGTGGTCGACGCGAACATCCTGCCCGGCTCCGCGCGCCACGTCATCGGCGAGATTCGGAAGCTCACGCCGAAGCCGGTGCGATACGTCATCAACACGCACTGGCACAGCGACCATCACTACGGCAACGCGGTATACCGCGAGGCGTATCCGGGCGTCGAGTTCATCCAGCACGTCAACACGCGCCGCGACATCATTGCGCGCGACGTTCCCGCGCTGGCGAAGAATGTCGAGACGGGGTACCCGGAGCAGCTCGCCAGGATCAGGAAGGCACTCGAGACCGGAAAGACGTCGACCGGTGCCGACGTCACCCCCGCCATGCGATCCGACTTCACGAATCTGATCCCCATTCTCGAGGCCTTCGTCACCGAGATGAAGGTGACTCCCCTGGTGCCCGGCACGCTCGTGGTGCAGGACAGCCTGGTGCTGCATCGCGGCGACCGCCGCATCATCGTGAAGTACCTGGGTCGCGGCAACACGGCGGGAGATCTCGTCGTGCACCTGCCGAAGGAGCGGATCGTGGCCACGGGCGATCTCGTGGTACATCCGATTCCGTTCTCGTTCTTCTCGCACCTGGGGGACTGGCCCAACACGCTGCGGGCGCTCAAGGGGATCGACGCTGGCACGATCATGCCGGGGCATGGCCCCATCATGGCCGACTGGGCGTACGTGGATCAGCTCATTCCACTCATCGAGTCGACGTGGGAGCAGGTGAAGCGCGCAGTCGCGTCGGGCGCGGACCTGGAGACGACACGGAAGCAGGTCAACCTGGACCGGTTCCGCGACGTGTTCGCGGGGGCGGACGAGCGGCGGCGCCGGCAGTTCGGGAACCTCTTTCAGACTCCGGCGGTGGAAGCCGCGTTCAACGAGCTGCGCCCGGACACGACTCGCAAGCACTGGTAGCGGAGCTGCAGCGCGGCGTTGCTCGCGGCCGAGGCGTTGGACGGCTCGTCCCACGGCGCGCAGGCAGAACTCACAGAGGCAACGTCTTCGGTCCGCCGAGTGTCCAACCGCGGATTTCTTCGCGCCAGGCGCTCCCCGCATCCCGCATCCCGCACGAGGCTCCCATGTTCCGGCGCCCGCTCCTCCCGATCGTCCTCGGACTCACCGTCGCCGTCACGCTCCCGGTGCAGGCGCAGTCGATCGACTCGCTCGTCGTGCGGGGGTCACGGTGGCGCCCCATCGGCCCCGCCGCGGTGGAGGGGCGCATCGCCGACATCGCCGCGCTCCCGAGTCCCTCGCGGACCTTCTATGTGGCCGCCGCGGCCGGGGGAATCTGGAAGACCGTGAACAATGGCCTGAGCTATCGGCCGATTTTCGAGAACGAACGGGTGGCGTCGATGGGCGCCCTGGCCATTGCCCCATCGGACACCATGCAGATCTGGGCGGGAACCGGTGAGCCCAACTCCCGAAACTCCATCGAGCCCGGGCGCGGCGTCTACAAGTCGGCCGACGGCGGGGCGACGTGGAAGTTGATGGGGCTCGAGAAGACGGAGCACATCGGCCGTATCGCCGTGCACCCCACGAACCCGAACATCGTCTACGTCGCGGCACTCGGCGCCGCCTGGCGTACGAATCCCGAGCGCGGTCTGTACAAGACCGAGGACGGCGGGCAGACGTGGCGGCTGATCAAGTTCATCAGCGACAGGGCCGGCTTCGTGGACGTCGGGATCGATCCGAGGAATCCCGACGTGATCTGGGCAGCGAGCTACGAGCGCATCCGGGGCCCCTACTATTTGAAGAGCGGTGGCCCGGGCTCGGCGCTGTGGAAGTCGACCGACGCCGGCGCGACCTGGACCGAGATCCAGGGGTCCGGGTGGCCCGAGACCGCGAAGGGGCGCATCAGCTTCTCGATCTTCCCGCGGAATCCCGACGTGGTGTACGCGATGGTCGAGGCGGACTCGATCCGCGGGCGGCCGGCCGGTGGCCCCGGGCAGCGCCTCGCCAACGGGCTCTACCGTACCATGAACGGCGGCCGCACGTGGGAAAAGACCAACGACGCGAACACCCGCCCCTTCTACTACTCGCAGGTGCGCGTGCACCCGGTCGATTCCAACCGGGTCTGGTTCTCGTCCACGCCGGTGCTTCGCTCCGACGACGGTGGCCGTTCCACCCGCAACGCCACGATCGGCCTGCACGTGGACCATCACGCGATGTGGATCGACCCTAACGATCCCGAGCGGATCATCGTGGGGAACGACGGTGGCGTGGGCGTCTCGCTGGACGCTGGGGGCACGTATTTCTTCGGCGGCGTGCTGCCGATCACGCAGTTCTACAACGTCAGCTACGACATGGCCGTTCCGTACAACGTCTGCGGCGGTGCGCAGGACAACGGCTCCTGGTGCGGTCCCAGCCGGCGGCGCTTCGGGAACCTGAACAACACGTACTGGACGTACTTCAACGGCGGCGACGGTTTCGTGACCGCGCAGGATCCCACGGACCCGAACATCGTCTACGGCGAGTCGCAGGGCGGGTTCATCATCCGCTACAACATGGCCACCGCCGAGTCCAACTTCCTCCAGAAGCCGAGCTGGGGTCCGCGCTACCGCCAGTACGAGGACTCGATCGTCGTGGTGCGCGGCGACACGGCCACGCCGGCGTCCCGCGAGATCGAGCGGCGGATCGCCGATTTCCGGACGCGTCAGAAGGCCGACTCGGCGGAGCTGGCGCTGCGCTGGAACTGGAACACGCCGTACTTCATCTCGCCGCACAACCCGCAGACGCTCTACTTCGGCGCCAACCGCGTGCTCAAGTCCACCAGGCGCGGCGACGAGATGTTCCTGATCTCGCCCGATCTCTCGAAGAAGCAGTGGGCGAAGATCGATACGTCCATGCGGAAGACGGGCGGCATCACGCTCGACGCCACGGGCGCCGAGACGTATGGGACGATCGTGTCGCTGGCAGAGTCGTACATCCGCCCCGGCTTCCTGTACGCCGGCACGGACGACGGGAACGTCTGGACCACGCGCAACGACGGCGGGAGCTGGGAGCAGATCCCCGCCGCGCGCTTCCCCGGGCTCCCCGCGGAGGGGGCGTACGTGAGCGAGATCGAGCCCTCGCACTTCGATTCGCTCGCGTTCTACGTCACCTTCGACCACCATCGCGCGGGTGACTTCAAGCCGTACGTCTACGCCACGGAGGACGGCGGGCGCACGTTCCGCTCGATCGCCGCGACCCTTCCGAACGACGGCCCCGACTTCGTGCACGTGATCAAGGAAGACGTGCAGAACCGCGATCTGCTCTTCGTGGGAACGTCGGTGGGGGTGTATGCCTCGCTGGACCGCGGGGCCACGTGGACGAAGTTCATGACGGGTCTGCCCACGGTGCCGGTCTACGATCTCAAGGTGCATCCGCGTGACCGCGAGCTGATCGCTGCCACGCACGGCCGTGGCTTCTGGATCGTGGACATCACCCCGCTGCAACAGATGACGCGCGTGCAGATCGCGACCATCACGGGAGACGCGCCATATCTCTTCGAGCCGAAGACGGCGATGCAGTTCCGCACCAGGCCTAACGTGAACGGTGTGACGAACGGCTATGGACATCAGTTGTTCACCATTCCGTCGCCGCCCTATGGCGCGGAGATCCTCTATCGCGTGGGCAGCGCGCCGGCCGCAGCGCAGCCGTCGAACGGCAGCGGCGCCGGGGGCAGTCCGGAGGCGACGCCGGCATCGGCCGGTCAGGGGGCGGGGGCGGCGTCGGCCGGTCAGGGGACAGGGCCGCGTCCGCAGGGGCGGCCCGCGGCGCAGGCACGGGTCGTCGTGTTGAACGCCGCCGGCGACACCATGACCACGCTGAACGGACCCGGCACCCCGGGCCTGCACAAGGTCACCTGGGGGATGTTCCCCCGCTTCACACCCACGCCCCTCTCGCCCTCACAGAAGCGGGACAGCGTGCTCCGCGTGCGGCGGATCGATTTCGTCTTCGATTCGCTGCAGCGTGCGGGGGTGGGCGCCGACACGGTGATCCGGCAGCTCAAGCAGATGTTCGTGACGAACAATCTCGGCCCGCTCTTCCAGGGCGGTGGTGGCGGCCCCGCGAATCCCCTGCGCCCGGGCGAGGGTCCGCTCGTCAGGCCGCGCGCCGCCGCCGGCGCCGCGCCCTCGGCCACGGAAACGCCGGTGGAGCTGTTCAACCGGGCCTTCCCGGGCGGCTTCTTCCAGGCGCAGACCGTGCTGCAGCCGCCGGGCGTGGTGCAGACGCCGGGGGTGTTCTTCGGCGCGCAGCAGGAGGCGCCGCCGGGAGACTATCGCGTGGTGCTCACGGTGGGCGACACGTCGTTGAGCCGTACGCTCCGGATCGAGCGGGCCGCGCCGCGGTAGGCCGGCCGCCGGAGGCCACCGCGCCGGCGGGATTCCCCCTACGGCGCGGCGCGGCATTCCTCACTTGTCCTCGGGGAGCGGTTGAGCGTCCTTAGGGCAGGATGCGCCTCCCTCCCGCTCGCCCACCGGCAGCCGTTTGCCCGCTCACCCGACGGGCCGCCGGTTCCTCTCTCGGCGCGCCTCGCGAGGGACCATGGACGTGACCGCGGACGGAGCCGTGGTCCTCCGGCTCGCGGTGGCCGCACTCTGCGGACTCGCGGTCGGCATCGAGCGCGAATGGTCCGGACACGCGGCCGGCCCGCACGGGCGCTTCGCCGGCGTGCGGACCTTCTTCCTCATCGGCGGTCTGGGCGGAGTCGCGGGTCTCTTTGCCGACGCCGGATCGAACGCGATCGCGCTGGCGCTGCTGGCCGGAGGTCTCGCGATCACGGTGGCCGCGTACGCGAACGCGTCGCGCGGCGGCGGCGAGGCGATCGACGCCACGACCGAGGTCGCGGCGCTCGTGGTGTTGGCGTTAGGGGCTCTGGCCGGGGTCGGCGCCCTCGCGGTGGCCGGTGGCGCCGCCGCGGTCGTCGTGCTGGCGCTGAGCGAGAAGGCGCGGCTGCACCGGGCCGTGGCACGGGTGGGGGAGGCGGATCTCCGGGCGGCGTTCCAGTTCGCCGTGCTGGCGCTGGTGGTGCTGCCGGTCCTCCCCTCCGGGACGTATGGGCCGTTAGGCGGCGTGAGCCCCCGCGAACTGTGGATGGTCGTCCTGGTCTTTTCCGGACTGAACTACCTCGGCTACCTGGCGCGACGGGTGGTGGGGTACACGCGTGGCGATGCGGTCGCCGGCGCGCTGGGCGGCGTCATCTCCTCGACGGCGGTCACCTGGCAGTTCTCGCGCCGCAGCCGCGAAGAGGACGCCGCGGCCCCGGGGCTCGCCGCCGGCGTGCTCGCAGCCTGCACGGTCCTGATCCCCCGCCTGCTGGTGCTGAGCGCCATCCTGAATCATCGGGTCGCCCTCGCCCTGATCCCGTTTCTGGCCGTTCCGGCGGCCGCAGGTGCGGCGATGGTCGCCTTCTCCGTCGTGCGTCCGCATCCGGCATCCGCTCCGGCACCCGGCGCCGAGGGGCCCGGAAGCCCGCTGCGCCTCTGGTCGGCGATCCGGATGGCCCTCGCGTTCCAGGCGGCGCTCATGGCCATCCACCTGGTCCAGACGCGACTCGGGGAGCAGGGAGTGCTGGCCTCCGCCGCCCTCCTCGGCCTCACCGACATGGATGCGCTCACGCTCTCCATGAACCGGCTCGGCGAGGCGCCCGAGACGGTGCGCCTCGCGGCGCGCGCCATCGTGATCGGGGTCGTCGCCAATACCGTGCTCAAGCTCGGACTCGCGCTGGCGTTAGGCTCGGCGCGCTTCCGGGTGCTGGCCGGCGGGGGTCTGGCCCTCCTCCTCGTGGTCACGGCCGGCACGCTCGTGGTGCTCTGGTAGCCCATGATCCTCGGCGTGTTCGTGGTCGTGTACATCGGAATGCTCCTGGGCGGGTTGCCGAGGCTCCGGCTCGACCGCACGGGCATCGCCTTGCTGGGCGCGATCGCCCTGCTGGCATCGGGTGCCATCACGGCCGAGGAGGCGCTGCGTGGCGTCGACATCCCCACACTGGCGCTCCTGTTCGGGCTCATGGTCATCTCGGCGCAGCTCCGGCTGGGAGGATTCTACACCTGGGTCGCGCGGCGCCTTACGAGCCGCGAGGCGTCGCCGGCGCGGCTGCTCGCCGCCGTCGTGGCTGGTACCGGCGTGCTGTCGGCCGTCTTCAGCAACGACATCATCTGCCTGGCGATGACACCGGTGCTCGTGGACGTCTGCCGGCGCCGCGGGCTCGATCCGTACCCGTTCCTGATCGCCCTCGCGGCTGCCGCCAATGCGGGATCGACGGCCACGCTGATCGGGAATCCACAGAACATGCTCGTCGGGCAGAGCGCCGACCTGTCGTTCGCGGGATATCTGCTCGCGGCCGGTCCGATCGCCGCGGCATCGCTCGCCGTGACCTGGGGCGTGCTCGCCCTGCAGCACCGCGGCCACTGGACGCCGCAAGCCGCACTGCCTCCGGATCCGGGCACGGATGCCTTGCCGAGCTTCGACCGGTGGCAGACGGCCAAGGGACTGCTCGTCGCAGCGGTTCTCGTCGTGCTCTTTCTGGTCGGCTCGTATCCCCGCGAGATCGTGGCCCTGAGCGGTGCGGCGGTCCTGCTATGCAGCCGGCGACTTCACTCCCGCGACATGCTCGGCCTCGTGGACTGGCAGTTGCTCGTGCTGTTCATCGGCCTGTTCGTCGTGAATCACGCGCTGCAGACCACGGTGTACCCCGAACAGGCGGTGGCGGCGCTGGCCGTGCGCGGCGTCGACGTGGCGGCACCGGGGTGGCTCTTCATCCTGACCGTTGGACTCAGCAATGCGATCTCCAACGTTCCGGCCGTGATGCTCCTGCTGCCAATGGCCGAGACCGACTCGGCCGCGCTGCTGCTCGCGGTGGCGAGCACGCTCGCCGGGAACCTGCTGCTGGTCGGGAGCGTGGCCAACATCATAGTGGCCGATGGTGCCGAGCGGCGGGGCCTCTCGCTCGACTGGCGGCGTCATGCGCGCAGTGGTGTGCCGATCACGCTTGCTTCGCTGGCCATCGCCGCCCTGGGATTGTGGGTCCTTGCCTGAAACGCGAGCCGGCTCCGTCCAGCACCACTTGCCTCCTGCGGGTTTCCGGCCAAGACTTGAAGGGGCCGCGCTGATGATTCGCAGGCGACGGGTATTGCCGGGAGGATGGCATGGCCACCTCGAGTGCGACACGCGAAACGGTGTTCACGGTGCTGGCGTCGGCGGCACGTAACCGATCGACGCGGAGCCTCTGGCTGCAGCTGAGCATCTCCCTGCTGCTGGCCGTTGCGATCGCGATCGGGGCGCCGCAGTGGTGGTCCCTCGCCGCCTTGCTCGGGGGGCCGGCGGCCTTCGCGGCATGGGGGCTGACGGTCCGCGCGGCGGCACTGTCTCCCGCGGAGTCCCGTCTTTCGAGAATCGTCCCGCTGTTGCTCACGGCCATCGGCTCGGGTGCGACACTCGTTGGAAGTGTCGGCCTGGCGATGGCGCTCTTCACGGGGAACGCGGGCGGGATCAAGAACGCCTGTGGCCCGAGAGCTACCGAGCCACGTTGCCAGGCCTGGGCGAATCCGCCGGTCGTTTCGCGGCCTGTGGTCCCCTGATGGTGACGCGGGGCGCCAGCAGGATGGGGCGGGGCGACTGAGCCCGTAGCTCCGGGCGACCGTCGTCGGTCATCATCCGCACTTCATCGACCAGGCCCCGCCGGTCGGCGGCGCTGCATTGCCGGGCTTCGCCAGTCTCGCAATCCTCCCCTGCGACACGACGGTTTCGTCCAGGGAGAACCCCATGTGGATCGCGAGAAGGCTCTGGGTGCTCGCGGCGGTGATGCCGACCGGAGCCACCAGCGTCGTCATCCAGACTCCGAACGCAACGATCGAGCGAACGCAGGTCGCCCAGGACATCTATCACTTCCGCACCGCCTTCGACGGCTATACGCGCAGCAGTTCCGTGGTCGTGATCAACGAGCGCGACGTCCTGGTCTTCGATGCGCACACGCGCCCCTCGACGGCCCGCGCCGTGATCCAGGAGATCCGCACGCTGACGGACAAGCCGGTGCGCTGGCTGGTGAACTCGCACTGGCACCCGGACCATTGGAGCGGGAACGAGGTCTACGCCGAGGCGTTCCCGGGCCTCCAGATCATCGCAACCGAGGAAACGGCGCAGTACATGCGCTCGGTGGCTCCGTCGTGGGTCCACACCTTCGCGGGCACGGCCGCGAGATCCCGGGCCGCGCTCGATTCCCTGCGTCGGTCCGGCATGGCGGCAGATTCCCTTCATGCGCGTGAACGAACGACGCAGACGACGCTGGACATGATCGAGGAGATCACGCGCGTGCGCCGCACATATCCCACGCTCACGTACCGGGATCGGCTCACGCTCTGGAGCGGTGCGCGCGAATTCCGCCTGATGAGCATGACGGGCGATGCGACCGGCACCACCGTGCTGCATCTCCCCGGCGAAGGCGTCCTGCTGATGGGCGACCTCCTGGTGCACCCGACGCAGTGGGGCGCGAACGGTTACGCGCTCTCGCCGTGGCTCGCCAGCCTCAGGTCGCTCGAGGCGCTCGAGGTGAGCGCCATCGTTCCCGGACACGGTCCCGTTCTGAGGGACAAGGCGTATCTGCGGCTGGTGATCGAGCTTTTCGAGACGGTGACACGGCAGGTGCACGCGGCGCTCGCCAGGGGGCTCGTGACGCCCGAGGAAGTCGAGGCCGCGACGAAGCTCGACGACCTGCGGGCCCGGTTCCGGGCACAGGGCGCGGCCTTTTCCGCCGCACTCGTGCCGATGGCCTATCGTGAGGCACGAGACGGCATGCAGTCACGCCGGTAGCGCCAGCGATTCGTCCCGCACCAGGACCGTCGGCCCCGGAGTACCACGCGTCGTCTGCCCTGCTCCACCGCCTGACGACTCCGGGTAGCATGCGCCGGACTCCGCGCGCATTCGTTCCCGGCAGAACCCGAGCCGGAGCGAACCCGCCGCCATGTCTTGTCAACGCTTTCGTCACTTCCTTCTCACGTCGAGTCTCGGGGGATGCCTTGCCGCGACCTCGGAGCTCGGTGCTCAGGACGGCGCATCCACGACCGTGACCCTTGCGCGCCTCGAAGGCACGATCTCCGTGGACGGCGTTCCCAACGAGGCGGCGTGGCAGCAGATCGCGCCCCTCCCCCTCACGCTCTACACGCCGGTCTTTCGCGGCACTCCCACGCAGCGCACCGAGATCCGCATCGCCTACGACGACGAAGCCCTCTACGCCGCGTGCTGGTGCTTCGATACCGAACCCTCCCGCATTCGCGTGAACTCGCTGTATCGCGATCGCTGGAACGGCGACGACGCCGTCGCCTTCTACGTCGACGCCTTCAACGACAACCGCAACAGCAAGTGGTTCGGTCTGACGGCCAGCGGCGTGCGCTTCGACCAGCTCGTCTCCGACGACGGTCTCACGCTCAACGCGAGCTGGGACACGTTCTGGGCCGCGCGCACCACGATGACCCCGGACGGCTGGTTCGCCGAGGTGCGCATACCCTTCTCGAGCATCGGCGTGCAGCCTGACAGCGCGGGGCGGGTCGTCATGGGGCTCACCGCCACGCGGCTCGTCTCGCGCCTCGACGAGCGAGTCACCTTTCCGGCGATCGACCCCCAGTTCGAGTTCCGTCGTCCCTCGGTGGCGCAGGATGTGATCCTCAGCGACGTCCGCAGCCACCGGCCTCTCTACGTTACGCCCTACGTGCTAGGCGGGTCGTCGCGGACGGTCGTGGACCCGGCCGCCGGCACCACGATCTACGGCCTGGACCGCTCCACGGCGCGCGAGATGGGCCTCGACGTCCGGTACTCGCTCTCGAACACCCTCACGCTCGATCTCACCGCCAACACCGATTTCGCCCAGGTCGAGGCCGATGAGCAGCAGGTCAACCTCGATCGCTTTCCCCTCTTCTTCCCCGAACGGCGCCGCTTCTTCCAGGAGGGGAGCGGCATCTTCGACTTCACGACCGGTGGCGGCGCCCGTCTCTTTCATTCCCGCCGCATCGGCCTCGCTCCCGACTTCACGCCGGTCCCGATCCTGGCCGGCGCGCGGCTCGTGGGACGTGCCGGTGACTGGGACGTCGGCCTCCTCGACATGCAGACCGATCGCCACGCCGGCCTGCCGGGCGAGAACTTCGGTGCGCTGCGCCTGCGACGGCCGGTGCTCAATGACTTCTCCAGCGCGGGCCTGATGCTCACGACCTACGCGGGGGGCGGTGAGCAGAACCTGGGCGTCGGACTCGACGGCACCTTCCGACTGCCGGCCGATCACTACCTCACGCTCAAGTACTCCGGCACGCGTGACTCCCGTGACACGTCGGCCGCGACCTTCGGCTCGCGCAGCCTCGTGGACTTCCGCTGGGAGCGACGCACGCAGCGCGGGCTGCAGTACAACCTCAACAGCACCTGGATGGGCGAGCACTATCGCCCCGAGCTGGGCTTCCTGCAGCGGCGCGACTACTGGACGGCGAACGCCATCGGCAACTGGTTCATCTATACCGACGACCACTCCTGGCTGCGCCGCTACTACCCGGGCGCGCTCGCCTTCAGCACGTTCCGCAACTCCGACGGCGCGCTGGAGTCGGGGCAGTACGCCTTCTGGGTCCAGTGGGACACGAAGGCGGGCGGCGGCGGCTGGATCGAGCCCAAGTGGTTCCACGAGAACGTCGCCCGGGAGTTCCCCATCGGCGATGCCACCGTCCCCGCCGGTGTCTACGATTTCGCCGATCTCCAGATCGCGCTCTACATGTCCCAGGGTCGCAAGCTGCGCACCTCGCTGGACTTCCGCACCGGAACGTTCTACGACGGCACGCGGACCCAGATCATCCTCACGCCCACCTGGAACGTCTCACCGCACCTCGAGCTCGGCACGGATTATCAGCTCACCCACCTCGAGTTCGACGAGCGCAACCAGAAGGAGGACGTGCACCTGGCCCGCTTCCGCGTGCGAACCGCGCTCGACGCCCGGGCGTCGGCCAATGCCTTCGTGCAGTACAATTCCACGAGCAAGCGCCTCGACATGAACGTGCGGCTGCGCTATGCCTTCGCCGAAGGGACCGACCTGTGGCTCGTATATAATGAAGGGCTCGATACCGAGCGCGAGAACGACCTGGCCGGAATGAGGCCGCCGCTCTCCCGCGCTCGGACGCTCCTGCTCAAGTACACGCACACCTTCGGCTTCTGATCGCTGTCATCCCGATCGCCCCCTGTCATCCCGATCGCCCCTGTCATCCCGATCGCCCCTGTCATCCCGAGCGCCCCCTGTCATCCCGAGCGAAGCGAGGGATCCACTCACCCCACCCCGTGACCAGTCACCAGCACGCCGAAGCGAGATCCATCGGTCGCTTGCGCTCCTTCGGGATGACAGCGTTCGCAGTCTGCGCACTCTGGGCGCTGGTCGCCGTGCTCTGGGGCGCGCAGACGGCGCTCGGCGCTGCCGTGCGCGGCGCGGATCCCGTCGCGCTGACCGCCGCGATCCGGAGCGCGCTCCGCCAGGTGATTCCCTGGATCCCGGTGACGCTCGCCATCATCGCACTCACGACACGGTATCCCCTGACCGGGGGCACCTGGCGGCGACACGCCCCGATCCACCTGATCGCGGCGCTTCTGCTCTCATTCGTGGCCAACGTGCTGGTGGTGCTGATGTTCTGGGCCGACGCCGGGCGCTTCGACGGGATCGGGGCCCTGATGCAGCAGGGCGCCATCTGGGGCACCGTGCAGTTTCACATCACGCTGGTGCTCTACGTGGCCGTCCTCGGGATCACGCAGGCCGTGCTCCACAACCGCGCGGCTCGGGATCGGAAGCTGCAGCTCGCACGGATGGAGGGACAGCTCGCCCAGGCGCGGCTCGAGGCACTCAACGCACAGATCCGCCCGCACTTCCTCTTCAACGCCCTGCACACGATCGGCCAGCTCTGGCGCAGCGGCAGGAGCGACGAAGCCGACGCGATGCTCGATCACCTCGGCGGGCTCTTTCACCGGGTCATGAGCACCTCCTCGCGCCTCACGGTGCCGCTGGCGGACGAGCTCGAGCTGGTGAATGCGTACCTGGCGATCGAGCAGGCCAGGTTTCGTGATCGCCTGCGGCCCACGATCTCCGCCACCCCCGAGGCGCTGGAGTGCCAGGTGCCGTCGCTCATCCTGCAACCCATCGTGGAGAACGCGGTGCGCCACGGCGTTTCCGCGGTGTCGCGCGCCGGGCGCGTGGAGGTCACGGCGTACCGCAACGGCGCGCGCCTCACGATTGCCGTTCGCGACGACGGACCCGGCATCTCGGCTACCCCGGCGCACCCGGGGTCGGGCACGGGTCTCCGGAACACCCGCGAGCGGCTCGTACGCCTCTACGGCGACGCCGGCCGTGTGGTCATCGCCGACGCAGCGGGGGGCGGCACGATCGTCACGCTGGAAATTCCGGTGACTGCGACCCTCGCGCCTGACGGCCATCCGGATGGCAATGGCGCGCGGGGCGCCTGACGTGAGCGCGGGGCCGCCGGTGCGCGCGGTCGTGGTGGACGACGAACCCTCGGCGCGCGACGTCGTGCTCACGCTGCTGGCCGAGTTCCCCGCGGTGCGGGTCGTTGGGGAGGCCACGAACGGGCGAGAGGCGGTGGCGCTCGTGCGGCGGGTCGCGCCGGACCTGCTCTTCCTGGACGTCCAGATGCCCGATCTCGACGGCTTCGGCGTTCTCGAGCAGCTCGGCGACGCAGTACCCCGCGGCGTGGTCTTCGTGACGGCGCATGACGACCATGCCATCCGCGCCTTCGAGGTGCACGCGCTCGACTACGTGCTCAAGCCCTTCGGACGGCCGCGCTTCCATGCGGCGGTTACCCGGGCGCTCGACGGACTGCAGGCCCTCGACGCGCTGTCGCTGCAGCGGACCCTCGCCAGCATGGCCACCGATCGCCGGGCCGATGCCGCGCCGGCGGCTGAGCTCTCGCTCGCGCAGGGGGACCACCCGGCCGACGAGGCGGGTGCGCCGGCCGGACCACCGCGCCGTATCGGCGTACGCACGGGCGCGCGGATCACCCTGGTGGACGTCGAGAGCGTCGACTGGGTGGAGTCGTCAGGCGACTACGCCCGCATCCACTGCGGGCGCCAGACGCACGTCGTCATGCGGCCGATGCACGCGCTGGAACGCCTGCTCGAGTCGCGCGATTTCGTGCGGGTGCATCGCTCGCTCATCGTGAACCTGCGGCGTATCCGCGAGCTGCATCGCGAGGCGGACGGCAGCGGGACCGCGGTCTTGCAGGATGGCGTCCGGTTGCGGGTGGCGCGCGGCCGCTGGGAGGCACTGCAGCGCGCGCTGGAGATGGAGGAACTGTAGGCGTCTGGTGCCAGGGATGATCCGCACTCCCGGCATGCGTGCGTCGCCTCCACCCCGGTCGATCGCGCCTGACCACAGAGCCTTTGCTCGTTCGAGCGATGCGGGTTATGGTCTCGTGCCCATCCGCCTGAATCGATTCCCCGCGCCGCACCGGTTCGCGAATGCCATCGCGTCCCTTCCAGATTTCGTCGCTGTCACGAGCCGCACGTCGCCTTGTTCTACTCCTGGCGGCGGTCGCCGGGTGCTCGCTCGGATCGTCCGGGGGCACCGGGCCCAACCCGACCGGCGCGGGGCGAAAGATCCTGTTCGTTGGGAACAGCCTGACGTACGTGAACGACGTGCCCGCGATCGTGCGCGCGCTCGCCGATTCCGCGGGGGACTCGCTCGCGGTGGCGATGGTGGCCTACCCGGACTACAGCCTGGCGGATCACCTCGTCCTCGGCGACGCGGAGGCCGCCATCACGGGCAATGAATGGGACGTGGTGGTGCTCCAGCAGGGGCCGTCCTCCCTCGAGGAGAACCGCGAGATGATGCGCACCGTCGTCAAGGTATACGAGCCGCTCATCCGCGACGCGGGGGCGCGGCCCGCGCTTTATAGCGTCTGGCCGCAGGCCAACCGCATGGGAGACTTCGGCCGGGCGATCGACTCCTACGCGCTGGCCGCGGCCGACGTCAACGGCATTCTCTTTCCGGTGGCGGAAGCCTGGCTCGAGACGTGGCGCATCGACCCGGGCATCTCGCTCTACGCGGCCGACGGGCTGCACGCGTCGGCCGCGGGATCATACCTCGCCGCCCTCGTGATCTACGGCAAGCTGGCGGCGAGGTCGCCAGTGGGACTGCCGGGGACCATCCGGCTCGGATCGGGCACGACCCTCAGTATCGCCGAATCGATCGTGCCCACGCTCCAGCTCGCGGCGCAGCGCGCCAACGAGAAGTACCCGCAGTAGCCGCTGGCCACCACCCTCGCTACCGGAGGGGAGCCCACGCGGCGCTCGCCGTATCCGGATCCCCGCCGCCGCCGGGCCACCGCACACCCGTCGTGTCTGGACCCGGAGGCGGGGGCGACGGAGGCGGCGGGCTGCCGGGCGGCACGGTGCCCGTGGTGTCGGGCCCACCGCCGCCCCCCGTCCGGCGTGCGCACGTCCCCGGTGGTTCCGGGAGATCGAAGTCCAGCGTGGCGGTCTCCCCGTTCGTCACGAGCACGTTCACGCTGTCGGCGCAACCCACGGTCGACACCAGGGGCTCGGCGCGCACGATGTAGTGGCCGAGGTACACGAAGGCCACCTTGTACCGTCCCTGCGCGTCGGTCTTGCCGGTGGCGATCTTCCACCAGGTGTAGGGCGGGTCGTTCGGATCGCCCGCCAGCACCGTAACGGCGACGTTAGGCAGTGGCCCGGCCGGCCCGCGCACCACACCCGCCACCGCCCCCGTCCCCGCCTCCTCGAGCGCGCGGAT
>DATIGO010000357.1:0-38306 GCA_035454665.1 Gemmatimonadaceae bacterium | reverse complement strand
GTGGGCGGGGCTTTTTGCGGGCCGGAGCATCCCGTCTCCGTCCCTGTTCCCGCACCAATCGTTAGGAGGAAGGCCGCATGACCCTGAATGGTCGAACGCTCACCGGCGCGCCACTCACCCGGACCGCCCCGGCTGTTTCCGGGTCGATGCGGGGCGTGGAGGCACGCTCTCCGCTCACGCTGTCAGGCCGTGAGGACCGGAACGGCAACGCGACTGTCCTGACGAATTCCGCGAGCTCCACGAGCTCCGCCGCCGCGGCGACCGCCGCGGACCGGCTCTCGCTGCAGTACCTCGATCGCATCGTGGTGCGGTCGAGAAGCCGGATCCTGTTCCTGGACGTGAGCGAGGTGGCCTGGCTCGAAGCGTACGGCAACTACGTGCGCTTCCACACGCCGGGCGAGGTGTACACCGTCCGCGGTACGCTGTCGTCGTTCGAGGATCAGCTCGACCCGACGCGTTTCGTGCGGATTCACCGCTCGGTCATCGTGAATCGCGACGTCGTGCGCGAGCTCCACTCGCGTCGCACGGGCGACTTCACCCTGGTCACGCAGGGCGGCGAGCGGCTCACGCTCTCCCGCAATTTCCGTAATCGCGTGCCGGAGATCCGGAGCAGGCTGGCGTCGTAGGAGTTGGGGATCGGTGTGTGGGCGGCCCCGGATCCGTGTGGATCCGGGGCCATTCTCATTCCCGTCATCCCGAGGCGCCGCACGCCCACCCCTGTCATCCCGAGGCGCCGCAGGCCCTCCCCCGTCATCCCGAGGAGCCGCGGGCGACGAGGGATCTGCTCCCCGTACCTCGTCGCTGGCCACGGGGCACGGTGAGTAGACCCCTCGTCGCTTCGCTCCTCGGGATGACAGGGGCGATCCAGCCCATAGTTTCGTGTCATGCACGAGATCCCCCTCCTGCGCGACCTCGTCGTCCTCGTCGCGGTTGCCATCCCCGTCGTGGTCCTGGCCCACCGGCTGCGGGTCCCCACGCTGGTCGGGTTTCTCCTGACGGGCATGGTGATCGGACCGCACGCGCTCGGCTTCGTGCGCGAGGTCGAGACGGTGAACCAGCTGGCCGAGATCGGGGCGGTGCTGCTGCTCTTCGCCGTGGGGCTCGAGCTCTCGTTGTCGCGGATCATCCGGCTCGGCGGTACGGTCCTGCGTGCCGGGGCCATCCAGATGGTGGGGACGATCGCGGTCGTGGCCGCGGTCGCGCTCGTCGCGCGCCTCTCGATCAACAACGCCGTCCTCTGGGGGGCGCTGATCGCGCTCTCGTCCACCGCGATCATCCTCAAGGTCTACGCCGATCGCGGCGAGCTGGACGCACCGCACGGGCGGATGGTCGTCGCGATCCTGCTCTTCCAGGACCTCTGCGTCGTCCCGCTCATGGTCCTGATGCCGCTCCTCGCGGGGACCCAGCAGGGGATCGGCGCGGTGGCGCGGGCGGTGGTCGCGACGGTCGTGGTCACGGGGGGACTGGTGATGGGGGCGCGGGTGATCGTGCCGCGCATCCTCGAGCGCGCCGCCAGCGTGCGCAGCAACGAGATCTTCACGCTCTGCGTGCTGGCGATCGGGTTGAGCGCGGCCTGGCTCACGTCGATCTTCGGGCTCTCGCTCGCGCTCGGCGCGTTCATCGCGGGGCTCGTCGTCTCCGACTCGGAGTACGGGCTGCAGGCGCTCTCGGACGTGCTCCCGTTCCGCGACACGTTCAGCGGCGTCTTCTTCACCTCGGTGGGGATGCTGCTCGACGTGCGCTACTTCCTGGCGCACGCGCCGCTCATCCTGTTCGTGGCGCTGGGCGTGGTGCTGCTCAAGACGGCGGCGGGGTACGCGGTGGTGCGGTACGTGCGCCGGTCGTCACGCGTGGGCGTGATCGCCGGGGTCGGGCTCGCGCAGGTGGGGGAGTTCTCGTTCGTGCTCGCGAGCGTGGCCGCCACGTTAGGCCTGATGGGGACGGAGGAGTACCAGGTCTTCCTGGGAGCCTCGATCCTGACGATGCTGGCGGCGCCCTTCCTGGTGAACGCGGCGCCGGCGATCGCCGACTGGCTGCTGCAGCATCGCGCCCTCCCGACGATGGAGTTCGCGACGCGCGAGGTCCGCGCGGCGAAGCCGCTCGAGGATCACGTGATCATCGTGGGGTACGGGCTCAACGGCCGCAACCTCGCGCGGGCGCTGCGCAGCGCGGGGATCGCCTATGCGATCCTGGAGTCGAACGGGCAGAAGGTGCGCGAGGCGAAGCTGGACCGCGAGCCGATCTTCTTCGGCGACGGGACGCGCGGCGAGGTGCTCGATCGCGTGGGGATCCACCGCGCGCGGCTCCTCGTCTTCGCGATCGCGTCGCATCAGGACGAGAAGCGCGGGATCGCCGTGTCGCGCCACATGAACCCCAGGCTCCACATCGTGGCCCGCACGCGCTACGTCGCCGACATCGAGGAGCTGTACACGCTGGGCGCGAACGAGGTCGTGCCCGAGGAGTTCGAGACCTCGCTCGAGATCTTCGCGCGCGTGCTCCGGCGGTACAACGTGCCCGAGAGCCGGATCCGCGAGCAGGCCGAGGAGGCGCGGCGCGATCATTACGAGCTGCTGCGGCAGCGCGGGACGCACCACACGCGCGTGGACGGGTTTCTCTCGCCGGTCGCGCAGCGGCTGGAGCTGGAGTCGGTGACCGTGCGCGCCGGGGCGCGGGCCGTGGGCGAGACGCGCGCGTCGCTGGGCCTCGAGCGCGCGACCGGCGCGCGCGCCGTGGGGATCATCCGCGAGGGTACGGTCCGTTACGACGTCGACGACGAGACGGCGTTCCGCCCGGGCGACACGGTCGTGCTCGTGGGGAGCCCGGAGGCGCTGGCCGCGGCGTCACCGCTCTTCTGCAATCCCGTGGAGGCTCCCGCCCACGGTTGAGCCGCGCTGGTGGTCCCGGCTGGGGACGCAGCTCGCGGACACGGTCGCGCCGAGACGGCTGACCGTGACGGCGGAGCGCGCGCTCGCGCGCGTCTCCACGGGGATCCGCCACATGGTGGTGGGCGCGTTCTGGTTCAGCGTGATGTCCGTGCTCGTGAAGCTGGCGGGGCAGCGGCTGCCGAGCATGGAGATCGTCTTCTTCCGCGGCGTGATCACGCTGGGGCTGAGCTATGCGATCGTTCGGCGCGCGGGGATCCGGCCGGTGCTGGGGCACGACCGGCGGCGGCTCCTGCAGCGGGGGGTGCTGGGCGCGGCGGCGCTGGCCTGCTTCCTCTTCTCGCTCACGCACCTCCCGTTAGGCGAGGCGACGCTGATCCAGTACATGAACCCGATCTTCGCGATCCTGGTCGCCTCGTTCCTGTACGGCGAGCGGGCGCGGCGCGGGGAGCTGCTGGCGGTGGCCGGTTCGCTCGTGGGGGTGCTGCTCGTGACGCGGCCCGCCTTCCTCTTCGGCGGCGCGGCGAGCCAGATCCCGCCCTCGTATGCGCTCATCGCGCTCATGGGCGCGGCCTTCAGCGGATCCGCGTACGCCACGATCCGCCAGATGCCGGCGGAGCGGCCGGAGGTCGTGGTCTTCTACCTGCCGCTGCTCTCGGTCCCGATGGCCCTCCCCTTCATGGCGGCGAACTGGCTCGTGCCCACGTGGGGGGAATGGGCGCTCCTCCTCGGCATCGGCGCGACGACGCAGATGGCCCAGACGGCCATGACGCGCGGGCTCCAGATCGAGAAGACGGCGCGGGCCACGATGACGGGATACACGCAGATCCTTTTCGCGGCGATGTGGGGGGTGATCCTGTTCGGCGAGCATCCGAGCGCGTGGTCGGTGCTCGGCGGCGCGATCATCCTGGTCAGCACGCTCGTCATGGCGGTGACGCACCGGGAGGGACCGGTCGGGGACGAGTAGCAACCCTGTCATCCCGAAGGAGCGTCAGCGACGGAGGGAACTACTCACCCTGTCCGTGGCCAGTCACCCGCGCACCGGGAAATCGGGGTCAGAGTCGAATTTCCCGAGCCTGGGGGATTCTCCGGTCCGGAAATTCGACGCTGACCCCGATTTCTCCAGCCTACGGCACGACCCGATCCCTCCACTCCACGCCGAGCCGCGCCAGGAGCCCGGCGTAGATCTCGATGCCGTCCCAGAGGTTCTGGAGGCGCAGGTTCTCGTTGGCGCCGTGCTGGTTGTTGTCGTGGTTCGCGATCGGCAGCGTGGCGACGGGCACGCCGAGGACCTCGGTGAAGAGGTAGATGGGGAGGCTGCCGCCTAACGTGGGAACCGCGAGGGGCGGCACGGAGGCGCCGGCGCTCACGGCGGCGAGGAGGGCGCGGCCGTAGGCGCCGTCCATCGGCGCGCGCTGCGCGGGGTAGCCGCTCTCCCACTCGAGGCGCGCGATCCTGGGATGCCGCGCGCGCGTCGCGGAGTCCGGCGGTTCGGTGACCAGGTGATACCCCTGGGCGGCGAGGTGTCGCTCCACGCGCTCGCGCACGCGCGCGGGGTCCTGGTCGGGGACGAGACGGATGTCGAACGAGGCGAAGGCCTCGGGAGAGATCACGTTCGCCCCCGTCTCCTGCACGCCGCCGGCGCGGATGCCGCGTACGTTGAGGGCGGGCTGCATGATGCGCTCCATGAGCGACGCGTTGTCGCGCTCGGTGCGCGCGAGGCCTAACGAGGAGCGCAGCGCGTCGTCCACGGGCGGGAGCGCCGCGATGGCGGCGCGCTCGGCGGCGGTGAGGGGACGGACGTCGTCGTAGAACCCGGCGATCTTCACCTGCCCGTCGTCATCGCGCATCGAGGCCACGAGGTTCGCGACCAGTGCCGCGGGGTTCGGCGCCCAGTTGCCGTAGTGGCCGGAGTGGAGCGGACGGGTGGGGCCGTAGACCGTGAGCTCGAGCCCCATCACTCCGCGGACGCCGAAGACCACCTGTGCGCGGCGGCTCTGGTGCACCGGGCCGTCGCCGAAGACCCAGGCGTCGGCCCGGAGGAGGTCGCGGTACTTCTCGAGGATCGCGCGCAGGTGCCGCGAGCCGGCTTCCTCCTCCCCTTCGAAGAAGAACTTCACGTTCACCGAGGGCTGCAGGTTCGCGGCACGCATGGCGTCGAGCGCCGTGAGCATCGCGATGATGGAACCCTTGTCGTCGCTGGCCGAGCGCGCGTAGAGGCGCCACTCGCCGTCGGTGCGCTGGCCGGCGGCGGGGAAGGGGATGCCGCGTCCGCCGGCGAACAGGGCCCGGTCGCGCAGCACCGGGGTGAAGGGGTCTCCCTGCCAGTCGCGGGGATCGACGGGCTGGCCGTCGAAGTGCGCGTAGAGGACGATGGTGCGTGTGGCGCCGGGAACCCTGAGCTCGCCGTAGACCGAGACCGGGGCGTCCGGGACCTCGAGGAGCTGCGCGGTGGCGCCGCGGCGCCGGAGCATCGCCATGAGCGTATCGGCGTTGCGGCGGATGTCGGCGAGGTTCGACGCCACGTTGGGCATCGCGAGGAGGGTGGCGAACTCGCGCAGGATCGCGGGTTCGCGGGCCTCGCGGAAGCGCCGCGCGGCGGCGCGGGCGTCGGCGCCCGAAGCGGGCTGCGACGCTGCCGGGAGCGGCGCGAGGAGGGCCGCGGCAAGGGCGAGGAGCGCGGCGCGGGCGAGAGAGGAACACGGGGTCATTGGGGTCTTTCCCGGGCCCGATGCCAATACTGGCATCGGGCCGCGAAGGGGGAACGGCTGCCAGCGGTTCACGCGAGGCGCGGGCCTGCCCGTGCAACGCCCCCTGCCAATACTGGCATCGGGCTGCGAAAGATAGCTCCCCCTCCGAACCGCTTCCGCCGCACCGCGTTCGAACGACACGACGCGCAATCAAACGGGGACGAACCGCCGGTCCGCCAGCACTATCCTCGGCGGCATGCGGGCGCAACTCCGTACCAAGGCCCGAATCCCCGCGGACGTCCGGACCGACCTCGCCCAGGTCCTCTTGAGCCTCACGCGCGACAGCGCCTCATGGTCCTCGCCACGCGACTCGGCTGCGACGTCGAAATCCGCGTCAACCCGCCGCCACGCTCCCTGCTCCGCGGACCACGACCGGGCCGGTGGTCATCGCATCAAGGCGTGATCCGCGTCATCCACTCCACCGACGGACGGGTCGCCGGCCTCTTCCGTTGACCCGGGCTGAGGCAGCGCGCAACGCGTGTCCCGTCCCGCCTCAGTTCTGCGCATTCCTGGGTTGAGCGGCGACCTGTACGGGTGTCGCCGGCTCGTGTCCTTCAATAGTCCAGGAGAGAGCATCATGACCAGGAGAACACCGCGGGCCCTGCTGGCCCCGATCGTCGCAGGCGTCCTTGCCGTTGGCACCGTTGCCCTCGTCGCTCAGGCGGGCCCTCGCGCGCCCGAGACCGGATCCCCCTCCGCCGCGCCGGCGGACGCCTGGCTCAAGGGCCTCACCAGCAAGCACCGGCAGCTCTTTGACAGCCCGGCGCCGGCCGGCGGGATCCCCCTCGTGCACATCATGAACTACTACGACACCTGGAACAAAGCCTACAACGTCGCCGACAAGGACATCGACGCCGTGGGCACGTTCTACGGGGCGACCACGTTCTACGGCCTGAACGACGCGGCGTGGGCGAAGTACCGCCTGGGTGAGTTCCTCGAGACCAACGATCCGGCCACGGGCAAGCCGGCGGCCGTGAATCCGTGGCGCACCAGCCCCGTCATCCTCGGCCTCTCGCTCCCCGGGGCGAGCATCGAGAGCCTCCAGAAGCGCGGCGCGACGTTCATCCTCTGCAACAACGCGCTCGGCATCTTCTCGTCCCTCCTGGCCAAGGCCCGCGGCCTCGAGGCCGATGCGGTCTACGCCGATCTCAAGGCCAACATCCTCCCGGGCGTCGAGCTGATCCCGGGCATGGTGGTCGCGATCGAGCAGGCGCACGCGGCCGGCGTGGCCTATCACCGGCAGTAAATGAGCAGTAAATGAGGGTCTGACCCCCATTACGCGAAATGCGACTCTGACCCCCATTACGGCCCCGTTACGCTGGCCGATCGCGCTTCCGGGCTCCACTTTGGACGTCGTTACCCGACGCCCAAAGTGGAGCTTCCGATGTCGCGTGCACGCGTGGCCGCCATTCTCGCCCTCATGCTGCTGGGCACCTCGCCGCTTCACGCCCAGGCCGACCTCATCATCACCGGCGCACGGGTCTGGACCGGTGATTCGGCGCGACCCGCCGCCGCGGCGATCGCGATCGCGGGCGAACGCATCCTCGCGGTCGGGACCGAGGCCGAGGTGATGCGGCACCGCGGGCCCGGGACGCGCGTGCTCCAGTCGCCGGGCCGCTTCATCGCCCCCGGATTCATCGACAATCACACGCACTTCCAGAGCGCGGGGGCCCTGCTCGTCGGCGTGAACCTCCTCGATGTCTCCGCCGAGGCGGGGCTCGTCCGCCGCGTCCGCGAGGCGCGCGACCGGCTCCCGCGCGGTGCCTGGCTCACGGGCGGCGACTGGGGGGCGTACGAGGCCTGGGCGCAGGGATCCACCGGCGCCGCGGCCGGCCAGGTCACGGCGACCTTCTCGCCGCACCGCTCGATGATCGACTCGATCACCCCCGACACGCCCGCGCTCCTCTCCAAGTGGGACCGCTCGGCGCACCTCGCGAACGGCCGCGCGCTCACGCTGGCCGGCGCGACGTGCCAGTGGGAAGGGGTGGAATGCGTGAACGGCGCCCCCACCGGCCGCCTGACGTCGGCCGCGGCGAATCGCATCCGGCGCGTCATTCCCCCCAAGCCCCTCGAGCAGCGCCTCACCGAGTCGCGCGCCGCGCTCGCGCATCTCCGCGCGCTGGGTGTTACGACCGTCCACGACAACACGGGCCCGGAGCAGATGGAGGTGTACCAGGAGCTCAAGCGCCGCGGCGAGCTCACCACGCGCATCTACATGCGCCCCACCATGGACAAGTGCCCGGACCTCCGGAACGTCGGCATCCGGCACGGCTTCGGCGACGAGTGGCTCAAGATCGGCGGCCTCAAGGGCTTCGTCGACGGCATCATGGGGAACTCGAGTGCCTACTTCTACGAGCCCTACCTGACGAGCGGCGAGCGCGGCCAGTGGCGCACGATGCTCACGCAACCGCCCGGCATGGAGCCGCTCCTCTTCTGCGCCGACTCCGCGGGACACTGGCCCCAGGTCCACGCCATTGGCGACCAGGCGATCGACACGCTCATCACCATGATGGAGAAGGTGATGCGCACGAACGGACCGAAGGAGCGGCGCTGGCGCATCATCCACACCCAGGTCATCCGCGACGCCGAGGTCGCGCAGCGCATGGCACGCCTCGGCCTCATCGCCGAAGTGCAGCCGTATCACGCGATCGACGACATGCGCTGGATGGAGGAGCGCATCGGGCCGCGCGCACGCTGGGCCTACGCCTTCCGCACGCTGCAGCAGGCGGGGGTGCGCCTCAGCTTCGGGAGCGACTGGCCGGGGACGAACGCCGCGTGGTACACGGCCGATCCGCTCATCGGGATGTACGCCGCCGTCACGCGCCAGACGTTAGGCGGCCAGCCGGCGGGTGGGTGGTTCCCGCAGGAGCGCGTGGACGTGGAGACGGCGCTCCGGGCCTACACCGTGAACAACGCCTGGGCCGCGGGAGAAGAGGGGCTCAAGGGGAAGCTTGCCCCTGGGCTCCTCGCGGATCTCGTCGTCGTGGACCGCGACCCCTTCAGTGTGGCCCCCGCCGAGCTCAGGAACCTGAAGGTGCTGCTCACGGTGGCCGGGGGGCGCGTGGTCTTCGACGCCGCCAAGGATCCGCCCGCGGCAGACCCGGCGCGCAAGCCGACCTGAGCCACTGGGGGCGTCGCCCTATCTCCACGGAGCCAGCGCGATCGTTCCCTTAGTGCTGATTCTTTTTTCCCGGTTCGGTCGCAGACTACAGGCAACCAGTTACGCCTGAGGGCTGCGATGGATCGACCGGATGAGATGCGCCGCGAGGAACGGGAGCGGCTGGTGCAACGCGTCTCCGCCGATGTGGCCGACCGGCTGCGCGACCGGGGCGTGACGATCCTCCCCTCGGACACGCCTGAGGACATCGCGATTCTGCTGGATGCGGTCGAGGCGTTCGAGCGGGCCGTTCAGGAGCAGGGTGGCGACCTCATGCTCGTGGAGCCGGTGAGCGGTTACGCCACCGACCCCGACACCTCACCGTTCGTGCTGCCGCAGCGGGCCGGGCGGGAGCCGGTGCCGGACTATCTCGCCCGCCTGCAGATCGCGACGCGGTCGGTGCAGCGCTACCGGCACGACCGGTAACCCGACGACCGCCCTTGTCCCTCCGACGACGCCCTTGTCCCCCCGACGACCGCCCTTGTCATCCCGACGAGCGTAGCGAGGAGGGATCTGCTCGCCGTACCCGTGCCTGGCCAGCCGCTCCCCGGGATGACAGGCCTCATTACCCCCGCCGCAGCTCGATCTGCCCGTTCCCGCTCATCATCCTGATGCGGCGTCCGCCGGATCCCGCCTGACCGATCGTTCCGCGCAGGCGCGTTCTCGAGATCCGGCCGGTGAGCGTGATCGGGAAATCGCTCACGATGCTCCCGTTGCCGGTCGAGGCGTCGATCGTGCCGGTGAAGCTCGCGGGCATCGTGACGCGGATGCGGCCGTTGCCGGTGTTGAACTCCATGTCCTCATCGTTGCGCAGCTCGCCCATCGTCACGATGAGATCACCATTCCCGGAGTTCGCGGAGACGGGTCCCTGTGTCGTCACGACCGTGATGTCGCCATTGCCCGAGCTGGCATTCACGGCGCCGCGCGCATTCTGCACGCTCACGGCCCCGTTGCCGGAGGCCGCGACGACGTCGCTGCCCGAGCCATCCACGCGCACGCGGCCATTCCCGCTGCGCGCGATCACCTCGTCGCTCGCGCCGCTCACGCTCACCGCACCGTTCCCCGACTGGGCCTGCACCTTCACGCCCGCGGGGAGCTGGATCGTCACGTCGAGGCGCGGCGGCCGGTTGTTGCGGTTCCAGTTCCACCCCCCCCGGCGATTCACGTTGATGCCGCGGTCGTCGCACGTATCGTCGTCGTCGAGCAGGGCGCAGATGGTCACGCCGTCACCGTCGCGAATCACCTTGAAGCCGATGTCGCTCACGTCGCGCCCCCCGGACTTCTCGGCGCGGACTTCCACCCGGTTCCCGCTCCCCTGCGTCACCGTGACGTCGCCCATGAAGGCGATGAAGCGGAACCACTCGCCGCGGGCGATCGGCTCGGACGCGGTGAACACCTCCTGATCGCGGCCAACGACCTGCTGGGCCGGGGCGGTGGCCGCCAGCACGGGCAGGAGAAGGAAGGACAGGGCAAGGCGACGCATGATCAGGATCCTCAGGGTCTTGTCGCTGGATGGGACAGTCGGGGGGGTGGGTTGGTTTGAGGCGACCGCCCCGCCGGCGGCCTGAGCGCTCGACGGGAGGACGTGCACGGTGTTAGATGAAGGGGCCTCTGGCCGCTCACCGCAACCTCGGTCCCGATGAAACGTACGCTTTCTCTCCTGGCCGCGTTCGCTGCGGCGGCTCCGGTCTCCCCGCTCCGGGCGCAGGATTCCACGGTGACCACGATCGCGCCCGTGCGGGTGACGGTCTCGCGCGATGCGGCCCGATCGACGTTCGATCTCCCGCACGCCGTGACGCGGCTCGACATTGACGCGGACCGCTCGGGGACGCGCCGCGCGAACCTCACCGAGCTGCTCCTGTACGTCCCGGGGATGAGCGTGATGCACCGGTACAATCCCACCCAGGACCCGCGCATGTCGGTGCGGGGCTTCGGCGCGCGGTCGGCGTTCGGCATCCGCGGCGTGCGCGTGCTGCGCGACGGGATTCCGCTCACGCTCGCGGACGGCCAGACGGCGGTGGATTTCCTCGACCTCGAGACGATCGGCGCGGCGGAGATCTTCCGCGGGAGCGCCGGCGCGCTGTACGGCAACTCGTCAGGCGGTGTCGTCGACTTCCGGAGCGAGGCCCCCCCCGACTCGGGAGGCGCGTGGCGGCTCGGGAGCTTCGTGGCCGACCGCATCTCGCGCTTCTCGGGCCGCGCGGCGTTCACGCGGGGCGGGACGGGAATGCAGGGGACGGTGACGCGCAACGCGGGGAGCGGCCCCCGGGACTACTCCGATTTCGGCTCGACGAGCGCGTTAGGCGACGTCCGCTGGACCGGATGGGGCGGCACGCGCTTCCAGACCCAGCTCTCCTGGTACGACGCCCCCGACGCGCAGAACCCCGGCGCGCTCACCGCGACCGAGATGGCCGCCGATCCCACGGCCGCCGATCCCACCAACATCCTCCGCAAGGCGGGGAAGTCGGTGCAGCAGACCCTGCTCTCGCTGCAGGGGACGCGCGAGGGGGAACGCGGCGCCGTGAGCGCGAGCCTCTTCGGCGGGCTGCGCGACCTCGCGAACCCGCAGAGCTTCGCGATCATCGAGTTCGATCGCATGATGTACGGGGCGTCGGTGCACGGGCAGACCCGGGTGGGCGGCAGCGCGCGCGCCGTGCGGCTCGCGGCCGGCGCCGATCTCCTGGGGCAGTCGGACGACCGGCAGAACTACGCGAACTGCGCGGGGCGCGAACCGCCCAACCGGCCGCCCGCGACCTGTCCCACGGCGAGCGACCGCGGCGCGATCACCGTCGACCAGGAAGAGGGGGTGACGGGACTCGGCGTCTACCTGCGAGGGGAGGTCTCGCCCCTCGAGCAGCTCTCGGTGATGGCCGCCCTGCGCAGCGATCGGACGCGATTCTCGGTGGACAATCGCCTCGACCCCACCAACGAGGGGACGCGCACGATGAGCGCGGTCACGCCGATGGCGGGGGTGAACTGGCGCGTGGCGCCGCTCCTGTCGGTGTATGCGAACGTCTCCTCGTCGTTCGAGACGCCGACGACGACCGAGCTCGCGAACCAGCCCGACGGGAGCGGCGGGCTCAACACCGAGCTCGAGCCGCAGCGCGGGCTCACGTACGAGGTCGGGATCAAGGGGATCTACGCCGGCCGGCTCGGCTACGACGTGGCGCTCTTCACCGTGGACACGAAGGACGAGCTGATCCCCTTCGAGATCCCGGGGGGCGGAGGCCGGCGCTACTTCCGGAATGCCGGCCGGACGACGCGGCACGGGGCCGAGGTGGGGGTGTCGGGGACCGCGGGGGTTGTGGCGTTAGGCGCGACGGCCACGTGGATCCAGTACCTGTACGACGAGTACGCGGTGGCGGGCACGAACTTCGCGGGGAACCGCGTCCCCGGCGTGGCGCCGGCCGCGGTGAGCGCCTATGCCGCGCTGCGACCGCGGTGGGGCAGCGTCGCGCTGGAAGCGCAGCACGTGGCGAAGCTGCCGACGGACGACGCGAACCTGAACTACGCCGACGCCTACACGCTGCTGCACCTCCGCGCCGCGCTCGCGCTGCCCGGCCGGTTCGGGGTGGAGCCGATGGCGGGGATCGAGAACTTCTTCGACGAGACGTACGCGGCGAACATCGTGGCCAATGCCGCGAACGGCCGGTTCTTCGAGCCGGGCCCGGGGCGGGTGTTCTACGTGGGCCTGCGGGTGAACGGCGGCAGGTGACCTCCGGCCATCCCGAGGAGGCGAAGCCGACGAGGGATCTGCTCTCCGTACTCCGTGGCCGGTTACCGGCACACCGGGAGCAGATCCCTCGTCGCTACGCTCCTCGGGATGACAGAAAGGTCACCCGTTCACCGGCGCCGAGATCTCGATCTTCCGCGGCTTCGCCGCCTCGGCCTTCGGGACCGTGATCGTCAGGACGCCGTTGTCGTAAGCCGCCGAGATCTTCGCCCCCTCGACGTACTGCGGGAAGCGCAGCGACCGGGTGAACGCGCCGTGCGCACGCTCGGCGAAGAAGACCCGGCGCTCCCCGTTCTCAGGGGCCGGGATCGTCGCGGGACGGGTGCCGCGGATCGTGAGCGTGTTCCGGTCGAAGCTGATGTCGACGTGCTCGGGGTTCAGTCCCGGCAGATCCGTCTGCACCACGAAGGCGCTCTCGGTCTCCCAGGCGTCGAAGGCGGGGACCCAGTACGGCTGAGCTGCCAGGGCGGTGCCGTTACCGTCGGTCGCGAGAGCCTCATCCATGGCACGGCTCAGCGTCACCATGCGATCGAGGACCGAGTTGAGTGGGGTCATGGTCACCATGGTATGCCTCCTTTCTCCAGGAATCGCCGGCCACGAGCGGCCGGATCGTGTTGAGGTTTGATGGCGACAGGGGATGGCAGGGGCCATGCCCGGTACGTTTTGCCAGAGTGACAAACCGGCGGCATCCCCGCTTGTCACGGTGACAAGAGAGGTCTGCCCGAATGACAAAGGCGTTGCACGATTGCCGCACGGCCGTCTCTCCCGGGCGACCGCAGGTGGGCAGAGGCGCCCATGCCCGGGGCGACGGGCAGGGAAAGCTGCTGGCCATCGACGCGCGGCGATGCGCGCCGCGCGGACCGACCCTGGCGCGTTAACTCTTCCGGGGGTGGCGCGTCCAACCCGCCGCCTCGATCCACCCGGACCCTTCAGCGCCCAAAGTGTCGTCCATTCAAGCACTTCGCGCGGCACACAGGCGGTTCCGCCGGCTCGCGCCGTGCGGCGCGGCCCTGCTCTGTGCCCTCGCCGCCTCCACCCCGTCGGTCGCACGGGCCCAGATCGGCGCCACGACCGACATCATCACGGGCACGGTGCGCGCCCAGAACGGCAACCCCCTCGAGGGGGCGCAGGTCGAGGTCACCTCGCTCGAGACCGACGTGACGCGCCGAGCGCGCACGAACCGGCAGGGACGGTACACCATCCTCTTTCCCGACGGTGGCGGCGAGTACCGGGTGACCTTCCGGGCCGTGGGGCTGGCCCCCGCCACGATGGAGCTCCGGCGCGTGGCCGACGAGGACCGGCTGGTCGCCGACGCCACCCTCTCGCTCACGACGGCGCAGCTCTCGACCGTGGCCGTGCAAGCGCGGCAGACACCCCGTTCGGGCGCCGACCTCCCCACGCCGGGATCGGTGGAGCGCGCCATCACCCCCGAGCAGGCGGCGCGGCTCCCGATCGACGCGGCGGATCTGCTCAATCTGGCGCTCATGGCGCCGCAGGTGGTGTCGATCTCGGCCACGGACTCGAGCGCCGCCGGGTTCTCGGTGGGCGGGCTGCGCCCCGAAGCGAACGCGGTCACGCTCGACGGCCTGAGCTTCGGCACGACCGAGGTGCCGCAGGAGGCGATGCGCTCCACCCGCGTGATCACGAGCACGTACGACGTCTCGCGCGGGCAGTTCTCGGGCGGGATGATCGCGTCGACCACGCGCTCGGGAACGAACGATGTCCGCGGGAACTTCGGCTATTCGCTGCGCGACGACGAGCTGGTGCTGACGGGCGACGAGGCATCGCCGCTCGCGCAGGGGTACACGCAGAACCAGTTCTCCGGCGGGATCGGACGCGCGATCCTCCGCGACCATCTCTTCGCGTTCGGCTCGTTCCAGCTCCGCCGGCGCGACGACGTGCTCCCCTCGCTCTTCAACGCCGACGCGGCCACGCTCGCGCGGCTCGGCGTGCACGCCGACTCCGTGAGCCGCTTCTTCGACATCGCGCGGCTGAACGGGATGTCGCCGGGGGCGTACTTCGACCCGAGCCGGCTGCAGGACAACCTGTCCACGCTGATGCGGCTGGACTGGCTCATGCCTAACGGTCATTCGCTCTCGCTCCGGGCCGACTGGCGCTGGAGCGATCAGGACCCCGCGCGCGTGGGGACTCTCGCGCTGCCGCAGACCGGCGGGACCAGCACGAGCCGCGGCGGCGGCCTCATGGCCACGTACACGTCGATCTTCGGCGACCGTTACCTCAACGAGCTCAAGGCGTACGTCTCCACCAGCCGCAACGAGGCGCGCGGCTTCGTGACGGGGCCGTTCGGGCGCGTGCAGGTGGCCTCGGAGCTCGCGGGTGACGGCACGGGCGACGCGCGCGCGATCTCGACGCTGACCCTGGGCGGCAACACGGGGCTCCCGCAGGACGGCCGCTCGCGCACGTTCGAGATGACCGACGAGGTCTCCTGGCTCACGCCGAACCACCGCTGGAAGCTGGGCGGGCTCTTCAACCTGTCGGGCTTCGAGCAGGACGTGACGACGAACCGCTTCGGCACGTACACGTTCAACTCCCTGGCCGACTTCGAGGCGGGGCAG
Organism: Gemmatimonadaceae bacterium; assembly: GCA_035454665.1. GTDB lineage: Bacteria > Gemmatimonadota > Gemmatimonadetes > Gemmatimonadales > Gemmatimonadaceae > DATIGO01. Next base: position 23,208 of record DATIGO010000357.1, on the reverse strand, counting down.
GCGGCGATGTTCACGCGCACGCTGCAGCCCAACGTGCGTCGCGGCTCGCAGCTCAATGCCGCCCTGTATCTGGGCGACGTGTGGACGCCGCGACGCGGGCTCCAGCTCACGTATGGCGCGCGCGTGGAGGGGGGGCGCTTTGGCGACCGGCCCGACCCCAATCCCGCCGTGGAAGCGTCGTTCGGCTACCGCACCGACTTCGTACCGAAGGAAGTGAACGTGAGTCCGCGCGTGGGCTTCACGTGGACGATCGGCGGGCGCGGGGGCCCGGGAGGACCCGGCGGTGACTTCGGCGGGCGCGGCGGGCGTGGGGGCGGAGGCGGCGGTCGCGCCGGTGGGGGCGGGGGCGGGGGCGGGGGGATCGGCGAGCGGATCGCGCTCCTCGGCGGCGCAGGACGCGGCGGCAACACGCCCCTCGTGATCCGGGGGGGCGTGGGAGAGTTCCGGAGCACGGTCCCCACGAGCCTCTTCTCGCAGGCCGCGGCGGCCACGGGGCTCGCGAACAGCGAGGCGCAGCTCGTGTGCACCGGGCCCGCCGTGCCTCCGCCCGACTGGAACGAGTTCTTCCTGAACCCTGCGGCCATTCCCACGGAGTGCGTGGGCGGCGGGAACGCGTTCGTCCCGGCCGCGCGGCCCGCGGTCACGCTCTTCAGCCGCGACTTCGAGGCCCCACGCGCCTGGCGGGCATCGCTGGGTGCGCAGCGGCGCATCTTCGAGCGCTACAACCTGAACCTGGACCTCAACTACTCGCGCGGCGTTGCCCAGACCGGCTGGCGCGACCTGAATCTCGAGACCACGCCCGAGTTCACGGTCGACAACGAGGGCGGGCGCCCGGTGTACGTGCCCGCGACAACGATCGTCCCGGTGAGCGGCGCGACCAACCTGCTCGCCTCGCGCCGCGACACGGCCTTCAGCCAGGTGCTCGTGGCGGGATCCGATCTCCGCAGCGAGTCGAAGCAGATGACGATCTCGCTGAACGGCCTCACGGGACGCGGCGCGATCTGGAACCTGGGCTACACGCTCGGCTTCTCGAAGGATCAGTCGTCAGGCGGCGGGTTCGGCGGCTTTGGCCGCGGCTTCGGTGGAGGGGGCGGAGGCGGTGGGAGCTTCGCGTCCGCCACCACGGCGGGCAACCCGAACCTGCGCGAGTGGTCGGTGAGCAGCTTCGATCGCCGCCACTCGATCACCGCCTCGCTCACGTGGCCGATCAACCTGGGACTCGAGGTCACGGCGTTCGGCCGCATCTCGTCGGGCGCGCCCTTCACGCCCATGGTGGGCGGCGACGTGAACGGCGACGGCGCGCGCAACGACCGCGCCTTCCTCTTCGACCCCGCGGCGGCGACGACCGACCCGGCGGTGGCGACCGCGATGACCAAACTCCTGGCCACCGCGCCTGACGAGGTGGCGGGCTGTCTGCAGCGACAGCTCGGTACCGTCGCCGACCGCAACTCCTGCCGCGGCGTCTGGCAGCCAAGCCTGGAGCTGCAGGTGAACTGGCGGCCGACGAACTTCGGACTCAACCGCCGCCTCATGCTCTCGGTGACGACGCAGAACCTCCTGGGCGGCCTGGACGAGCTCTTGCACGGCAGCAGGAACCTGCACGGCTGGGGCGTGCTGCGCGGACAGGACAACACGCTGCTGTACGTGCGCGGCTTCGATCCCGTGACGCAGCGCTACGCATACGAGGTGAACGAGCGCTTCGGAGCCACGCGGCAGGGGGCGAACGGAATCAGCGTGCCGTTCCAGCTCGGTGTGAACGCGCGGCTCATGGTGGGGCCGGACCGGATGCGCGACGCGATCGATGCGGTGCGCGGCGCGGCGTTCGGGCGCGGTGGTCGCGGTGGCGGAGCCGGCGGCCCGGGTGGCCCCGCGGCCTTCGCGGCCACGCTCGCGACGTTCAACCCCGTCGCGCAGATCATCCAGATCAAGGACACGCTGGCGCTCTCCGCAGAGCAGGTGACGCGGCTGCAGGTGGTGGCCGACACGCTCAACGCGAAGAACACGGCGCTCGCGGATGAGGTCCGGAAGGAAGCCGAGAGCGCGGGCGCGAACCCCGACCTGGCGGCGCTCACCGCACGCCTGCGGCCGCGGCTCGAGCAACTGCAGCGGAACCAGCAGGGTGCGCTGCAGGCGGCGCAGTCCATTCTCACCGCGGAGCAGTGGCAGCGTGTCCCGCCGCGGATTCGCGCGGGTCGGGGCGGTGGCCCGGGGAGAGGGGGAAGGCCGCCGGGGGGGTGACGCGTGGCTCGGCGTGCTGGGGGGCGAGCATCGTCAGAGGAACACGCGCAGGGGTGCGGGAGGGATCCAACGGCGTGGAGCGCAAATCCCCACCGTCCGCGATTTCGCCGCCCGAACGGAACGGAATGTCCCACCGCGGAACCGCTGGGGGCTGCGGCCCTTCCGCTCACGGCAGGCCAACCACTACGCTCGACTCTCCAGCTCATACAGGAGTCCGCGAGTGGGGTCGATCCGGTTTCTTGCTGCCGTGCTCTTGTGCGCGACGGATCTGGTGGCGCAGGGCGCGCCCGCGGCCAATCAGCCGGTGCTGGGGCCGGTGGGAACGCGTTGGCGCCTCGAGAGCGCCGGGATGCGCTTGCGGGCGGAGGTCGTGGCGGCCGGGATCAGCACCCCGTCGAGTATCGCGTTCATCCCCCCCGACCGCATTCTCGTCGCGGATCGGCGCGTGGGGGTCCTCTGGCTCGTCGACCTCGCGGCGGGCACGAAGGATTCGGTGCGCGACGTGCCGGTCGTGCACGGCAGCCCCGACGGCGGGCTGCTCGACCTCGTGCCGCATCCCGACTACGCGCGCAACGGGTGGCTGTACTTCTCGTACTCGATCGACGGCGAAGGCGGGCAGACCACGGTCCTCGATCGCGCGCGCCTCGCGGACGGACGTCTCGTGGGACGGGAGCGGCTCTTCACCGCGCGCCCGTTCGTGAACAAGAGCAACCACTTCGGCGGGCGCATCCTGTTCCACGGCGGACATCTCTTCCTCACGTTAGGGGACCGCGACGTGCGCGAGCTCGCGCAGCGGCTCGACAACCATCACGGCAAGATCCTCCGCCTTCGGGAGGACGGCGGCGTACCGCCGGACAATCCCTTCGTGGGGAAGGCCGACACCCTGCCGGAGATCTGGAGCTGGGGCCACCGCAATCCGCAGGGGCTCGTGATCCACCCGCAGACCGGCGAGATCTGGTCCAACGAGCACGGCCCCCGTGGCGGCGACGAGATCAACGTGATCCACGTGGGGCGCAACTACGGCTGGCCCGTGATCACCTACGGACGCGAGTACGCCGGCCCCCTCGTGGGCGAAGGACTCTGGCGGCGCGACGGACTGGAGCAGCCGCTGCACTACTGGGTCCCGTCGATCGCGCCCAGCGGCATGGCCTTCTACACGGGCGACCTCTTCCCCGGATGGCGCGGCAGCCTGTTCACCGGCGCGCTGGCGCTCCGCCACCTGAACCGCGTCGTCCTGCGCAACAACCGCGTGGTGCTCGAGGAGCGGTTGCTGGACGACAAGAACTGGCGGGTGCGCTCTCTCACCTTCGGGCCCGATGGCCTGTACGTCGGAGTCGACGGCGGCCAGGTGGTCCGCATCGCTCCGGAGCCGGCACCGCGCTGAGGCCCCGCCGGGCGCGCCACCGTCGCTCAATGCGGCGGCCCGCGCGGATGTCCGTGGCGAGGGTCGTGCACGTGTCTCACGCGGCGGACGCAGATCCGCCTGACGATGTGAGCGGCGTCGCATCCGGTGCCCCCGAGGACAACACCGGCGCAACACCCAACCCGTGACGCGTCCGTCGCTTGGATGAGGCGTTCGCCGTCCGCGTGACGGTTTGCGTCATTCCGCCACTCGCCCGGCACGACGAGTGCCTCTGCAGACGATGCGGTTCGGCCACATGCGTGCGGTGCGTGGTTCGGGCGTACGCGCCGGCCGGCGAAGTCCGCATCATCGAGCCCGAAGGGAGCGAGTCACCATGTCACGACATTCTGTCCGCCATATCTTCCGCCGGTTCCGCTTTCCGCGATGGTCGATCTCCCTGATCGCCGCCTCCGCGTCGCTCGTCTCCGCGCAGGAGGCGATCTCCGTGGAAGAGATGGAAGCCTTCCGGCAGGGGCGATCGGGACGGCCGCTGTTCGAGTGGAACGGACGCGTGGATCGCGAGATCCACATCATCATGCGCGGGAACGACGCCTGGATCCGTCAGGTCGGCCGTACGGAACCGGGGCGCGGCCGCCTCGACGTGGAGCGCGCGCTGCCGCGCGACGACGGCCAGGTCCGGTTGCGCGGCGCTGGTCGCGGTGAGATCGACGTCCTGCAGCAGCCGTCGGCGCGCAATCGCTACACGACGATCGTCCGCGTCCGCGATCCGCGCAGTGGCGCGGCGGGCTACCATGTCGCGGCGTACTGGGTCAACTCCGACTACGGCTACGGCCGCGGACGCAACGGCGACTTTCCGGGTCGTGGCCGCGTGGACGACTGGCCCGGCCGCGGACCCGACTGGGAGCGCGATCGCGGGCGCGGCGACGACCGCCGCGACGGGCCGTGGGGGAACGGGCCCTGGGGATCGGAGCGCGGCGAGCGTGAGCTCCTGCGCTGGACGGGCGACGTCGACCACGACGTCGAGATCCGGATCCAGGGGGATCGCGTGACCTACCACAACCTCGGCGGGAAGGGCGTGCGGTCCGTGCGGGTGGAGATCGGGCGCGGGGTACCGCGCGGCATCACCGAGGTGCGCCTGGGATCACGCAGTGGCCGGGGCAGCGTGCAGATCACGCAGCAGCCCTCGGCGCGGAACGGCTACACCACGATCGTACGCGTGCGCGATACCCGGAGCGGATACGGACGGTACGACTTCAGCCTGGTGGGGCGCGGTGGGTACGTGACGGATTAGGGACACGGAAGCAGGGTCTCGAGCTCGAGGGGTCGTCTCGCGCAAGCGAGCGACCCCTCGTCTTTCCTCCCTCGGCTGCCTCGCCCTCTATCCCTCGCGCAGCGCCGTCACGGGGTCCACGCGGGAGGCCCGCCACGCGGGGATCACGCACGCCAGGCACGCGAGCGCGCCTAACGTGACCGTCACGAAGAGGAGGGTGGTCGGCTCGTGCGGGCGCACGCCGTACAGGAGCCGGGCGATGAGGCCGCCGGCCGCGATGCTCGTCCCCACGCCGATCACCACGCCCACCGCCGCAAGGGCGATGCCCTGCCGCATCACGAAGCCGAGGATGCGCTCGCGCGGCGCGCCCAGAGCACTCCGGATGCCGATCTCGCGAGTGCGCTCCACCACGCTCGCCGAGAGCACGCCGTAGATCCCCGCCCCCGCGAGCACGAGCGCCACGAGGGCGAAGGCCTGGAAGAGCGCGAGCGCGAACCGCCGCTCCGCCGTGGAGCGCGAGACGAGCGACTCCATCGTGGCAACCCCTTCGACCGCCACCGGGGGGCCGATCGAGCGCAGCGCCGACCGCACGGCGCCCGTGACCGACGAGGGATCGCCCTGCGTGCGCAGGACGAGCGTCATGCCGGACTCGCCCCACCACTGCACCGCCGGGAGGTACACCTGCATCTCCTCGGCGGCGTCGAGACCACGGTGCAGGGTATTCCCTACCACGCCTACCACGGTGCGCCACGGGGCGTCCTCGCCCCCGCCCACGCGCAGCCGGCGCCCGATCGGATCCTGTCCGGGATAGAGCCGTTCCGCCGCCGTCCGATTGAGCGCGACGACGCTCGGGGCGGCCTCGGCGTCCTGCGCCGTGAGCCAGCGCCCGCGGATGAGGGGGATGCCCATCGCCGCCAGGAAGTCCGGCGTGACGGCGTAGCGCATGGCCGAGGGATCCTCGGCCGGGTTGGCGCCGGCGCGCTCCTCGAGGTGCAGGCTGTACATGTCCAGGTTGCCGCCAAGAGGGATCTGGCTCGCGATCGCCGCGTGCTCCACGCCGGGGACGGCGCGGACGGCGTCGAGCGCCGCGCGCCAGAAGGCGTGCAGCGTCGTGTCGTTGCTCGCCGCGTCGCCGGTCACCTGCACCTCCATCGTCAGGCGGCGCGACGGATCGAAGCCGGCGTCCACCGCGAGCAGGCGTCCGAGACTCTGGAAGAGCAGCGTGGCCCCCGCGAGCAGCATGACGGCCAGCGCGACCTCGGAGACGACGAGCGTGGCGCGCAGCCGGTGCCGCATGCCGATCGTGAGACCGCGCGCGCCGGACTTGAGAATGCCGTGCAGATTCGCGCGTCCGGCCGCCAGGACGGGCAGCGCGCTGGCCGCCAGCCCCGCCGCGATGGAGAGCCCGAACGTGAACGCCAGCACGCCCGCGTCGACCCGGACCTGGTCCAGCCGCGGAATGCCGGGCGGCGCGAGGCGGACCAGGAGCTGTACGCCGCCGATGGCGATCAGGACGCCTAACGCACCGCCGATGAGCGCGAGCAGCAGGCCCTCGGTGATGACCTGGCCCGTCAGGCGGCGCCGCGACGCACCGAGCGCGGTGCGCACCGCGAACTCCGACTCGCGCCGGAGCACGCGGCCCAGCAGGAGGTTGGCCGCATTCGCGCAGGCAATCAGCGTCACGAGCACCACGGCCCCCAACAGCGTGAGGAGCGCCGGGCGGCTCCCCTGCACCAGGTAGGAATGCAGCGGCGTGAGCGCCATTCTGGGGACCACGTACTCCGTGGGGTGCCGCTGCACGAGGCCGGCCATCAGGCCGCTCAACTCTTCCTCGGCGGCCGAGACGGAGATGCCCGGCGCGATCCGGGCGACCATGCGCAGGTGCCGGCAGGTGCGGCAGGCCCAGGGGAGCGTCTCGTCGTACCCGAGCGGGGCCCAGATCTCCGTGCCGGGTGAGAGCAGGCTCTCGAAGGTCGGCGGCAGCACGCCGACGATCGTGACCGTGTAGGTCCCGATCGCGAGCGCCCGGCCGAGGACCGAGCTGTCGCCGCCGAAGCGCCGCTGCCAGAGGCCGTGGCTGATCACCACCGCACGGTTCTGCTGATAGCGATCCTCGTCGGGAGTGAAGGTCCGGCCCAGCGTCGGCGTCACGCCCAGGACCTCGAAGAAACGGTGCGTGACGCGCTGCCCCTGCAGGCGCTCCGTCTGCTGCCCGTCGACGATCGTCGGCTGCCAGAAGGCCATCGCCGCCGCCGACTCGATCGTGCGGCTGTCGCGCACGAGATCGCGAAACGTGGTGAAGCCGATGTTGCTGGTGGTGCCGTCGAGGTCGCGCTCCCAGAGCAGCGCGAGGCGGGCCGGATCGCGATACGGCGGCGCCTGGAAGAGCGCGGGATACGCGACGCTGAAGATCGCGCTCGTGGCGCCGATCCCGAGCGCCAGCGTCACGATCGTCAGCAGGCTCACGGTGGGGGTGCGCGCGACCATGCGGAGCGCGAAGTGGAGATCGTTGAGCAGGTGCTTCATCGGCGTCTCGGTAGGGGCCGGCGGCGTGCGGCGCGGCGCGGGCCAGGATTGGAGGGCGATGCGCGCGGTCTCGCGCCAGAACCAGCGCCGCGCGGCGACTGATCCGTCGCGCTGCGCTCGTTCCGCGAAGGACTCGATCAGATCACCAACGAGGGGCTCGTCGTGCACGCCACCGAGGCGCCACGCCAGGAGCGCGAGGGCCGCGCGCGGTGGCGCGGGGTCGCGGGCGAAGCCACGGCGCGTCACTGCAGTTCCAGCGTGGGGGTGAGGCCGCGGGTCATGCCGCGCAGGGCCGCGAGGGAGCGGCGCAGCTCGAGTGCGCCGGCCGGTTCCAGGCGGTAGTGCTTCTTCCGGCGCCCGCCGCGGCGACGCGTCGGCTCGCCGAGCCAGGACGAGACGAAGCCTTTCTCCTCGAGCCGGAGCAGCGTCTTGTAGACGGCCCCGGGGCCGACGTCACGCCTGGTGCGGCGCGCGATCTCGGCCTGAATGCTGACGCCGTACGCGTCGTCGCCGAGGCGCACGAGGGCGAGGAGGATGAGCTGTTCGAACTCTCCGAGTGCGTTGGGCATGCGCTCTCATTTTCTCGACATTGCCGGGAATATAGACAGCGGTGCCGGCGAGAGGGTTTACGGAGCGCCGGAACGCCGGGGCAGCCAGGTCATTCTGGCGGCCGCGAGGGGCGCGGCGTCGGGATGCACCAAGCCGGATGGTATCGCGCTCCGGCCGGGCCCGATGCCAATATTGGCATCGGATCGCGCGACCGCCCGCGCGAATCGGCGACTGGCCGGTGATGACCCCGGTGGCGCGCGACCGGGCCGTGCGCCGCTACGCCGCCGCGGAAGGTCCGGGGCGCAGCAGCGGGCGCCCGGCCAGCCCTCCCAGCCACGCGAAGAAGACGAACTCCGGGACGTTCAGCACGATGAACCAGGTCGGATGCCGGAAGGCCATCAGGTTCATCAGGCCCGCGAGCGTGAGCAACGCGCCGACGGCGAGCGCGTGAGCCATCGGCGCCCGGGGCGCGTTGCGCGCCGCCACCCAGCCGCCGAGGAGCGAGCCCAGCGCGTAGCTGAGCAGGACCATCAGGAACGCGCCCAGGGGGAGCCCCGCCATCGCACGGGCCAGCGCCTCGCGGTCCGCAGTCCCGACATCCTCCGGAAGGGAGTACATCGCGGAGCTGATGTTCTGCACCACGAAGATCACGATGAATCCCGCCACGACCCCGCCGAGGACGGCGAGCACGCTCTTCAGGATGGGGGGCACCGGGGCGGGACCTCTTCGCGTGGGAGGCGCCGGCAACGGCCGGCCACGCGAGGATTTACCGCTTCGGTCGCGCCGGCGCCAGCCGGCGGGTGATGTCGAGCTGGCTCACGTGCAGATTGAGGTCGCGACCGACGCGGAAACCGAACAGACCATCGAGCGGCAGCGCCCCCCGCTCGATGGCCGCAATGCGCTGTCCATTGGCGTCGAAGCGGATCGAGTCGGGCTCCACCGAGACGCGCAGCACGTTGTGCGACGTTCCCTCGCCGGGGTGTGGCTTCACCGCCGTGGTCGGGAACGGTGCGAGGATCGTGGACACGCGTCCGCCGGCGCGCTGCTCGACGAGCGCGCTCCCGTCGCGCCTGACGAGGAAGGCGACCCAGGCCGCCGAGGGCGCGCCAGCCGGGGAGCCACCCACGAAGAGCCCATATCCCTCCTGGCTGGTTCCGGGGAAGAGGAAGATCTCGGCCTCGACGGCGAACCGGCCTGCGGCGCTGTTCGCCGGGTCGTACAGCAGTGCCGCCGGGCCCGTGGTCATGTGCCACCCGGGCGGCATGGTGACGTGCGAGACGGCGGAATCGGGTGCCGGCGCGTCCGTCAGCACGCGCAGAGTTGCAGGGGACTGCGCGCGCAGCGCGAGGGGCGCCATCAGGGAGAGGACGAGCGCGGAGATTCGCATTGGGGGGGTGGACCGGTGGATGCCAGGTAAAGCCGAGGCGCTCAGGGGGAGCGCCAAACGGGAGCGAGGAGCGGGCTCAGCTTCATTACAACATGTTGGTTGGGCGATTTTGGGGCGAGGAGCGAATCGACGCGGGATCGGGTCGAACCGCTTTCGCCTGACCCCGCTCGCGTGGTATCACTTCCATCCTATGCCACCGATCATGCCAGCCCACGCGGAGTGATGGCGCGCGGCACGACGAAGCAGCCACCGCCCAGCGCGGACGGTGTCGTCGATCGCGCGAGGAAGTCGGTAACGCCGTCGATCCTGTGGATCCTGCGCCAGACGCGGGCCGCGCGCGCGCTGGCCCTGTGGCTGCCGCGGTACGCCAACCAGCGCGGGCCGCGTGCCGATGCGCTCTTCCTCACGCTCGGTGCGGCCGTGGGACTGCTCGGTGCCGTGGGCGTGCAGATCTTCTTCAATCTCATCGACCTCGCCAACGACGCGCTGGTCGTCTGGCCGATGAGTCTTCAGGCGCTCTCGGGGCGATGGATCGTCGTCCCGTTGCTCACGGGGGCGGCGCTGGCGCTGGCCGCATGGCTCATGCGCCGCTTCGGCAATGGCTACGACGGCCTCAACGTCCCCGACGTGCAGCATGCGGTGACGCGCGGCGACGGGCATCTCCCCCCGCGCCCGGCGCTCGCCAAATCCGTCGCGAGCGCGGTGACGATCGGCGGCGGCGGATCGGCCGGAAGCGAGGGGCCCGTGGCGGTGCTGGGTGCGGCGCTGGCGTCGGCGTTCGCGCGTCCGTTGAAGCTGCGCGCGGCGCGGGTGCGCGTGCTCGTGGGGGCCGGCTCCGCGGCGGCCATCTCCGCCACGTTCGGGGCACCACTCGCGGGCGCGTTCTTCGCCCTGGAGGAGATCCTCAAGTCCAGCTCGACCACGGCGTTCGCCCCGGTCGTGGTCGCGAGCGTGGTGGCGCACGCGACATCGCTCGTCTTCTTCGGTGACCACGGTGTTTTTCCGCAGGCGCTGACCTACGGCTACAACTTCTACCGCGAGGTCTTCTTCTTCTTTCCGCTGCTGGGGGTCCTCACGGGGCTCATGGCGGCGCTGTTCGTGATGCTGGAGGACCGTGTGGCGCGGGCACGCTGGCGCCGGGTGACGCCGTCGCACGCGCTTCCGTGGCTGGGCGGGGCCGCCGTCGGACTGATCATGGTGGCGGGGCAGGGGCTGCTCACGAGCCGTGGCCACTACTCGATCGACTTCGACGCGCTGGCGCGGGTCTCGTGGGGCCTGCTGCTGCTTCTGGCCGTGGGGAAGATCGTGGCCACGGTACTCACGCTGAACTGCGGCGGTTCAGGGGGCGTCTTCGCGCCATCGCTCACGATCGGCGCCATGACGGGCATCGCGCTGGGACTCCTGTTGCAGCGGCTCTTCCCCGAGCTGCCGCTCGAGCCGGCATCGTACGCGCTGGTCGGGATGGGAAGCCTGGTCGCCGCGACGACCGGGGCGCCGATCACCGCGATCCTGCTGGTCTTCGAGATCACGCAGGATCATGGCATCCTGCTGCCGCTGATGCTGTCGGTGGTGGTGGCGGTGACGGTGCGGCGGCTGTTCACGCACGAGACGCTGTACACCGCCTGGCTGCTCCGGACCGGTCGCTCGAAGCGGAAGCCGGAGGAGGAGGAGACGCAGACGGGGGAGTTCATGTCGTATCGATAGAGAGAGGATCGTTGCCCGTTGCTGGTTGCTGGTTGCTGATTGCTGGAGCTGGTTGCTGAGTGGTGGCCCGGCGGCTGTCGTCCCGGGGTGGCGAAGGCGACGAGAACCTGTGCCGAGCTGGCGCCGGCGACGAGGGAGTGATGCCTGCGTTGGTGCACAGGGAACGGGAAGTCGGTCCCTCAGTCGCTGGCGTTCCTTCGGGATGACGCGTCATGGTCGGCCGCGAGAATCCTCCCCTCCCGGACGACGATTTCCGGGAGCGCCTCCACGTCGTCTCGCCGCGTCCGGAAGTTCACGATGCAGGCGCGCAGGGCGTACTTCCCGTCGATCACGGCGTTCGACACGAAGGCCTCTCCGCCGGCCTGCAGGCGGCTCAGGAGCGTAGCGTTCAGCGTGTTGAGGTACTGCTCGTCCTCGGCCGAGCCGGTGGCGCGGCCTGGAGGGACGTACCGGAAGGTCGAGACGCTGAGGCCTAACGTGAGAGGCTGGAGCTCGGGGTGGCGTGAGACCGCGTCGTGCATCACCGCGGTGAGCGCGATGTCGTCGCGGATCGACTGCACGTACCCCTCGCGCCCCGCCTGACGCAGTCCGAGCCAGACCTTGAGGGCGCGGAAGCCACGGGTGTTCTGGGGGCCGAACTCGTAGAAGTTCGTGGGCGCCTCCCCCTCGCCGCTGGGATCGAAGTTGTAGTACTCGGGATGGAACGAGAAGGCATCCACGAGGTGGCGTGGGTCGCGCACCAGGGTGCAGCCGGCCTCGATCGGCGCGTACAGCCACTTGTGCGGGTCGACGGCCACGGAATCGGCGAGGGCCAGCGCCTTGAGATCGTCGGGCGCCTCGGGGAGGGCGGCTGCGGGGGCGCCGTAGGCACCGTCGACGTGGAACCAGAGTCCCTCGCGCCGGCACAACCCGGCGATCGCGCGCAGGGGATCGATCGCGCCGGTGCTCACGGAGCCCGCGGTGCCGATCACGAGGAACGGCAGCCGCCCGGCCTCGCGATCGCGCCGGATCGCCTCCTCGAGTGCGTCGATCCGCATGCGCTGCTCGCGATCGGTCTCGATCCAGCGGATGGCCGCGAGTCCCAGGCCGAAGAGGTCGGCGGCCTTCTGGATCCAGGTGTGCGTCTGCTGCGAGGTGTACAGCGTGAGCTGCGCGGGTCCGCCGCGGAGCCCCTCGCCGCGGATGTCCCAGCTGGCGCGGGCGCGGCGCGCGGCGAGAAACGCCACCATGTTCGCCATGTTGCCCCCGCTCACCATGACGCCGCCCGCCGAGTCGGGATAGCCGATCAGCTCGGCGATCCAGCGCACGGTCTGGCGCTCGATCTCGGTGGCCATGGGCGCGAGCACGAAGGCGCCCACGTTCGCGTTGACCGATGCCGCCAGCAGGTCGCCCAGCATGCCTAACGGCGCCGCCGACGACGTGATGAAGCCCCAGAAGCGCGGGTGGCCGTTGAGGAGCGAGTGCCCGAAGAGGAGCCCGGCCGCCTCCTCCAGCACTTCCCCCGCCGCCGCGCCGGGCCCGGGAAGCGAGGCGCCCCCCAGGAACGCCCTCATCTGCGCCGGCGACTCTCCCCGCGACACAGGCAGGTCGCGGATGCCCTCCAGGTGCTCCGCGATGCGATCGATCAGGGCGTGACCCAGGCGCCTGAACTCGTCAGGCGGGAGGTCGAGCGGGGCGACGCGGGAGAGGGTATCGGGCAGGGTCATGAGCAGGCGGACGCCAGTTGAGCGGGACCAATGGGGGGGGAACTCGCAGGAGCCGGTTTCGGTTCCCACGGACGGAGATGGGGTCAGACCCCGAGGTCTGACCCCATCAAGCTGGCAGCCGAAAGCTGTAGTGGGTAGCTCACGGCTGACAGCTGGTGGCTCTCCGTCGGTGTTCTCTGTTGCTGGTACCGAACAGACACGGAGAAGTGCGACAGACGGACGGCTATCGGTCGCGAGCTATCAGTTGCGAGCTACTGGGCTATCGGCTTGACCGTCGGGTACTTGATGCCGAGCTGCTCCAGATAGGTTCTGAACTTCGTCGGATCGTAATAGTACTTCCGCATCTCGTCCCGGTACTTCGCCATGATGTCGGCGTTGAGCCAGATCGCGGGCTGATCCACGGGCCGGATGAACGGGGTGTACTTCTGCTCCTTCGTCTGCACGTTGTTGAAGTAGTCCCACGCGTCGGCGACGACCTTGGGCGTGAGGAGCATGTCGAGAATCGTCAGCGCCTCGACCTTCGCCCCCGCCACCGCTCCCTTGTGCGCGATGGGCGTGGCCATCGCGATCGCGTTCGCCCAGTTGTGGCCCGGTCCGCCGGGGATGTTCGACGGGTAGCGCAGCGTCACCGTCGGCACGTTCCAGGAAATGTCACCGATGTCGTCCGAGCCGCCGCCCGTCCGGTTGCTCATCTCGCTCGAGCCGCGCAGCTCGTTCACCTGCGTGGCGAGCCCCGACTCGCGTACGCCGAGCTCGCGCTGGAGGCCGCGCGCCATCGTGAGGTCGGCCTCGTCCCACTTCGGCAGGCCCACGCGGCGGATGTTCGCGTGCATCGCCTCGGCGATGGCCCGGTTGAAGTGCCCGTTCCATGCCGAACCGATGATCATCATCGTGTCGAGCTGCGTGTCGGTCATGAGCGCCGCGCCCTGCGCCATCCGGCGCGCCTGCTCGAGCATGCGCATCACGTTGTCGTAGTCCACGTGGCGCAGGAAGTACCAGATCGACGCGGTCTGCGGCACCACGTTCGGCTGGTCGCCGCCGTCGGTGATCACATAGTGCGTGCGCTGGGCCAGCTCGAGGTGCTCGCGCCGGTACTCCGACGCCTGCGCCATGAGCATCACGGCGTCGAGCGCCGACTTCCCGCGCCACGGCGCGCCGGCCGAGTGGGCGGTCTGCCCGCGGAAGCGGAACTCCACGGAGACCATCGCGTTCTGTCCGCTCGCCCCCCACGACACGCCGAGGTCGCTGGAGACGTGCGTGAAGATGTTCGCGTCGACGTCCTTGAAGAGCCCCGCGCGCACGAAGTGCGCCTTGGTGCCGAGCTGCTCCTCGGCCACGCCGGGCCAGAGCATGAGCGTGCCCGGGATCCGCTCGCGCTCCATGAGCTGCTTGACCACGAGCGCGGCGGCGATGTTCACGGCCTGTCCGGAGTTGTGCCCCTCGCCGTGGCCGGGCGCGAGATTCACCAGGGCCTCGCGATACCCCACGCCCGGCTTCTGGTTGGCCTGGGGGATGCCGTCGATGTCGGAGCCCAGCGCGATCACGGGCTTCCCCGAGCCCCAGCGCGCGACCCACGCCGTGGGCATGCCGGCCACGCCGCGTTCCACGGTGAAGCCGTTCTGCTCCAGGATCCCCGTCAGGTACTTCGACGTCTCGAACTCCTGGAAGCCGAGCTCGCCGAACGAGAAGAGCATGTCGACGATCTCCTGGACCATCTTCGACTTGCCGTCGACCAGCGTGAGCGCTTCGGCCTTGAGGCGCTCGAGGCGCGGGTCGGCACCGGCGTTAGGCGCCGGGCGTTGCGCGAGCGCCGATGGGGCAACGAGCGTCGCGGCGACGGCCATGAGCGCGAGCAGCGAGCGAGGGGAGCGGAGCAGGATCATCGGAAGAGACTCCCGTGAGGTGAACAGGAACGGGTGGGGGGCGGTCCCGGCGGCCGGCACCGGCCGGCCGAGCCCGGACGCGCACCCTCATTCTGGCCCCTCGCGCACGCCTGCGACAGGCATGCCGCCGACGGGAGGGCAGGAGTGGGGCGCGCCTCCGGTGCACGCGGGGCCCGTCTTGCCGAATCCCCCGCGTCCGGGCATCGTGACCGTGAGGGAAGACCCCGTGAGAGAGCCCGTCCGCCGGTCCCCGCCCGTGGAAATGCCGCGCTGGTCCTTCGCGTGGCAATCGGCCCTGTTCCTGCTCCTGGTGGCGACTCCGCCCGATGCGCAGGGGACCGCCAGTCGCAGCGTGGCCATTCGCGGCGTGACCGTGATCGACCCCACGTCGGACGCCATGCCGGTGGGGGACCAGACGATCGTCGTCGTGAACGGCGTGATTCGCGCGGTGGGGCCCACGGCGGGGACGGCGGTCCCGGCCGGCGTTCCCGTGGTCGAGGCCCGCGGGAAGTTCGCGATCCCCGGGCTCTGGGACATGCACGTGCACTTCATGAACACGGGCGTGAGCGCGCTGCCGCTGCTCCTGGCGCACGGGGTCACCAGCGTACGCGAGATGGGCGGATACATCGACAGTACGCGCGCCTGGCAGGCGCGGATGGCGGCCGGGACGCTCGCGGGTCCACGCATCCTCACGCCGGGCCCTCTCCTCGAGAGTCCCGCGTATCTGGCGCGCGTGCGGGAGCGCGATGCCGGGCTCGGCGGGCGCCTTGCGCCGCGCATCCTGCCGTATCGCCTGGGCGTGGGCAACGCCGCCGATGCCCGGCGCGTGATCGACTCCCTCGTGAAGCTGCGCGTGGACTTCGTGAAGGTCCGCACCATGCAGTCGGCCGAGGCCTACTTCGCGATTCTGCGCGAGGCCCGGCGGGCGGGTCTCAAGGTCGCGGGGCATCAGCCGAGCGTGGTCCGGCTCGCCGTGGGGTCGGACTCCGGGCAGGTGGACATCGAGCACGCCCTGGTCCCGCCCACGAGTGGCCTCGACGCGGCCATCCGCGATTCGCTCTACCGCCGTCTGGCCCGCAACGGCACCTGGTACACCCCCACGCTGGTCGTCTCGCGCGCCGTGACCCTGTCGGGGGACTCGGCGCAGCGCCTGATCTTCGGACCCGACGCGCCGCGGGTGGATCCGCGCCTGGCCTATGCGTCGCCCTGGCTGCTCGGCTGGTGGCGGATGCAGGTGGACGAGCGGATCGCCGACGACCCCAGTGTGGAACGCGCGGCCCTGATTCGCGAGGCGTATGTGAGCAGTGTGGCTGACGTGCGCCCCATGCACACGGCGGGCGTCCGCATTCTCGCCGGCACCGACGCGGGTTCGGTGCTCGTGTACCCCGGCTTCAGCCTGCACGAGGAGCTCAGGCGTCTGGTGGAGGAAGCCGGGCTCACGCCGCGGCAGGCGTTGTGGGGGGCAACGGCGGGGCCGGCGCAGTTCTTCGGGCTCGAGTCCACACTGGGGATGATCGCACCGGGCCGGGCCGCGGACATCGTGCTGCTCGACGCGAATCCGATCGCGGACATCCGGAGCACGGAGCGGATCTTCGCGGTGGTGCAGGGCGGGCGGGTGTTCGATCGGGCCGGACTCGACGCACTGCTGGCGGCGGCGCGCGCGCTGGCTCGGTAGGTGCCGGTCGGGGCACTCGATGGATGAACACGCATCGGGGTGAGGGGGAAATCAGGGGATTCTGAACGCGGATCTGGCGGATCCTGGCGGAGACACGCGGATGGCTCGCGTGCGGAGTTCGATTCTCTCAGCAGTGCAATCCGCACAGATTCGGAAGGGTCCGCCCGATCCGCGTCATGATTCCCCCGATCCCGGCCCTCGCCTCGATGCGTTTTCGCACATCGAGAGTGCGGTCTCACGCCGACACCAACACCCGTTCACCTCCGCAGCAACGCGTTCGCGAGCAACCCGAACGCGACCGCCGCGGCGAGGAAGCACGAACCCGCGGCCGCGCCATCGTCCGACAGAAACGACAGCACACCGAACACGAGGCCGAGGACCCCGGTCGCGGAGCCGCCGATCACGCTGAGCGCCAGGGTTCCGCGAAAGCGACGCATCGCGGCGTCGGTGGGCTGGGGATCGCTCATGAAAACTCCTCGAAGCGCTGGGACCGCCAGAGGGTAGCACCCCCCGGGCCGTGTTGCGAGACCCGCCCCGGAACGGTAGCGTCTCCCCTGCCGCCGCGTGCGCTCCCCCTGGTGTGGGGCCGTGGCGCGGCACGTCCGGAGACTCCCATGCGCATCGTGCCAACGGCACTCTGGCTCCCCACCGCGATCGCGGCCGCGTTTGTCCTCCTCCCCTTGCAGGCGCGGGCCGCCGCCCAGACGGTGCGGGAGAATCTCGTCGTGCCGAACAACGGTCCCACGACGCTCCCCATGGGCACCGTGCGCGGCGAGCGCGTGAACCGCCTCGTGATCCGCGGCGCCACCGTGCTCTCGGGGCGCGGGACGCCCGGCACCAATCGCGCCATGCCGCCCGAAGGGCCGGTCGACATCGTGATCGAGAACGGCGTGATCGTCGACATGGTGCCCATGGACGCCGTGAACGCCGCGGGGTACGGCCGCGACTTCCAGCGCCCCACGGGGGACCGGGTGATCGACGCGCGCGGGATGTACGTGATGCCGGGCCTCGTCGAGATGCACGCGCACCTGCCGTCGCCTAACGGTGACCTCGGCGCCCGCGCCCTCGATCTCGCGTATCGGCTCTATCTCGGCCACGGCGTGACCACCGTGCGCGACGCGGGCACCGGTGCCGGCATGGAACGCATGGCCGAGCAACGGAAGCAGCTCGAGGCCAACCAGATCGTGGGGCCCAGGCTCGTGTTGTGCCTGCGCTGGCCGCAGCCGCTCAGGCAGTGGGACGAGGGGAACACCCCGGAGAAGGCGCGCGCCATGGTGCGGGCGTTCAAGCAGCGCGGCGCCGATTGCGTGAAGGTGTCGAAGAGCCCGGGGCATTACCCCGACGTGATGAAGGCGATCGCCGACGAGGCGAAGCAGCAGGGCATGTTCGTGATGGTCGATCTCAAGGTGTCCGAGAGCGACGCGCGCGTGGCGTCGGAGGCGGGGGTGCGCAGCATCGAGCACTGGTACGGCGTACCCGACGCCGCGCTCACCGGCTCGCAGAGCTTCCCGACGGACTACAACTACTGGGATGAGCTGGACCGCTTCCGCTACGCTGGCCTGCTCTGGTCCGAGGCGGACCGGAACCCGGAGAAGCTCTCCGAGGTGATCGATCTCATGATCCGGAACGGGACCAACTGGAACCCGACGATGACGGTGTACGAGGACAACCGCGACTGGTGGCGCCGGGCGGGGCTTCCGATCAAGGAAACGCTGATGCACCCGAGCCAGATCGCGGCGGGGCCGGACTCCAGCGTGCACGGTTCGTTCAAGCGCGAGTGGACGACGCAGGACGAGATCAACTGGAAGCGGAACTTCGCGATCTGGATGAAGTGGGTGAAGACGTATCATGAGCGCGGCGGCCTGCTCACGGCGGGAAGCGACGAGGGGGAGATCGGAGGGGTGGCGCTGATCCGCGAGCTCGAGCTCATGCAGGAGGCGGGGATCCACCCGATCGACGTGATCAAGGTGGCCACCACGAACGCCGCGCAGGCGCTGGGCATGGAGCGGGGGTGCGGGATTCGCGTGGGGTGCGCGGCGGATCTCGCGGTCGTGAACGGGAATCCCCTCGACAACTTCAAGGTGCTGTACGGGCGCGGATACGGCTTCTACGGCGTGGTGCCCCGCGCTGAGCAATGGAAGCACGGTGGCGTGACGTGGACGATCAAGGACGGCGTGCTGTTCGACGCGCAGGCGCTGTTGCGCGAGGCGGAGTGGTACATCGAGCAGGAGAAGCAGAGGGCGCGGGTGGTACCGTGAGAGAGGGAGCTGGTTGCGGGTTGCTGATTGCTGGAGCTGGGTGCTGAGTGGGGCGGGCGGCGACGGTGTCGTCAGCCGTCACTTTCGCTCGTCACTGCTTCAGGGAGGCCGGTATGCGGCGCGCATCACGAGTTGCGGTCATCGCCTTCGGAGGGCTCTCCCTGGCGTGTCGAGCGGGCGATAGGACAGAGTCGGTCATGCCGAGCACGACGCCGCTGGAAGCGACCATTCGGGTGGTCGACGGCATCACGGTGCGTGAACACCCTGGAGACGCCTTCGCGCGGGCGCCGCGCCTCGTCGTCGACAGCGCGCCCGTCTCGACGATCGGCGGGGCGGCCGGCGATCCGGCGTACGATCTCACCTGCGCGCGCGACGTCGTGTTGCTCGACGACGGCCGCGTGGTCGTTACCAACGTCATCGGGGACTGACGAATGGCCGCAATGGACCGCGTGCTCGTGGCGGGCGCCACGGGAATGCTCGGCGGTGTCGTGGCGCGGAAGCTCCTCGCGGCCGGTGTGCCCGTTCGCGCCCTGGGCCGCAACCACGAGCGGCTCGACGCCCTCGCGGCGGCCGGAGCGGAGATCAGCGCCACCGACCTGCTCGACGCGCCCGCGGTGGCAAGGGCCTGTGAGGGGATCGGGCAGATCTTCAGCACCGCGAACAACGTGATGGGCGCGGGGAGTTCGAGCCCCATGCGCGTGGACGTGCGGGCCTACCGGAACCTCTGCGCGGCGGCGAAGGCCGCCGGCGTGAGGCGGATCGTGCACTGCTCGGCGCGCGACATCGGACCCGACAGCCCGGTGGACTACTTCCGCGTGAAGCACCAGGTGGACGAAGTGATCCGGCAGAGCGGCCTGCCGTACGTCCTGATCCGACCCGTGGCGTTCATGGATATCTGGATCGACGGCATCCTGGCCGAGGGGATCCGGAAGAACGGAACGGCAATCCTGTTCGGTGACGGCACGCGCCGCTCGTGCTACATCGCGGTCGACGACGTGGCCGAGTTCGCCGTTCGCATCCTCGCGCGCGAGGATGTCCGCAACGAGGAGGTCGACGTGGGCGGGCCGTCGACGGTGTCGTATCTGGAGCTCGTCTCCCTGCTGGAGCGGTCGATGGGCGTGCCGGTGAAGCGGAAGCACGTCCCCACGTTCATGCTGCACTACGTACCGCTCGTCATCCGCCCCTTCAACGAGCTTGCCGCCCGGTTGATGCGACTCGGCTACTTCTCCGCGCTGCGGGACCGGGTCTTCCCCGAATGGCAGGCCTCGGCGGAGCGTTTCGGCGTTTCACCCGGAACCGTCGAGGCATTCGTCCAGGAACGCTACGGAAAAGGCTCGCAGGGCGCGCCACGCGCGGTGTGAACAGCGCTGGCAATGGCTCCTGCAGGTCTCAGATCCGGGCAACCACCATCAGCCCGCCGACGTGAGGCAAGCCGTCATGCCTCCGCCGCGGCCCCGACCGCGTGCCGCAACGCCTCTGACCGGCGACTCGCGCTGAGTTCCGCCAGCAGTTGCATCAGGGCCTTGAGGTCCGCCGGTTTCGTGAGATGGTGGTCGAAGCCCGCGCGGAACGACTCCACACGGTCCGACTCCTGTCCGAAGCCCGTGAGCGCGATCAGCACCGGGCGGTGCGCGCAGTGGCCATCGGCGGCATCGGCGCGCGCGCGGATGCGGCGCGCGACCTCGTAGCCATCGAGCTTCGGCAATCCCACGTCGAGGAGCGCGACGTCGGGGGCGTACGCCGCCGCGGCCTCCACGGCCGCGACCCCGTCGTGTGCCGTCTGTACCTCGTTCCCCATCATGCGGAGCAGCGTCGCCAGGCTGTCGGCCGCGTCGAGGTTGTCGTCGACCACCAGCACTCTGAGCGCGGCCCTTGGGTGGTTCGCGTAGTACTCCTCGTGTGAGGGCTGGTCGACGGCCGGCACGCTCGCCACGGGCAGGCGGATCGCGAACTCACTGCCGCTGCCCGGCCCGGCGCTCCGAACCGAGATCGTCCCGCCGTGCAGCTCCACCAGGCGGCGGGCCAGCGCCAGCCCGATGCCGAGCCCGCCGCTCGCGCGCGCGCGCCCGCCGTTCCCCTGCACGAACATGTCGAATACCTGGGGCAGGATCTCCGCCGGAATGCCGATCCCCGTGTCCTGCACGCGGATCGTGACGCCTGACGCGTCGCGCGTCGCCGCGAGCGTGATGTGGCCCCGGGGCTCGGTATAGCGCGCCGCGTTGTTGAGCAGGTTGGAGATGACCTGCGCGAGGCGCGTGAGGTCGGCGTCGAGCATGATCGGCTCCGGCGGCACCTCGACCGTCAGGGTGTGCTGCTCCACATCGATCAGGGGTCGGCTCGTCTCGACCGCGGCGTGCACGATCCGTGACAGCTCGACCGGCTCGCGCCGCAGCTCGAGGCGGTCCTGCGTGATGCGGCTGATGTCGAGGAGGTCGTCCACGAGGCGCGAGAGCTGCTGCGCCTGCCTGGCGATGACGTCGCGGGCGGCGACGAAATCGGGTTCCGCGGGTCCCTTGAGCAGCAGATAGTGCACGGCGTTGCTGATCGGCGCGAGGGGGTTCCGGAGCTCGTGCGCCAGCGTCGCCAGGAAGGCATTCTTGCGGCGGTCGGCCTCCTGGAGCGCGTGCTCCGCCTGCTTGCGGTCGGTGATGTCGAAGCTCACGCCGGCGGTCCGGGTCACGCGCCCCTCGCTCTCGGTCGCCACGCTCCCGCGCGCGAGGAGCCAGCGCAGGGCGCCATCGCTCGGCCGCACCACGCGGAACTCGACCTCGAACGCGCCGCCGCCCTCCGGGGCGCCAGCGCGCGCGGCCTCCATGGCACGCCGCACGATGCTCAGGTCGCCCGGGTAGATCAGCCGGAAGAACTCGCGCTCCCCCAGCGTCGTCGTCCCCTCTCGCAGACCCAGGAGGGCGCACTGCACCTCGTCGAACCGGCTCGTGCGCGCGACCTCGTCCAGCTCCCAGGTGCCCATGCGTCCCGCGTCGAGCGCCACGCGCAGGCGCGTCTGGTTCGCGCGCAGGACCTCGTTTGCCTGCACCACGTCCGCCGTGCGCTCCTCGACGCGCCGCTCGAGCTCCTGATTCACTTCGCGCAGCGCCGCCTCGGCCTTCCTGCGCTCCGCCACCTGGTGCTCGAGCGCCTCGTTGGCCAGCAGGAGCTCGCGGCGCTTCCGATACAGATCCGCGAAGACGGCGATCTTGGAGCGCAGGATCTCCGGATGCAGCGGCTTCGTGAGATAGCTCGCCGCCCCGAGCCGGTACCCCTGCACGATGTCCTTCTCATCCAGCAGGTACGCGGTCACGAACAGGATCGGGACGTCGCGGTTGCGCTTGCGGCTCTTGATGAGCTGCGCGAGCTCGAGCCCGTTCATCTCGGGCATCCGGATGTCGAGGACGATCGCGGCGAAGTCGTGCTCGAGCAGCAGCAGCAGGGCCTCGTCGGCCGACTGGGCACGCATGAGCTGGCAACCGCTCTCGGCGAGCGTGACCTCGAGCGTCTCGAGGTTGCGCACGTCGTCGTCCACGAGCAGCACGCGCACCTGATCGTCTGTCGCGCGCGCGGCTCCCTGGGGCGACGCGACTTCCGGCGTGGCTGGAGACGGAGTGGTCATCGGATCATCACCTGTGCAGCCAGACCCGCAAGAGGGACAGGAGCTGGTCCGTGTTCACGGGCTTGGCGATGTAGTCGGAGGCGCCCGCCTGCAGGCACTTCTCCCGATCCCCCTTCATCGCTTTGGCGGTGAGTGCGAGGATCGGCAGCGCGCGCAGGCGCGGGTCGCCACGAATCTGCCGAATCGTTTCGTATCCGTCCATGTCCGGCATCATGATGTCCATGAGCACCGCGCTCAGGTCCGGCGCCTGGTGGATGAGCTCGATTGCCTGCCGGCCGTTCGTGGCGCCGACGACATGCATGTCGTAGTTCTCGAGCGCGGAGGTGAGCGCGAAGATGTTCCGGGCATCGTCGTCGACGACGAGCACCTTGCGGTTCCGGAGCACGTCGTTGGATCCGTGGAGCCGCTGCAGGAGCTGCTGCCGCGACGCCGGCAGGTCGGCCACGACGCGATGCAGGAAAAGGGCCGTTTCGTCGAAGAGCCGCTCGGGGGAGCGGACGTCCTTGAGGACGACGCTGCGCGCGATCGACCGGAGCTGCGCCTCCTCGGCCTCGGTGAGGTCCTTTCCGGTGTAGACGACGACGGGGACGTCGCGCAGGGCCGGATCGTCGTGCACCTGCTGCAGCAGCTCGAACCCGCTCATGTCGGGGAGCCGCAGGTCGACGACGCAGCAGCCGAACGGTTGAGCGCGCAACGCCTCCAGCGCTTCATGCGCCGTGGCCACCGCCGTGACCTCGATGTCGTCGTGCGCCAGGAGCTCGACCACGCGCTCGCGCTCGATCGCGTTGTCCTCGACCACGAGCAGCCGCTTGGTGTGCGGCGCGGCGTAGCTCCGGATCCGATCGATGGCATTCTCGAGCGCGTCGGTGGTGGCGGGTTTCACGAGATAGGAGAAGGCGCCGTGCGCGAGGCCGTGCTGCCGCTCCTCCTCGATCGAAAGCATCTGCACCGGTATGTGGCGTGTGGCGGGGTCGAGCTTGAGGTTGTTGAGGACCGTCCAGCCCAGCATGTCGGGGAGGAAGACGTCCAGCGTGATGGC
>DATIGO010000356.1:0-5261 GCA_035454665.1 Gemmatimonadaceae bacterium | reverse complement strand
GGCGGACCAGGGCGGTCCAGCCGAAGCCCTCGCCGATGCGCTCTCGCACCTCTCGAACGCCGAGGTGCAGATCCAGGTCATTCACCGCGGCGTCGGCGCGATCACCGAAAGCGACATCCTGCTCGCGCGCACCGCCGGCGCCATCATCGTTGGCTTCCACGTCCGTCCCGACAACAACGCGCGGGCTGCCGCCGAGCGTGAAGGCGTGGACATCAAGCTGTACAAGGTGATCTATGAGGCGGTGGATGACATCCGCGCCCGCCTCGAGGGCCTCCTGCGTCCGGAAGAACGTGAGGTCATCCTGGGCGAGGCGCAGGTGCGCGAGATCTTCAAGGTGTCGCGGGTCGGCACCATTGCCGGCTGCTCGGTCCGCAGTGGTGTCATCAGCCGCCAGTCGCGGGTGCGCGTCGTGCGTGACGGCGTCGAGGTCTACGCCGGCTCCATCTCGTCACTCCGCCGGTTCAAGGAGGACGTCCGCGAGGTGAAGGAGGGGTACGAGTGCGGGATCGGCATCGAGAACTTCAACGACATCAAGGTCGGCGACGTCATCGAGTGCTTCCGCAAGGAGCAGGTCGCGCGGTCACTGCAGCCCGACGCGGCAGGTTCGTAGGCCGCGCCGCGACCGCGCCGCGGCCGGCCGCTTCATCCCGCACCACCCGCGACTATGCCGAGTGATCCCCGTCGTTCCGACCGCCTCGCCGAAGCCATCCGCGAAGAGGTCGCGACCTTCCTCGCCGAGGGCGTGAAAGACCCGCGTATCCAGGCGTTCGTGACCGTCACGGCCGTCGAGGTCACCCGCGATCTGCGGCATGCCAAGGTATTCGTGAGCGTCATGGGGACGGACGAGGAGAAGCGCGGCACGATGGAGGGCCTCGCCTCGCTCGCCGGCCACCTGCGGCACCGGCTCGGCCGCTCGATGCGCCTGCGCGCCGCGCCGGAGATCGACTTCCGGCTCGATCCCACTATCGAGCGCGCGGCGCGCATCGACACGCTCCTCTCCCGCATCAAGTCGGGCGACGTCGTCGATCCCGATGCCGGTGACCTCGACTGAGGGAATGCTGCTCGTCGACAAGCCGGCGGGCCTCACGTCGCAGGACGTCGTGAGCGTCGTCCGGCGCGCGATCGGCGCGTCGCGCGCCGGGCATACGGGGACGCTCGATCCCTTTGCGACCGGCCTGATGGTGGTCCTGGCGGGATCCGCCACACGGCTCGCGCGCTTCACTCCCTCGGAGCCCAAGACGTACGAAGCGGTGATCCGCTTCGGCGTCGCGACCGAAACCGACGATCGCACCGGAGCGCCAACCGAGTCCGCGCCGCTGCCGCACGAGTCGAGCGTTCGCGTCGCGATCTCCCGGCTCACCGGCGAGGTGAGCCAGGTGCCGCCGGACTACTCGGCCAAGCAGGTCGGCGGTCGCCGCGCCTACGCGCTCGCGCGGCGCGGCGAACCCGCGCGCCTCGAACCCGTCACCGTGCACGTGCACGAGTGGGAGATTCGGGAGCACTCTGTCGACACCTGGCGCGTGCGGATCACCTGCGGGACAGGCACGTATATCCGCGCGCTCGCGCGCGATCTCGGCCGCCTCGCGGGCTCTGCGGCGCACCTGCTCGAGCTGCGACGCCTCAGCATCGGTCCCTTCGACGTGCGGGACGCTCTCCCGCTGGACGCGATCAATGCGGACACCCGTCCCCGCGCGATGGTGGACGCGCTGGTGGGGATTCCCCGCGAGCGGCTCGACGAGGCTTCGGTCGAGCACGTGCGCCACGGGCGTGCCGTCACCGCCACGGTCGAGGGGGCCCGCGCCGCGCTGCTCGATCCGGACGGAACGCTCGTCGCGATCGCCGACCGCCTGAAGGATCAGTGGTGGCCGCGGGTGGTGCTCGTTGCCTCCTGAGCGCGCCGCATCCCTGGCGTCAGGTCTGCCTCCGGACGTGCGGCGCACCGCCGTCACCGTGGGCACCTTCGACGGCGTCCACCTCGGACACCGCGACGTGCTGCGCCGGCTCGTCGAGCGGGCACGCGAGCTCGACGTCCGGAGCGTCCTCCTGACCTTCGACCCACACCCCCTCGAGATCGTCAACCCGCCCGCTGCGCCACCGCTGCTCACCCTGGGCGAGGAGAAGCTGGAAGTCCTCGCCGAGAGCGGCGTCGATTACGTCGTGATCATGCCCTTTACGCACGCGCTGGCGAGCTTCGAGGCGGAGCGCTTCGTGGACGAGATCCTCCTCCAGCGCCTGCGCATGCACGACCTCCTCATGGGCCACGATCACGGCTTCGGGCGGAATCGCTCGGGGAACGTCGAGACGCTGCGCCGGCTCGGCGCGTCCCGCCACTTCAACGTGAGCGTGATTCCTCCCGTCACCACCGCCAGCGGGCAGCCCATCTCATCCACGGCAATCCGTCGGGCCGTCGCCGGCGGAGACCTGGCGCGCGCGGCGGCGGGCCTCGGCCGCTCCTACGCCGTGAGCGGACGGGTGGCCCGCGGGGAGAGGCGTGGCCGGCTGCTCGGCTTCCCCACGATCAACGTGCCGCTCCCCTCGCCGCGGAAACTCCTTCCCCCCGAAGGGGTCTATGCGGTGCGGGTCCAGACGCCCGGGGGGACCTTCGGCGGAATGCTCAACCTCGGCTCCCGCCCCACGTTCGGCGACGACCGCGTGGCGCTCGAGGCGCACCTCTTCGAGGCCGAGGGAGACCTCTATGGCTGCCGGGTACGAATCGATTTCGTGAGGCGGCTGCGCGATACGCAGCGATTCGCGGATGCGCAGGCCCTCGTGGCCCAGCTCGAGCGGGATGCCCTGACGGCGCGCGAAGCACTCCTCGCAACCGCTTGAGCCACGCCACTTTGCAGTACGAGCTTACCGTTGACTCTCCCCCCCGCGAGACCTAACCTTCATAGCTCTCGCAAGGCGTCTTTTCACCGGTTCTCCGTATGGGCTCACTGAAGGCTCGTCTCCTCATCATCGCCGCCACGATTCTCGCCTCGATCTGGGCGCTGCTGCCGCGCACCGTGATCGAGCGTACGAGGCGCGATGGGGTGTTCGTGTACGACACGGTTCGGCGCGTACCGCTCAAGCGCGGACTCGATCTCCA
Organism: Gemmatimonadaceae bacterium; assembly: GCA_035454665.1. GTDB lineage: Bacteria > Gemmatimonadota > Gemmatimonadetes > Gemmatimonadales > Gemmatimonadaceae > DATIGO01. The sequence goes on along the minus strand of DATIGO010000356.1, from coordinate 2,173 downwards.
GGGGGGCATGTACCTCGCGCTCGAGATCGATGAGTCGAGGGGCGCCGTCGCGGACCGGGCGGACGCGCTCGATCGCGCCATCAAGGTGGTGCGCACGCGCATCGACGAATTCGGCGTAGCCGAGCCCGTTGTGCAGAAGGCCGGAGAGAACCGCATCATCGTGGAGTTGCCGGGCATCGACGATCCCGCACGTGCCGAGGAAGTCGTCCGCAAGCAGGCATTCCTCCAGTTCATGATCACGGACGAGACGCGGGCGCTCGAGCGCGTCATGCCGCGTCTGGATCAGATCGTCCGCGAGCAGGTCGCGTCCGCGGCGCGTCGCCCTTCGGGAGATTCGAGCACCAGCGCCCGTCAGGTTCCCGTGACGCCCGGCTCGGGCCAGAGCCCATCCGGGATCGGCAACCTCTTTGTCCCGCGCGACAGCGCCGCCGGCTCCGGTGACTCCGCGCAGGGTGATTCCAGCGCGATCCCCGGACTGAACACCACGGCGGGGCCGTTGAGCAGTCTCATCCAGGTCGGCTCCATTCCGGGCGAGTACCTGATTGCAGAGCCGGATGTACCAACGGCGGAGTACTACCTCTCGCTCCCGGCCGTGCGGGCGGCGCTGCCACCCGGGAAGGTGATCCGTTGGGGCGGCGACACGCTGGCGATGGGGTCGGAGATCTTTCGCCCGTTCTATGTGGTCAACGAGCGCGAGATCATCGATGGCCGGTACATCACGAGCGCAGTGCCGAACCAGGATCCGATCGAAGGGACGGTCGTTCAGTTCGAGCTGAACAACGAGGGGGGACGTCGCTTCCGCAGCGAGACGGGTCGGCACATCCAGGACTACATGGCGATCGTGCTCGACGATCGCGTCATGGGACGCCCGCCCGTCATTCAGAGCGCCATCGGCACACGGGGCCAGATCACGATGGGTGGCCGCAATCTGCAGGCGGCGCAGGATCTGGCGCTGGTGCTCCGTGCGGGCTCCCTCCCCGTGCCGCTGACGATCGTCGAAGCGCGCAACATCGGGGCCAGCCTCGGTGAGGACGCGATCCGGCAGGGGCTCTCGGCCGGCGCGCTCGGCGTGGTGCTCGTGATTCTCATCATGGTGGTGTACTACCGCTTCTCCGGCTTCCTCGCCGTGCTCGGGCTCATGTTCTACGGACTCGTCACGCTGGCGGTGCTGGCTGGATTCAACGCGGTGCTCACCCTGCCCGGTATCGCGGGCTTCGTGCTCTCGATCGGCATGGCGGTCGACGCGAACTTCCTCATCTTCGAGCGCATCCGCGAGGAGCTCGATCGCGGCAAGACCGTGCGCACCGCGATCAACGAAGGTTTCGATCACGCGTGGAGTGCCATCGTCGACACGCACGTCACGACGGCACTCACGGCGGCGATCCTGTATCAGTTCGGAACCGGACCGGTGCGCGGCTTCGCCGTCGCGCTGCTGGCCGGGATCGCGGCGTCGCTGATGAGCGCGATCTTCGTGGTACGCACGCTCTTCTATGTCTGGTTGAATCGCTCGCAGGGCGCTCGCGCGCTGAGTATCTGATGCTTCGCATTCTTCATAACACCAAGATCGACTTCATCCGGCTGCGGAAGCAGGCCGCGATCTTCATCGCGATCCTCATCCTGCCGGCCATCCCGCTGATCCTCTTCAGCGGCTTCAACTACGGCATCGAGTTCACCGGCGGCACGCTTCTGCAGGTGGAGTTCCAGGAACCGCCCGACGTGGGCGAGGTCCGGGCGCTGCTCGCGGAGAACAGCGTGCCCGGGGCGGAGATCTCCACGTTCGGCGCGAACGCGCTCGCCATCCGGGCGCAGGAGTCCGAGGCGGTGGAGGAGCAGGCGGCGGGCGCGGAGCGCGTGGCCGCGCGGATCCGCGCGGCCCTCGACGGCCGCTACGGCGCGGGGTCGTATCGCGTGCTCCTGAGCGAGACGGTCGGCCCCAAGGTGGGAAGCGAGCTGCGGCAGCAGGCCGCCATCGCGATGCTCATCGCGTTCGGCATGACGCTGCTCTACCTGGCCTGGCGGTTCGAGTGGCGCTTCTCGGTGGCGGCCGTGCTGGCGACCCTGCACGACATCGTCGCGACGCTCGCGTTCATCAAGTACATGAACCTCGAGGTCACCCTCTTTGTGGTCGGTGCGGTGCTCACCGTCATCGGCTACTCGATGAACGACAAGGTCG
>DATIGO010000355.1:0-15662 GCA_035454665.1 Gemmatimonadaceae bacterium | reverse complement strand
AGTTCATCCAGTTGACCGGTTCGCTCTCGCGCATGACGAGCATGTGGACGCAGCAGATGGCGGGAACGGACCGGCAGTACATCCAACAGGCACTGTACGACATCACCGAGGACGACTTCTCGGACGAGTGGAACGACTTCTATGGGGGCGGCGGACTCCGCGACCTGCGCGCGATCCAGGAGCAGGCGACGGAAGCGAACGACCTCGTCTACCGTGGGATCGCGCAGGCGTGGGAGGGCCTCGTCATGGGCATGGCCGCCAGCATCTGGGGCGACATCCCCTACAGCGAGGCCGTCGCGGGGGTGGACCAGCCCGCGCTCGATCCACAGCTCCAGGTCTATGATTCCGTGCAGGCCGTGCTCGATCGCGCCATCGCGGATCTCACCGCGGCGCAGGGCACCGGACCGGGACCCTCGGACTTCGTGTACGGCGGCGATCCGCAGCTCTGGCTGGGGCTCGCGCACACGCTGAAGGCACGGTTCTACCTGCACACCGCGGAGGTGACGCCCGGGAACTACGCGCTCGCGCTGGCCGAGGCGCAGCTGGGCATCGCCGATTCCGCCGGCGACTTCAAGTCGGTGCACTCGGAGTCCGCGACGGAGGCGAACATCTGGCACCAGTTCTTCCGCGATCGCGACAGCTACATGCGCGCGGGCAAGACCTTGGTCGACACGATGGTCGCACGGAACGATCCGCGGCTCTCGAACTACTTCCGCACCAACCAGGCGGGCGAGTTCGAAGGCGCGGAACAGGGCGAGCCGCAGACCGCCACGCATTCCCTGCCGTCGGTGCTGCGTCTCAACCCCGCGTACTCGCAGCCGCTCGTGACGTGGAGCGAGAACCAGCTCATCCTCGCCGAGGCGGCGGCGCAGACCGGGAACGACGCCCTCGCACGGCAGTCACTCAACGCGGTACGCGCCGGCGCGGGCCTGGGGCCGATCGGCACCAGCGGCGGGCAGCTGATCCACGACATCATGATCGAGAAGTGGATCACGCTCTTCCAGAACATCGAGGCGTACAACGACTACAAGCGGACGTGCGTGCCGAACCTGGCGCCCGCCGGCACGGCGACGGAGATCCCGGGCCGGCCGTTCTACGCGTTCAGCGAGCGCAACACCAACCCGAACATTCCCGCGCCGGAAGCGCAGGCGGCGCGGAACCCGAACGATCCACCTAACGCGACGACCCCCACCGGGCAGCAGTGCATCGGACAGTAGCCCTGCGGGCCGGTCGTACCTCAGGGAGCCCCGCCGAGACCCGGCGGGGCTCTTTGCACGGGTGCTCCGACGCGGCGGCTGGTCCGTGAAGGCCGGAGCCGTATGCCGGCCGGGGGAGGCGGTGGCCCGATGCGGGCTCGGCGCCGGGCGCGAGGGAATTGCCGTCGGATTGACCGCCATTCCCTGACTCCCGATTCGGGACAGGTGGCGCTCACTGTAGCATGTTCGGACGACTGCCACCCTCGCGTGTTCTCCCGACTCCCCGCTCCCGGTTCCCCAATCCCTGATCCCTTCCCCACTATATTCCACCCCCATGCTCAGCGCCCTCTCCCTCGCCCTGCTCGGCTTCCTGCTCGGCGTCCGGCACGCAGTCGATCCGGATCACGTCGTGGCGATCGGCACGATCGCCACGCGTACGCCCAGCGTTCGGCGGGCGGCGGGCGCGGGGGCACTCTGGGGTGTGGGACACACGATCACGATCCTGGTCGTGGGTGGCGCGATCGTCCTGCTGCGGGTCGCCATCTCGCCGCGCGTCGGCCTGGCCATGGAGTTCGCGGTGGCGCTGATGCTGATCCTGCTGGGGATTCTGAATCTGCTCAGTGCGCGACGCACCGAGGCGCCGGCGCCGTCCGCCGCGCGCCCGCTCCTCGTCGGAATGGTCCACGGCCTGGCAGGGTCGGCGGCCGTCGCGCTGCTCGTCCTGGCCGTGGTGCCCAGTCCGGCCTGGGCGCTGGGGTATCTCGGCCTGTTCGGCGTGGGCACGATTCTGGGCATGGCGCTGGTCACGGTGCTGATTGCGTTCCCCGCGTCGCTCGCGGTCACGCGGATGGCCACGGCGCGGCGCTGGCTGACCGCCGCCTCGGGCGTGGTGAGCGTCGTCTTCGGTGTGCTGCTCGCGTACGCGACCGGGGGGCCCGACGGGCTCTTCTCCGCCGAGCCGACCTGGGATCCTCGCTGAGGCGGATGCGGGACACGGCGCCTGACGAGTCGCGCCGCTCGAGTGCCGCGCCGGCCGCGCGCCCGCCGCGCGCGGGACAGACCGGAGGTGGCGCGCGCCCCGCCACCGGAGCGCTGCCGTCCCCCGAGCTGGCGCGCGCGTTCTCGCGGCGGTTGCGCGCCTGGTACCGCCGGCACGGACGCGACCTGCCGTGGCGCCACATCCGCGACCCGTATCAGATCCTGGTGTCGGAGCTGATGCTCCAGCAGACGCAGGTGTCGCGCGTGCTCGAGTTCTACGACGCCTTCGTGGCGCGGTTCCCGACGCTGCACGCCGTGGCGCGCGCGCGGCCCGGGCAGGTCCGCGAGGCCTGGCAGGGACTGGGGTACTATGCGCGGGCCGCGAACCTGCACCGCCTGGCGCGCGTCGTCACGTGTGACGGCGGCGACGGCCGCTTGCCCGAGGACCCGGCGGCGCTCCGGAGGTTGCCCGGTATCGGGGCATACACCGCGGGCGCGGTGGCCTCGTTCGCGTACGAACGGCGCGCGGCGCTCGTCGACACCAACGTCGCGCGCGTGCTGGCGCGCATCTTCCATCCGCCGCTCGAGCGCCGCTCGCCGGCCGCGCTGCGCCGGCTGTGGCAGATCGCCGAGACGATCCTGCCGCGGCGCGGCGACGTGGCCTGGACGCACAACCAGGCGCTGATCGAGCTGGGCGCCACGGTGTGCACCGCACGCGTCCGGCACTGCGGCATCTGTCCCGCGGCCGACTGGTGCGCACGACTGGCCGCCGATCGGGCCGTCACCACCCCACCGGCCCCACCGGGAAGGCGCCGGCCGCGGGGCCGGCGCCCCTCACCACCGCGGCGGGGCGCCTAACGCTTCGTGACGCGATGGGAACGGTCCAGCGTGCTGCGGTACTCCCGCTCGTCAGGACCCGTGTAGATCTGCCGCGGTCGAGCGATCTTCTGCTCCTTGTCGAGCAGCATCTCCTCCCACTGCGCGAGCCACCCCGCGGTCCGCGCCACGGCAAAGAGCACCGTGAAGTATTCGGTCGGGAACTTCATCGCGCGGTAGATCAGGCCCGTGTAAAAATCCACGTTCGGGTACAGCTTGCGCGAGATGAAGTAGTCGTCGGCCAGCGCGATCCGCTCCAGCTCCAGCGCGATCTCCAGGTCCTTGTCCATCGCCGTGACCTTGAAGACGTCGTAGGCGAGCTGCTTCACGATCTTCGCGCGCGGGTCGTAGCTCTTGTACACGCGATGCCCGAAGCCCATGAGCCGCTCGCCGCCCTTCCCGCCCTTCACCTCCTCGATGAACTTCGGCACGTTGGCCACGCTGCCGATGCGCTCGATCATCCGCAGCACCTGCTCGTTCGCGCCGCCGTGCAGCGGACCGTACAGCGCCGTCACGCCGGCGGCGATCGCGCTGAAGGGATCGACATGTGACGAGCCCACGGCGCGCACCGCGTTCGTGGAACAGTTCTGTTCGTGATCGGCGTGCAGAATGAAGAGCACCTCGATCGCCTTCACGAAGGCGGGATGCGCCTCGTACTGCGGCTCGCTCATCCGCGCGATCATCGAGAGGAAGTTCGCGCTGTACGGGAGATGGTTGTCCGGGTAGACGAACGGCAGCCCCTTGGAGTGCCGGTAGCAGAACGCGGCGATCGTCGGCATCTTCGCGAGCAGCCGGATGATCGAGATGTAGCGCTGCTGCTCATCGAAGATGCTCTTGGCCTCGGGATAGAACGCCGAGAGCGCGGCGACGCTGCTCGCGAGCATCGACATGGGATGCGCGTCGTAGCGGAATCCCATCAGGAACCGCTTGATGTTCTCGTGCACGTACGTGTGGAACGTGATGTCGTGCATCCACTGATCGTACTGCGACTGGTTCGGCAGCTCGCCGTGACGCAGCAGGTACGCCACCTCGAGGAAGCTCGCCTGCTCGGCCAGCTGCTCGATCGGGTAGCCCCGATAGCGCAGGATGCCCTGGTCGCCGTCGATGTAGGTGATCGCGCTCCGACATGACGCCGTGTTCAGGAACGCGGGGTCATAGCTCATGAGGCCGAAGTCGCCGGCATCGACGCGGATCTGCCGCAGATCGATCGCGCGGATCGCGCCGTCCACGATCGGCACCGTGTACGTCTGGCCGGTGCGGCTGTCGCGGATCTCCAGCGTCTCGGTGGCGGTCGTCCCGGCCGAGCCGGGCTTCACCGTGGTGCTCATGCCCTCTTTCTCCGTCGGTTGCCAGGCGCCGCGCCGTGCGACGCTCTGACGAAAGGTAGCAACGCGGCGCCGCGCCTCATATTGCCGCGCACGGTTCCGCGCGTATCGTTCCGCTCCGAGCGCGCGGGACCGGCCCGCGCGGTCCGCCCGCGCCGTCGCGCGGCGCCGCGCCCGTCCCGATCTCCCCCTCTCGTCCCCACCCCAGGCCGCCACAATCGTCACGCTCGATTCGGAAGCCGCTCGCTACGTCCTCATCGTGATCGCGGCCGCGGCCGGGAGTGCCATCAACTCCATCGCGGGTGGCGGGACGCTCGTCACGTTTCCCGCCATCGTCGGACTGGGCGTGCCGCCGATCGTCGCCAATGCCACGAGCACGGTGGCGTTGTGGCCGGGAGCGCTGGGGAGCATCTGGGGGTATCGCGACGCCCTGGCTGGCGCCCGCCGCTGGGCCGCGTGGTTCGCGCTCCCCAGCCTCGTCGGCGGCCTGCTCGGCGCCCTGCTGCTCCTGGCCACTCCCGCCGAGCGCTTCGAGCAGGTCGTGCCCTGGCTGGTGCTCCTCGCAACAGTCCTCTTCATGGCGCAACGCCCACTGATGACGATCCTGCGTCGCCGTCGCGGCGCGGCCGCCCCGGGCGACGAGGCGCGCCGCGGCGATCCCACGGACCGCACGCCGCCGCCGGCGGTCCTGGGCTACCAGTTCGCCGTGGCCGTCTACGGGGGTTACTTCGGCGCGGGGATCGGGATACTCATGCTCGCCGCGCTGGGGTTCATGGGGTTCACGAGCATCCACCGCATGAACGGCCTCAAGAACTGGGGAGGGCTGTGCATGAACGCCGTGGCGGCGGCGACGTTCGCGTTCTCCGGGCTCGTGGATTGGCCCGTGGCAATCGCGATGGCCGCGGGCGCGATCGCGGGCGGCTACGGTGGATCACGGCTGGCGCAGCGCGTGCCGCAGGAGCTCGTGCGGCGCGCGATCATGGTGATCGGACTCGCGAGCGCGTTCTGGCTCGCCGCGCGCCGGTGACGCGGGACCGGATGCCCGTGACCCGCCGGCCGGACCTCGCTAGGCGAGTCCCCGGCGAATGGCGGACTGCACGCGGTCGACGAAGAGGTCGATCTCGTCGGGCGTGGTATAGACGCTGGGCGTGATGCGCAGCCCGTTGAATTCCGCGTGCATGATCGGCGTGGTCATGATCCGGTGCTTCCCCCACAGCCAGTCGCGGAGCTTCGGTGTCTCCAGGCCCTCGACGTGGAGCATCGCGATCCCGCAGGAGTGGTCGTCGAGCGGGGTGAGGATCTTCACGCGGTCACTCTCGCGCTGCAGCGTCTTCGCCCAGCGATCGCGCAGGTGGCGCAGCCGCGCGGCCTTGCGGTCGAGCCCGATCCCGCGATTGAACGCGATGGCCACGGCGATGGCGTTGTGGTTCGCCGCCGGATGCGTGCCGATCTCCTCGTACTTCCGGATGTTCTCGTCCATCGAAGCCGGCGCCGCCATGAGCGGCCACAGCGACTTGATCCGCTCCCGGCGCACGTAGAGAAAGCCCGTACCGATCGGCGCGTGCAGCCACTTGTGCAGGCTCGTGCCGTAGTAGTCGCACTCCAGCTCGTCGCGCGTGAACGGGAAGTGCGCGAACGCATGTGCGCCGTCCACGAGGACCTCGATTCCGCGCTCCCGGGCCATCCGGACGATGGCGCGCACCGGGAGGATCTGGCCCGTGAGGTTCGTGATGTGCGTGACCTCGATGACGCGCGTGCGGGGCGTGATGGCCTGGCGGAACTGCTCGACGATGTAGTCGTCCGACGGCGGCGGTACCTTGAACGAGATCGACTTCACCACGAGGCCATCGCGCCGGGCGCGCTGGTCCCACGTGGTGAGCATGCGCCCGTAATTCTGGTTGGTGACGATGACTTCGTCGCCGCGCCTGAGGTCGAGGCCCAGGATCATCGTCTCCTGCGACTCGGAGGCGTTGCGCGTGATCGCCATCTCCTCGGGATCGCAGCCGAACATCTGCGCGAGATCGCGCCGGACGCTCTCGATGCGCGGCTCGAGCACGCCCCACATGTGCTCCACCGGAATCTCGTTCGAGAAGCGGAGATCGCGGATCATGGCGTCGAGCACGTGGGTCGGCGCGGGGCTCACGCCGCCGTTGTTGAGGTTCACGAGCGTGCGATCGGCGTCGAAGGCGCGCGCGATCTCCGACCAGTAGTCCTCGTCGTCGGCGACCGCGGCGGCGTCGCGGCCGCGCACCATCTCGTCCGCCCGGAAGAGCGTGCGAAACGCCGACGTATTGAAGGCGGCGGGCATCGCCGGAATCACGACCCCGGCACGCATCATCGAAGACACGAAGGATCGGCGGGAAGTCATCTCGAGCCCGGAGTGGGGACGCCTAAACGTGCGTCGGCGCGTGGCGGAAAGTCCAGATCACGCATGGGACTCGTGACCCGGCCGTGGCTCGCGCGAGCCGCCAGGCTGGTTGATCCCGTCTGGAAATGCCTCGACCGCTGACACGGCGGACACACAGGAGGACATCCTCGTGTCGTCCTCTCTGTCCTCTGTCGTAATGGGCGTTTGTGCCGACCGAGTCACGCGTCACATGCGCGCCGGCTGTGGCAGCTCCACCGTGAAATGGAAGCGCGTCCCCTTCTCGAGCTCGGTCTCGACGTGGAGCTCGCCTCCCATGGCGCGCACGAGCTTCTGGCAGATCGAGAGGCCCAGCCCCGCGCTCGAGAACGCGTAGTCACCGGGCACCTGACGCTGCCGGAAGGACTCGAAGAGATTCGCGAGCACGCGATCCGGGATCCCGCGGCCGGTGTCGCGCACGGAGAACTCGATGCGCGCGCGATCCAGCTCGCGGCAGAGGACCTCGACGGATCCGGCGTTCGTGAACTTGATGGCGTTCGTCGCGAGATTCAGGAGCACGCGGTTGAGCGCCGAGGGATGCCCCACGCGCACGTCACCCGCGGGCCCCACGGCCTTCATCGTCAGACGCTTCTCCTCCGCCATGGGGCGCAGGATGTCGAGGATCGATTGCAGGACGTCGGAGACCGAGAAGGGGATGGGGTCCTGGTCCACCAGCGTCGTGCCCCCGCGCGCGAGCTCGATCACGTCGCCGGCCAGCGCGCTGAGCCCGAAGGCCGCGCTGTAGATGAGCCCGAGCTGGCGCTGCTGGATCGCTGACAGGTCACCACCGGCGCCCGCGCGGAGCCGCTCCGCGAGGATGAGGATGGAGCCGAGCGGGGAGCGCATGTCATGCGCCATCTCCACGACGAGCTGCTGCGCGTCGTCGCCGGAAAGCCGCGAGGCGAAGCGATGCGCGGCATCGAGGTCGAGCTCGATCTGGACGCGCTCGAAGGCATGGACGATCACGAGGATCCCGGCGGCGTGATCGCGCACGTCGGCGGCTTCGGCGTGCTCCAGGAAGGTGCGCCGGAGCCGCTCCAGCACGCGTCGCGCCGGAAGGAAGGTCGGCAGACCGCCCACGCGCAGTGGCCCTCCGATGGCGGCCTGCCGCACCGCGTCGGCCAGAATGCCGACGGCGGTGCGCACGTCGGCCGTCGAGGCCGCGGTATGCTCCCCCAGGGGCCAGGAAGCCGTGACATCCGCGGCCGCGCCCGTGAGCGCCCGCCAGGTGGAAGCGCGGACGTCGACCGGCGTGGTCGGTTCCGTTCCGCGCCCGCGGCGGCTCGCCGTGCGGGCCGGTTCCACGCCCTCGTGCTCCCGCTGCTCGCCGGCCGCCCCCTCTACCCCGCCCGAGTCGTCCGATTGCCGGGGGCCTGCCGCGGCCATGCTCACTCGTCGAACGAGCCGACCAGCTCTTCGCGCCGGAAGCCGTGCTTCTCCATCAGGCGGTACAGCGTGGTGCGATCGATGTTGGCCAGCCGGGCAGCCTTGGACATGTTGCTGCCGGCGCGAGCCACGAGCTGCGCGAGGTATTCCTTCTCGAACTGCGCGATGAGCTTTTCCTTGGCGAGATGGAACGGCTCGCCCAGCACGCTCGTGGGCAGCCCGTTCGCGGCGGAGCCCGTGGCCGCGTCCTCGTAGATGGGCACGTCGTCGGGCTGGACCACGTGCCCCGCTTCGGTGAGCACGGCGAGCTGCTCGATGACGTTCTGCAGCTCGCGCACGTTGCCGCGCCACTGGCGCGAGCGCAGGAACTCGATCGCCGCGTCGGAGAGCTTGGGCGATGCCTCGTTAGGCCCGCGGTGCCGGTCCCAGTAGATCGTGAGGAAGTGGTTCGCGAGCAGCGAGATGTCCTCCTGGCGCTTGCGCAGCGGCGGGAGGTGGATCGGCACCACGCGCAAGCGATACAGCAGATCCTCGCGCAGCGTCCCCTTGGCCACGCACTCCTGCGGAATCCGGTTCGTGGCCGAGATGAAGCGCACATCGACCACGGCGTCCTCCTTCTCGCTGCCTACCCGGCGCACCACACCGTCCTGGATCACGCGCAGCAGCTTGGCCTGCAGCGGCAGCGACATCTCCGTGAGCTCGTCCAGGAAGAGCGTGCCACCGTTCGCGATCTCGAGCAGCCCCGGCTTGTCCCGATCCGCCCCGGTGAACGCCCCTTTGCGATGCCCGAACAGCTCGGACTCCAGCAGCCCCTCGGGAAGCGCCGCACAGTTGATCGGCACGAGCTGCCGCGAGGCCCGACGACTGTGCGCATGGATGAACTGCGCGATGACCTCCTTCCCCGTGCCGCTCTCGCCCATGATCATCACCGACGCATCCGTGCTCGCCACCTTGCGCGCGAGATCCACGGCCTTGCGAAACGCCGGCGAGACACCGAGCAGCGTGATCTTGTCCGAGTGGCCGCTCTGCTTGAGCAGCTGCGTCTTCAGGTCGCGCGTCTCGCGCGACACCAGGACGGCATGGCAGGCGCGACCCACCAGCACCTGGAGATGCGTGGCGGAGAACGGCTTCGGCAGATAGTCCCAAGCCCCCGCGCGCAGCGCCTCGATGCTCGTGGTGACACTGGGATTCCCGGTCATCACCACGACGATCGTATCCTTGTGCGTGGCGAGCGTCGCCTTCAGGATCTCCATCCCGGAAACCGGTGTCATGTAGAGATCCACGAGCACCACATCGAAGCGACGGCGCTTGACGAGATCCACCGCTTCGTCCCCGCGACCGAGCGTCGTGACGTTGTAGCCGTCCATCTGCAGCACGCTGGCACAACCCTCGCGCAGTGTGCGGTCGTCGTCGACGATTAGAAGACTCAAACTCGCCTTCACGTCGGCCGAAATGGACAGGGGATCGCGCGCCGCGGCTTCGACGGCGTCGCCCCCTGTTCCTTCCCGCGTCACGGCTCCACTGGACATCGTGCGGTCGCTCCATGGCGCTGGCTGCCCGTCCACTGGCTGCGCGGCGCTGGTTCGGGTATCTCTGGGCCTTGGTGTGGCGCGTTAAAAAGACGATCTTCGGATGCGGACGTAAAGCTACACCGACGCGCCCCAGCGACATACAGTGTAGGTTGTTGTCAACATTGCTGTTGTACGATAGCAACAGCTCCCCGCCTGCATCCGGACGACCCGACGGGCATGGAAGTGGCAGCGGTTGAGGCCCGTGAACGGGCGGGCGGCTCCGGCCTCGCGTGCGGCACGGTGCCGGCCTGGCGCCGATCCCGGCGCAGCGCAAGTGCAGCCTTTCCGCGCTATAATCGTCTAGCTTCAGGCCGAAATACCGAGTGCCTCCGCGAGCCTCCGCACGAATGTCCGCGAATCTGATCCCGTCTGATCCAGGGCCGGGCTCCCTGCAGCCCCACTCCTCCCCGGCGCCAGCGCGGGGATGGGGCGAGCCGGGCCCCGAGTCCAGCTTCAGGATCCAGGACTTCCTCAGCCGCGCCTGGAGCGCGGTCCGCCGCTACTGGTGGCTGATCGCCGGCGTTGCCGCCATCGGGACGAGCGTAGGGTACTGGCTCACCCGCACCGTACCGCCGAAGTTCGACGTCTATGGCACCATCTGGGTGGCCAAGGGAGGCTCCGGCGGCGCCGTCCGGTCTCCGGGGCTCATTTCGGAGGCTCTGGCCTGGTCCGACCTGGCCCGCAGTTGGATAGTGCTCGACGAGGTCGTGTCCAGACTGGCCCTCTACGTGACGCCGACCGAGGCGGGCGACGCTCCGACGCTCTCGCAGTTGCGGCCCTCCGAGGCGCTGCGGCCGGGGCGGTACGCCCTCACGATCGACCCCGAGGGCGCGAACTACTCGCTCTTGCGGGTCACGGAGGCACGAGGCACGGCCGATTCTCTCGTCGAAACTGGCGCCGTCGGCGATTCCATCGGTCGCTCGGTCGGCTTTCGCTGGCACCCGCCCGCCGAGTCGCTCCCGCGTGGGCGCCGGATCGAGTTCGTCGTGGTCACGCCGCGCGAGGCCGCCGTCCGGCTGAGTGGCGACTTGAGAGTCTCGCCCCCCCAGCAGAGCAACCTGATGCGTTTGTCGCTCTCGGGTGATGATCCGCGCCTTCTCTCCGCGACGCTGAACATGATCCTGGAGGTCTTCATCGAGGAGGCCGCCCGGCTCAAGCGGGAGAACCTCTCCGACGTCAGGCGCACCGTGGAGGAACAGCTCGACAGCGCGCGCGTGCAACTCGCCCGGGCCCGCTCGTCGCTCGAGACCTTCAAGGTCAACACCATCACGTTGCCGACCGAGAACACGCCGATCGCGCCGGGTGTGGCCATGGCCACGAACCCCGTGTTCAATGCGTTCTTCCAGGACAACGTGAGCTACAAGGTGATCCAGCGCGACCGCGAGGCGCTGGAGCGAATTCTCCAGGCGCGCGCAGCCAGCGGTGGCCGTATCCCGGTCGAGGCGCTGCGGGGCCTGCAGGCAGTGGTGCAAAGCAATCCGGGACTCCAGACGGAGCTGACCAATCTGGCCGCGGCCCAGGAGCAGCTGCGCAGGCTTTCCATCACGTATACGGACTCGTATCCCCCGGTGCGGGACCTGCGGCAGCGGATCTCGCTGCTCGAGACAACGACATTGCCGGAGCTGGCCGAGGCCTCGCTCATTCAGCTCCGCGCGCGCGAAGACGACATGAGGGGCCGGATCGAGGGGCAGGCCCGGGAGCTCCGTGAGATTCCGCAGCGCACGATCGAGGAGTCCAGTCGCGCCCTCGAGGTGAGCATCGCGGACCGCATCTACACCGATCTCCAGACACGCTACAACGAGGCGAAGCTCGCGGAGCTGAGCGCGATGCCCGATGTCGAGATCCTCGATCCTGCCGTTGCTCCGCTCCGCCCCAGCGGCGATACCGCTTCGGGGATCCTGTTCGTCGCGATCGCGGGAAGTCTGGGGGCGGCGCTCCTGCTGGCCCTGCTTCTCGATCGGATCGACAAGCGCTTCCGTTACCCCGAGCAGGCCACCAACGAGCTCGGGCTCGATATCGTGGGCGCGATCCCCACGCTCACGAACCCGCGCAACTCGTCCGCCCGGCTGCAGGAAGCCTCCCAGCTCGTGGAGTCGTTCCGCTCACTCTCCCTGACTGTGCGTAGCGCCTTCGACGGCATGGGCCCGATCCAGCTCACGATCTCGAGCCCGGGTCCGGGAGATGGGAAGTCGTTCATCTCGGCGAATCTCGCCTCGGCCCTTGCCGACGGTGGATTCCGCACGGTGCTGATCGACGGCGACATCCGGCGAGGCGCGCTCCACAAGGTCTTCGGCGTCTCGCAGACTCCCGGACTCGTGGACCACCTCGCCAACGAGACAGCGCTTCACGAAATCCTCCTTCCCACGTCGCACGGAAACCTCTTCCTCGTGCCCTGTGGCACGCGGCGGCGGCATGGTCCGGAGCTGCTCGCGGGCAATACCATGAGCACCCTCATCCGGGATCTCCGGGAACAGTTCGACGCCGTGATCGTCGACTCCGCTCCCCTCGGAGCCGGCATCGATCCGTACGCGCTCGGCGTGGCGACCGGCGCGATGTTGATCGTGCTGCGCACGGGCGAGACGGATCGCAAGCTCGCGCAGGCCAAGCTCGAGGTACTGGACCGCATGCCCGTACGGATCCTCGGGACCGTGCTCAATGACATCGGAGAGAATCCGCAGTTCAAGTACTACTACTACCTCGAGGGGTACGGCGCGCTCGAGACCGCCGAGGACCGCAGTGCGCTGATCGGCTCAGGGAATGGAGCGTCTGGGCGGCGCTGAGCGCGGCTTCGTCTCCGTGTCTACGAATAACTGAAGCGCCGGCGTCAGGCCGGACGCCGGCGCTTCACGTTCGGGCGGGAGCGACTCTGCGCCCCGTCAGTGGACCAGCCGATCGGGGATGTCCTCGAAGCCCGAGATTCCGATGGGCGTCGGCGCGGTGCGTACATGCCGGAGCGCCGTGGCTGCCCGCAACATCACCTCGACCGCGTCGACCGATGCCTGCGAGAAATCGAGCACAGCGGAGTACCCCGCGCGCACTCGATAGCGCCGCCGGGCGCCGCCCACGTTGAACTCCGCGGCCTCCACGACGTCTCGCAACCGCTCGGCCAGACGAACCGCGCCAGGGGGGTCGGTGGCCGGTGCGAGGACGGCGAACTCCGACTGGCCCATGCGCCCCACGGCATCCGAGGTCCGTGCACTCCGGCGGCAGAGGTCGCCAATCTGCTCGGCAATCCTCGAGTCCAGCGCATCGCTGGCGGTCAGTTCGGTTTCGTTCGCCGGAGTCGCGGAGAGCGCGACGCACGCCAGTGCCGAGTGCCGGCGCAGCGCTTCCGCGCCCATCTCGCGTGCTCGTCGGGTCAGGCCCCGCACGTTGTACAGCCGCGTGACGGGATCCAGGAGGCTCTCCTCGCGCGAGCGGTCGATCTCCCGCTTGGCCCGCACATAGACGCGCAGCTTGAGAATCAACGCATCCGCGTCGACCGGGAGACTGAGGAACTCCCACGCACCCGCGCGATACGCCTCGAGGCGCTCGGCTCGCGACGCGGCGCCCGCCGTGGTCACGATAACCGGCGTGCTGGCGGGGAACTCCAGGTCCTCGCGCAGGCGGCGGCACAGATCTATCCCGCTCATGTCCGGCATCCCCGCGTCGACGATGACGACGTCGGGTTGAGTCGTTCGGGACAGGTCGAGCGCCTGTCGGCCCGTGAAGGCCCGGACGGTCGCGAAGCCGTGGGGACCCAGGATGCTTTCCAGCGAACGAGCAGACCATTCCTGGTCGTTCGCCACCAGCACAATGGGCGGAGAGCCGTCGCTGGCGCTCTCAGGGGTTACCGTTGTCGATTCCACCGGTTGCACGGGTCTGTAATCAGGGCTCGACGATGAGCTGCCGTTCATTGCCGGACTGGCCTGAGCAGCCCGGCGGCATTCCCGGAATGCAGGAGTTGTGCTCCGATGCTGGTGGCGGAATTACCCCTGTAACTGCGTCTTTCACGTGTCGGACCGGTCGCTCGACGTCACGGTTGTGCTGCGCCGGCGCAACAGTAGCACTGACCGGAGAGACTTGGAAGGGCCTCGCGACGGGGTGTCACATGGGTCAGGTCGGGGGCTGGGGGCGCAACAGCAGCGCGATTGCGGCGAGAAGAGCCCGAGACGAGCCGCGCCGGACCCAGGGGAGTCCCTGTTCAGTAACGCGACGTTTCGGTTGAATCATCGTCCTGTCGGGGATGCGCGGGATATGGGAGATTGGCTCGGGAGATGCATCAGTGGTGCAGGACGTGCGGAGCGGCTGCGACCGCGGCGCTGACGGGGCTCTGGCCCCCCTGCGACGGAGCCGACTGGGTGCTGTGCGCACTGTGGCGCCTGCACCACATTGCTTTCGACTGGAGGATCGCGTGGATTGTCGGGTTGTGGCTCGGTCGGTTCGAATACGGGTGGGCCGCGATGCCGATTATTCCCCATTAAGGAAACTCGTGATGATTCCCGCTTCTGTCCTCCGGCTACTTCCAGATTCCCGCTCGAACAAGAAGGGTGCGTACGTGGCGGGGCGCGGCGCGCGCCAGTTCCTGCTGCTCGTCGCGGTGGCGCTGTGCGCCTCGGCTCCACTGGGGGCCCAGGCCAGCCTCGGAGAGATGCGACGTCAGGCCACCCGTGCGGAGCTTGAGGCGGCCGCCAGGGCCGCCGAGCAAGCGGTGGCGCACGCGCCCGATGACAAGGTGCGGAGACTGTATCAGGAGACCGCGTCAGCCTATCGGCAGCGGTTGCAGAACGGGGATTTCATCCCCGGGGATCGCATTCTTCTCGAAGTGATCGGCGACTCGCTGCTCTCCGACACGTTCACCGTTCGGTCCGATCGCAAGCTTCCCCTGCCCAACCTCCCTGACGTCGGGCTGCACGGCGTGCTCGACTCCGAGCTGGAATCGCACCTGACGAAAGAGTTGTCCAAGTACCTCCGCGTCGTGGAGCTCTCCGCCACGGTGCTGCTGCGGATCTCGGTACTGGGTGCCGTGGGGCGCCAGGATTTTCTCACGGTGCCGATCGACCAGGCGCTCACCGACGTGGTCTCGAGCGCGGGCGGCTTTTCCGGCGGCGTGCCGGATTTCAAGAAGTCGGTGATACGACGCGGGGACGCGGTCTTTCTCGACGGACGGGGGGTGCAGGAAGCCTTTCAAAAAGGGAAGACCGTCGGCGACCTGTCGTTGCGCGACGGCGACGTGCTCTACATCCCGGCGGGGACGCAGGGCGGGAACCGGTGGCAGGTCGTCACGATGGTTCTGGGCGGCATTGGCAGTATCGCGTGGGTCGTTCGCACGCTGACTCGCTAGGTCGCGCCTGACGACGCGCGACCCGGACGAATACACCTTTCCACTCGGCATGGAGCCCTCCATCTCGAAGGCGCCTGATCACGCCAGCCTGGAGCGGGCCGGCACGAGGACCCCCTCACGCAGGGTTCGCGTGTTCGACCCCTCCGACTCGAATCGGGCGTTCGACCGTCCCCGTTCGGTTCGACCGGGCGAGCCCGCGCCCGCGGAGCCGGGCGAGGTCATCCCGCGTGAGCGTTTGGAGCGCGCGAATCGCGTCGTGAACTTGACGCTCGCCCTTCTGGGGCTCCTCCTAGTGTCGCCGCTGCTGGTCCTGATCTCCGTGCTGATCCGGATGACGTCGAAGGGCCCGATCCTCTACGCGCAGACGCGCGTGGGGATCGACCGGCGGTGGCGCGCTGCGCTTGCGCTGCATGAGCGACGCCTGGAGGATCTGGGCGGGCAGGTCTTCACGATCTACAAGTTCCGGACGATGCGCGTGGACGCGGAGCGGCACATCGGTGCCGTCTGGGCTCAGGAGAACGACCCGCGCGTCACCTGGTTGGGCCGGTACCTTCGCATTCTCCGTCTGGACGAGGTTCCGCAGCTCTGGAACGTCGTGCGCGG
>DATIGO010000354.1:0-7535 GCA_035454665.1 Gemmatimonadaceae bacterium | reverse complement strand
CAATGACCGCGGCCTTGTCGTCCAGCGTGCCGCGCCCCCACACGAAGCCGTCCGCCACCACGCCACCGAACGGCGGATGCGTCCAGCGCCCTTCCTCCTCGACCGGAACGACGTCCAGGTGACCCATGAGCAGGATCGGGTCGAGGGCGGGGTCGGCGCCGGTCCAGGTGTAGAGGAGGCTGTATTCCCCCACGACCTCGCGCCTCAGGTTCGCATGGGTCGCGGGGAAGGCGGCCGCGAGGTAGTCGTGCAGCGCGAGGAAGGTCGCCGGGTCGAAGCGGCCGGATTCCTGGGTGGAGATCGTCTGGAAGCGGAGCGCGCCGGAGAGGCGATCCGGCGTCGGCGTGGCCGCGGCGATGGCGCTGTCGACCGGATCCGTCTCGACGGCGTACGGCGCGAGGCGCGTCGTGCGCCAGACGCACACGCCGATCAGGGCGACGAGCGCGCCAGCGAGGAGGACCGCGAGGCGGCGGATCATGGCGGGGGGGATCCGCCGACCCAGGCCGGCCCGCGCAGCGCGCGCCCCGGGGTGGCGCCGGTGTAGGTCGCGTTGCGCCAGACCGCCACGCCATTCACGAAGACGTCGCGCACGCCCGTGGAGAGCTGGTGCGGCTGCTCGAACGTCGCGTAATCCACGATCGTGGCGGGATCGAAGATCACGAGATCGGCAAACATCCCCTCCCTGACCTGCCCGCGGTCGTGCAGCCCCAGGATCTGGGCGGTGGACCAGGTCATCTTCCGCACCGCGTCCTCGAGGGTGAGCACGCCGTCCTGCCGGACGTACCGGCCGAGCACGCGCGGGTAGGTGCCATATGAGCGCGGGTGCACCAGCGCGGTCGTGGTGTCCGGATCGTAGCCGCCGGCATCGCTCCCGATCACGACCCAGGGGCGCGCCATCATGCGGGCGACGTTCTCCTCCGACATGGCGAAGCTGATCTTGCCTAACGTGTTCTCCTCGTCGATCGTGAGCTGGATGATCGCGTCGCGCCAGTCCATCCCCATCGCCCGCGCGATCGCGTCCAGGCGCTTCCCCTGGTGCTGCCGGTACTCCGGCCGCTTGAAGCCGGCGATCTGATACGCCTCCGGCGGGTTGTGCTGGCAGTAGACCGCCGCGCCGGGGCGCATGTCGGCCATCTCCTGCCGGATGCGCGCGTGGAGCTCGGGGTTGCGCAGGTTCTCGAGGAGCCGGCCGTCGGCGTGGACCCAGTCGGGGATGCACGACGAGAGGTTGTTCCCCGATGCCGGATAGGGATACATCGTCGCCTTCACGTCCTGTCCGGCCGCGCGCACGGAATCGAGCTTCGCGATCGCCGGCGCGGCGAGCGGCCAGTTCACCCGCCCCGAAGCCTTGAAGTGGTAGATCACGACGGGGACGCCCCCTTCGCGCCCGATGCGGATCGCCTCGTCCATCGCGCGCAGGAGACCGCTCTCCTCGGAGCGGATGTGCGTGATGTACGTGCCGTGGAGCGGCGCCATCGCCTTGGCGATCTGGATCAGCTCCTCGGTGGAGGCGTAGGAGCCCGGCGGGTAGATGAGCGCGCTGGAGACGCCGAAGGCGCCGTCGCGCATCGCGTTGGTGACGATCGCGCGCATGGTATCGAGCGCCGTGGCGTCGGCCGGTCCTTCGCGCTGACCCATGGCGTACGCGCGCACCGTGGCGGCGCCGAGGTAGCTCCCGACATTCACGGCGTTCCCGTGCGCGACCATGGAGTCGAGCCAGATGCCGAAGCCGCGCGCCCCGCGGAACTGGGGGACGCGGGCGAGCATCTTCTCGTCCTCGGCGTCGCCGCCCATGTAGAGCGAGTCGATGTTCGCGTTCGAGGGGCCCGGCGTCGTAGCCTCGCCGAGGATCTCCGTCGTGACGCCCTGGGAGATCTTCCCGAGCACGCGGCCGTCGGCGAAGAGGAGCTGGTTCCAGGAGTGGGACTGGATGTCGATGAAGCCCGGGGCGAGCACGAGCCCCTGGGCGTCGATCCGCTCCGTGGCCTCGGCGGCGGCCAGCGCGCCACGCGGGGCGATGGTGGCGATGCGGTCGCCGCGGAGCCCGACGTCGCCGTAGTACCACGGGTTCCCCGTGCCGTCGACGATCTTCGCGTTGGTGATCACGAGGTCGTACGGATCGACCTCTCCGGCGCAGGCAAGGCACGCGAGTACCGCAACGACGGCGAGGCGCTGCGCGGATCGGAAGCGGGAGGCACCGGTCATAGCCGATTCGCGGGTTCGGGACGGGAGCAGGGGGTCCGTCCGGATCATGGTGGCGACGCCGGGGAAGCGGAAGGTGCCTCGCCGGCCGCCGGCCAACCTGCCCCCGCACCGGGCGTGTCGACCCGGCCCGCTCGCGATTGACGCCCGCGGCGGCGCCGATGATAATGCCGTCCCTTCCCGAGTGTCGACGTTTCAGGAGACGACATGGCCCGGCGATTCGTTGGTGGAGTCTGGCGGGCCGCGCTGGCCCTCGCGGGGGCCGTGATGCTCTCCACCGAGGCGCGCGGCCAGTCCGTCCCGCTCGACTCGGTTGCCGCGGCCGATACGTCGCTGCGCCATGCCGTGCGGCTGCACAGCGGATCGGTGCTCCTGGGCCGGATCGTCGCGATCACGCCTGACAGCGTGCGCATCGAGCTCGAGGGCGGAGGCAGCCTCGCCGTCCCACGTGCCGCCGTGCGGAATGTGGACCAGTTCAGCGCCGCTCGGCTCCGCAACGGCCGATACTGGTTCGAGAACCCGCACGCCACACGACTGCTCTTCTCCGCCACCGCGTTCCCGCTGGGGACCGGAAACGGGTACTACGCGAACACCTGGCTCTTCTTCAACACGTTCGCCACCGGACTCACGGACCGGGTGAGCGTGGGAGTTGGTTTTTCGCTTTTCCCCGGCGCCGACTTCAGCGACAACATCTTCTGGGTGTTGCCCAAGGTGACCGTGATCGATGCGCCCAGGGCGAAGGTCGCGCTGGGAGCGTTCGCGGGTGTGCTCCCGGTGGGGGGCGACGGTGACGGTTTCGGCGACCGTCACACGAGTGCGGGGATCCTGTATGGCGTCGGCTCGACCGGGAGCACGGACAGCAATCTCTCGCTCGGCCTGGGGTGGGGATACGTCGGCGCTCAGCTGGCCGACCGGCCGATCGTGATGGTGGGTGGCCAGGGGCGGGTGCTGCGGCGGTTGGCGCTGATCACGGAGAACTGGTTCATTCCGGTGGACGGGCGCGCCGAGGGGATCATGTCGGCGGGCCTGCGCTTCCTGAGCGAGGGTGTGAGCGCCGATATCGCGTTCGTGCGGCCCACGGACGTCCCGGTGTACTGGCCCTGGGTAGGCATCGCATTCCGCTTCTGACGCCGGCCCGGCGCGTTGGCAGCCAGGCCGCGCGCCATTTCCGGACCGGGACCGGCGGCTTGGACCCCGCCGGCCCGGCCGGAAGACCGCGCTGGCAGGTCGCGCTACCGGAGCGCGATCACGCGGGTGGTCTGGAGCTTCATGGCCGTCCCGGCCGGCAGCACCGCTTCCTGGTCGCCGGTACCTAACGAGATGGCCGTTCCGGCCGCGGCGCCGAGGGCGCCGCCGACGAGGATCTTGTCGAGGTCCCCGCCGCTCAGGACGGCGCCGAGCACCGCGCCGGCGGCCGCGCCGACGCCGGCCTTCTTCAGCGTCTCGCTCTGGGTGTCACCGCCGCGCGTCTGCAGGTTCGTGGCGGTCACGCGGGCGTTGAAGTCATGCTCCTTGCCGTCGAAGGAGAGCTCATCGAAGTCGATCTTGATGGCCGCGGGCTCGCCGACGTGGTCGGAATTGTCGAGCCCCGTGACCTTGCCGTGCACCTTGGCGCCGGCCGGTACGACCGTTTCGCCGTTCTGCGCCACAATGGCGCTCTGCACCGTCGCGGTGAACTCGTCACCCACGTTGCTCACCTTGGTGCCGATCTCCTTGTCGAGCCGGACATCGATCAGCATGCCGGTCGGCAGCGAGCTGGCGTCGGCGGGGCTGACGGCGAGCTCCACGTCACCGCCGGATTCGAGTTCGGTCTGACGGGCGCATCCAGCGAGCACGAGGCCGGCAACCAGCGCGGCCGGGATTGCTTTACGCATCTGCGACCTCCCTTCGCTTGCGTTGATGTCGGTTGTTGCGTGTGGTCCTGCCTGGTCTCGCTAGTACACCCCCGGTGCCGCGCGGATCGCGCGAATTCGCTTGTCGAGGCTGCCTAACGCCCGTTCGAGCCGGGCCCGGCTTTCGGCGTGCCGAAGGGCGCGTCGCCGTGGGCGAGCGCACGCACGGCCGGGCGTCGGGGCGCGCGCGATCCCTGGCGGCCTGTCGAGTGTGTGAACGGCGAGCGCCGCCCCGAGCGAGAGCGCTGACCCCGCCGCCACATGCGGGATGGCGATACGCTTGATCCACCGTTCCGCGCGCCGCGCCCGGTACAGATGGCCGCTCGCCCCCGCACCGGAGCCCCGTTACGCGCCGACTATGGCCGCTCCAACACCTCGGCAATGCGAACCAGATGCTCCGCCGCGCGCGACAGTGCCAGCGCGATCCGACCCATCTCCCGTTCCGCCTCGGACCACTGCTTCTGCTCGATCGCCTCACGCGCCGCGGGCATCGTCTTCACCCCATAGCCCGTGTACAATCCCGGCGCGTACAGCAGGTGCCGGTACCACGGGCGTTGCGGCAGCCCCTCCGGCGACGTCAGGGTCCGCTCCGCCTCCCGGAGCATGCCGTTGACCCGCGCGGCCAGCGTACGATCCACGCTCCCCCTGCCTAACGCCGAGCCGAACGCCTGCTCGTAGCGCACGGCCGCCCGGTTCAGCTCTGCCGCGGCGTTCCGCAGCGGCGCGAAGTTGAGGTGCGGGGCCGGCGTCTCGCGCGCCGGAGGCCTGAGCGGCGCCCGGGGATCCAGCGTCGCCGCATACACCCCGTCGTCGAGCCGGCGGTTCGTCTCCGCGATGCGCCCCGCCACCTCGTCCCGGAGCGACTCGAGCTCCCGCACGTACCCGCCCACCGTCTCGGCCAGGGCCCCGAACTCGTGTGGCAGGAGGTCCGAGTTCGCCATCCGCATCACGACCGTCCCGGCCACCTGTGCCAGCGCACGGCCGTACACGAATGCCGTGTCGCTGAAGCGCGAATACCACGCATACGTGTCGTACGCCGAGTGATAGATCCCGCCGCCGTCCTCGCCGCCAAAACCCAGATTCAGGGTGGCCATCCCCAGGTGCTGCAGGAACGGCGTGAAGTCCGAGCCCGATCCCAGCGCATCGATCCGCAGGTCGGCGCGTTCGCGTGCCTCGCTCCGCTGGGCGGGCGTCCCGTACACCACGCGCGCCGCCTGGGAACGCCGCCACACGGATACCCCCGCCTCCGGATCCTCGACGGCACGCGCCACGTCATTCACCAGGCGCTCCAGCGAGTGCGAGCCACCGGCGTACAGGTAGCCACGCCCGTTGCTGTCGGTGTTCAGGTACAGCACCGCTTTCTGCCGCAGCTCGTCGGCATGATGCTCGGCCCACTCGGTCGAGCCCAGCAGGGCCGGCTCTTCCGCATCCCACGCCGTGTAGACCAGAGTGCGACGGGGACGCCATCCCTGCTTCACGAGCTCGCCGAGCGCCCGCGCCTCCTCGAGCTCGGCGACCATCCCGGAGATCGGATCCTCCGCGCCGTTCACCCAGGCGTCGTGGTGGTTTCCGCGAACCACCCACTCGTCAGGGAAGTCCGAACCGCGCAGCGAGGCGACCACGTTGTACGCCGGCGCCAGACTCCAGTCGAAGGCGAGCTTGAGGTGGACGCGTGCCGGCCCCGGACCCATGTGGTACGTGATCGGCAGGCCACCGCGCCATGAGTCCGGTACCACCGGGCCACCAATCGCCGACAACAGCGGTTGGGCGTCGGAATACGAGATCGGAAGGACGGGGATCTTCAGCAGTGTTGTTGCGTCCTCACGCCGGACCCGTTGCGCATCCGGAGTGGCGCCCACGCCCACGGTCAGCGGATCGCCGGGGGCGACAGGGAGATCCAACACGCTCCCGCGTTGGGCTCCGTCCCGCGGACGCCACGGACCGTTGGGGTACACGTCGCCCTGGGTGTATCCATCGTCGCGAGGGTCGGAGTAGATGATGCAGCCGATCGCGCCGCGTTCCTGGGCGACCTTCGGCTTGATCCCGCGCCACGAGCCCCCGTACCGGGCGATGACGATCGCCCCCCGCACGGAGATCCCGCGCCGCTCCAGTTCCTCGTAATCCGCTGGCACGCCGTAGTTTACGTACACGAGCGGACCGGTCACATCGCCGTCCGCCGAGTAGGCGTTGTAGGGCGGAAGCTGCTCCGAACGCTGCGAGGTGTGCGGGTCCTCCCGCAGGACCGGCTCTTCCAGTCTCGCCACGAATCGAGTTGGCGCGACGAGCTCCAGGCGTCGCTCTCTGGGCGTGGGAAACAGGACTCGGTACTCCTCGATCCTGGCCTCCCACCCGTATGACGTGAACTGATCCCTGAGCCACTCGGCGTTCGCCTTGCCGTAGGGGGATCCGACGTGGTGCGGCCGGGCAGACAGTCGGATCATCGCCGCGCGGAGCCGGGCCGTGTCCGGCAGAGCCCGGAACTTCGCTTCCCACTCCAGGTGCGTGCGGGAGGCCTGGCTCGGGAAGCCTCTGAGGGAGTCCGACTGCGCGGTCGGCGAGGGCAGCAGGAAGACGCCGATCGCGGCGGGAAGGCCGCGGAACAGAACACCACGCATGGTACCCTCACACTTTTGGCCGGCACTCCGATTGCACCGGCGGGGAATTGCGGGAAGTTGGTCCGCGATGGCCGGAGCGTCCAGTCAATTGGCCTTTGGATCACGGCTTCCCAGTGAAACGTCGCGGTCAGTCGAGTGTCTCTATCTCATGAGAGTCTGTGACGATCCGACGCAGGGATGAAGCGACCCTGACCCTTTCGCAATCTCGAACTGCTGCCATAATGTAGGCCTGTAGCGTTACGTGTCCGTGGCCCCCCGGCTGCTACCCACGACCACGCAACGATAGAACGTGGGAAACATCAGTCACCGACCGGCCGCTACGACCCGCGTCGTGGCACCGGGAGACGGTGGGAGGCAGCCATGTGGGCGAACGAACGTAACCGCTGTGGTCCGAGCCTGGCGGGGTGGAGCCGACCGCTGGCGCGGGTCGGGCTGCTCCTCTGCCTAACGGCCTCGGCCGGCGCCGCGCAGCAGCTCATGCTCGGCACGGGTGGGGTGCGCGGTGTGGTGCGGGATTCGGCGGGCTTCGGCATCTCCAGCGCGGAGATCACGCTGCGGGGGAGCGCGCTGCGGATCCAGACCGACGAGGAGGGCCGCTTCGAGCTGGCCAAGGTCCCCGCGGGTCCGCTCACTCTGCGGGTGCGGCGGCTCGGCTTCCGGCCCGACACCGTGGACATCATGGTGATGGCGGGGAAGATCGTGCCGTTCGAAATCGTGATGGGACGACACAATGTGACGATCGCGCCCGTCGTGGTGCGTGGTCGCACCGCACTCACCGGGTGGCGCGCCGGGTTCTACTCGCGCAAGGAGCTGGGCACCGGGCACT
>DATIGO010000353.1:0-30677 GCA_035454665.1 Gemmatimonadaceae bacterium | reverse complement strand
GCCGATCGGCGGATCGCGCCCATGGGTGGTCACTCTGATGGAGCGAGGGGTGGGATGACGCAATCTGCTGGCCCGCCGCGGCCGTCGCGAGCCCCGGCACATCCCGCGCGCCCGCGTGCAGCATGAACCTTCCACGACCGGGCGTGGGTATGCTAGCGTGCTACGCTGCCGCTTCGATCCGCATGCAACTCGACGTCTCGCGCCTCGTCCGCCGCGTCCTCGCCGCCGCGCTTCTCGCCCTCGCCGCCGAGCCCGCGGGCGCGCAGGTCCTCGAGGTGCGCCCGGTCACGCCGGCCGCCGTCGGCCCCACGCTGCGCGAGCTGCGCGCCCAGCAGGAGGAGTTCGAGTCGTTCCGGCGGCAGCGTCTCCCGCACTGGGGCGGATCGATGTCGCCCGACCGCTGCGACGAGACCATAGGCCGGTTCTGCTACTGGTACGAGGAGGGCGACCCCGATCCGCCGCCCGAGCCGCGCGCGATCCGCGATGCGCGGGAGCGACTCATCGCGCGGCTCGACTCGGCGGGCAGCGCGCATCCGCACGACCGGTGGATCTCGGGGCAGCGCGTGCGATACCTCGTGGAGGCGGAGCGGAACGACGACGCCGTTGCGGCAGCGCGGGAATGCGCCGCGCTCGACTCGTGGTGTCACGCGCTCCAGGGGTTCGCGTACCACGCCGCGGGGCGGTACGCCGAGGCCGACGGCGCCTACGAGTCCGCCCTCGCGCTCATGAGTCCGCGCGAGCGCTGCGAGTGGCGCGACCTCAAGCTCCTGATCGACGAGGTGCTGATGCGGCGCTATCGCGACATGACCTGCGAGGCGCGCCTCGCGTTCGAGGAGCGCATCTGGTGGCTCTCGCGTCCCCGGATGACCGCCCCGGGCAACGATGCGCGCACCGAGTACTACTCGCGCGTCATGATGGTCCGCTTCCTCGAGGATGCCCCGTCCACGTACCGGCTCGACTTCGGTCCGGACGAGCGGGAGCTGCTGCTGCGCTATGGCTGGCCCACGGCGTGGACGCGGGCGGGCGGTACGAGCTCGTTGTCGGCCGGTTTCTCGCTGGTGGGGCACGAGCCGAGACCGGCGTACCCGTTCATCCCGCCGGCATCGGTGCTCGACAATCCGGCCACGAGCGATTCGGCGATCTGGCGCAGCAAGGGCGTGGGGCGCGTGCTCGCTCGTTATGCGCCGGCCTACGCCCGGCGCCTCCTGC
The DNA here is from genome assembly GCA_035454665.1 of Gemmatimonadaceae bacterium. Lineage (GTDB taxonomy): Bacteria > Gemmatimonadota > Gemmatimonadetes > Gemmatimonadales > Gemmatimonadaceae > DATIGO01. The sequence goes on along the minus strand of DATIGO010000353.1, from coordinate 29,468 downwards.
CGCTGGAGCACCAGGCGGGGCTCTTCCGCCGCGGCGACAGCGCGCTCGTGGTGGCGGCGTGGTCGGTGGCGGCCGACACGGCGCTCGCCGCGGCGGCCGCGGTTCCGGGGGAGCTCACGGCGGCGCTCGCGCTCACGAAGGGGGCGCCGTCCGACACGGCGATCGCGCGCGCCGCCTCGATCGGTACGCACGGGACGCTCATGGCCGCCGCGCCCTGGGGATCGATGCTGCTGAGTCTCGAGATCGCCGCCCCGTCACGCCGCACGCTCGCGCGGGCGCGTTATGGTGTGCGCGGAAGCGATGTCCCGGGCTCCCGCGTGCAGATGTCGGACATGCTGCTGTACGAGCCGTACGAGGGGCTCCCGCGCACGCTGGAGGACGTCCTGCCGCACGTGCGCAGCTCCGAGCGGGTCACGGAAGGATCGTCCGTGGGGCTGTACTGGGAGACGTACAACACGAACCCCACGGGCGAGGCGATCGACGTCTCGATCACGGTGGTGGCCGAAGACCGGGGTGGCGGCTGGCTGACCCGGGCGCTGCGCTCGCTGCGTGGCGTGCGCGCGCAGCAACCGATCACGATGGGGATGCAGGACGTCTCCGCGCGGGTCCCCTACGCGCCCCGGTCGGTGGTCGTGGATCTCGCGACGCTGCGGCCCGGGCGATACCGGATCGAAGTCGAGCAGGACGCCGGCGGTGGCAACGTGGTCCGGGCGCAGCGGTCGATTACCGTGGTCGAGAGACGATGAGGGGTTCAGGGCCCAGAGCGGAACAGCGGTAGACGCAGAGGCGCGGAGGCGCGGAGAACTGCACGCAGAGGTCTCGTTTACGCGGATTCTGTTCGCGTCGTGACGCACACGTGACGAGCGGACTGCACAATGCCGCATGGATCCGAACGAGATCAGCGGACAGATCGTCGATGCGGCGATCAGGGTCCATAAGGCCCTGGGGCCTGGGTTGCTCGAGAACGTCTATCGAGCATGCCTCGCCCACGAATTGCAGTCGCGGGGCTTCAGCGTTCGGACGGAAATCCCCATGCCCGTGACCTACGGAGACATCAGGATCGACCTCGGCTACCGAATTGACATGCTGGTGGAAGGGACCGTGATCGTGGAACTGAAGGCGCTGGAAAAGGTCATTCCGGTGCATGAAGCGCAGGCTCTTACCTACTTGAAGCTCAGCGGTCACCGCCTCGGCCTCCTCCTCAACTTCAACGTCCCCTACCTGAGAGAAGGCATTCGCCGCATCGTCAATAACCTTTGACTCTGGCGGGCTGCCCGCCCTGGGCGTTCTCCGCGGAAGCCCTCTGCGCCTCCGCGCCTCCGCGTCTAATGCTGTTGCAGTTCGCACCGGACCCGGGCCGAAGCCTCGGCGCGAGCGGCGCTGGTTATTGGGGATGACACCGGCTGACACCGGGCCGTCTGGGCGGTAGGTTCAGGCCGTTTCCCAACCCCCAGGCCCCCATGTTCCGTCGTCTCGCCTCCTCCATCACCCTCGCTCTTCTCTCCTCGGGCGCCGGCGCGCAGAACGGCGCGCCGTTCGAGCTCGACTCCCTCACGCTCGCCGGCTTCCGATGGCGCGAGATCGGTCCCGCCAACATGCAGGGCCGAGTCTCCGACGTCGTGGGGATACCCTCCCCGTCCAAGACCTTCTTCGTCGCCGCCGCGGCGGGCGGGATCTGGAAGTCCGTGAACAACGGCGTGACGTGGCGCCCGGTCTTCGACCATCAGCGCGTGATCTCCATGGGCGCACTGGCCATCGCCCCCTCCGACACCATGCAGGTCTGGGCCGGCACGGGCGAGCCCAACTCGCGCAACTCGATCTCCCCGGGCGGTGGGGTCTACAAGTCCACCGACGGCGGCCTCACGTGGCGTCTCATGGGGCTCGAGAAGACCGAGACCGTCGGGCGCATCGTCGTGCATCCCACGAACCCGAACGTCGTCTACGTCGCCGCGCTGGGCGCGATCTGGCGCTCGAACCCCGAGCGCGGCCTGTACAAGACCGAAGACGGCGGCCAGACCTGGCAGCTCGCGAAGTTCATCTCCGACAAGGCGGGCTTCGTGGACGTCGCCCTCGACCCCACGAACCCGGACATCGTCTGGGCCACGAGCTGGGAGCGCGTGCGCGGCCCGTACTTCCTGCGCTCGGGCGGTCCCGGCTCCGCGCTCTGGAAATCCACCGACGCGGGCCGGACCTGGACCGAGGTCAAGGGCGGCGGCTTCCCGGAGACCATGAAGGGACGCATCTCCGTCGCGATCGCGGCCTCGAATCCGCGCATCATGTACACGATGGTCGAGGCCGACACGGCCCCCAACACCGCGAAGGGCCAGCCCGAGGCCCAGCGCCCGAGCGGGCTCTATCGCAGCGAGGATGGCGGTGCCACCTGGACCCGCACCAACAACTCCAACACGCGCCCCTTCTACTACTCGCAGGTGCGCGTGCACCCGAAGAACCCGGACCGGGTCTACTGGTCGTCGACGCCCGTACTGGTCTCGGACGACGGCGGCCGCACGGCCAGGAACGCGACCGTGGGGCTCCACGTGGATCACCACGGCATGTGGATCGATCCCGTCGATCCCGACCGCATGATCGTCGGCAACGACGGCGGCGTCGGCATCAGCTTCGACCAGGGCGGCAACTACATCTTCCCGAACGTCTTCGCGATCGGCCAGCCGTACAACGTGAGCTTCGACTTCGCCGTGCCGTACAACGTCTGCGGCGGGCTGCAGGACAACGGTTCCTGGTGCGGCCCGAGCCGCCGGCGGCAGGGCGCGATCACCAACGCGATGTGGGCCACGATCAATGGTGGTGACGGCTTCGTCACCATGCAGGACCCCACCGACCCGAACATCATCTACGCGGAGTCGCAGGGCGGTAATATCGCCCGCGTGAACGTGGCGACCGGCCAGCGCGCGGCGCTCGTGAAGCCGCAGTGGCGCCCGCAGTACGACCAGTGGGAGGACTCCATCCTCATCGAGCGCGGCGACACCACGCGCCCCGAAACGCCGCAGCAGCGCCGACGCATCACCGACATCCGTGCCCGACAGCGCGCCGACTCCGCCGCGCTCGCCGTGCGCTGGAACTGGAACACCCCCTTCTTCATCTCGCCGCACAACCCGCGGACGCTCTACTTCGGCGCGAACCGCGTCCTGAAATCCACGAAGCGCGGTGACGACATGTTCTTCATCTCGCCGGATCTCACCACGCGCGACACGATGAAGATCCGCGTCTCCACGCAGACCACCGGCGGCATCACCCCCGACGTCACCGGCGCGGAGACCTTCAGCACCATCGTCTCGCTCAACGAATCGCCCACACGCGCGGGCATCCTCTACGCCGGCACCGACGACGGGAAGGTCTGGATCACGCGCAACGATGGCGGCGCCTGGGAGGATCTCACCGGCCGCTTCACCGGCGTCCCCGCGGGCACCTACGTGAGCCGCATCGAGCCCTCCGCGCACGACTCGCTCACCTTCTACGTCACCTTCGACAACCACCGGAACGGGGACTTCACCCCGTACGTCTACGCCACGAGCGACGGCGGTCGCACCTTCCGCTCGATCTCGGCCAATCTTCCCACCGGTGGTCCCGACTTCGTGCACGTGATCCGGGAAGATCCGCACAACCGCGATCTTCTCTTCGTGGGCACCGATGTGGGGGCCTACGTCTCGATCAACCGTGGAAGGTCGTGGCAGCGCTTCATGACGGGCCTCCCCACCGTGCCCGTTCATGATCTCAGGGTCCATCCGCGCGATCGCGAGCTCGTGGCGGCCACACACGGGCGCTCATTCTGGGTCGTCGACATCGCGGCACTCGAGCAGATGACGCCCACGATCCTGGCCAGCGAGGCGCACCTCTTCGTGCCGCCGGTGGCCTGGCAGTACGGAGACAAGCCGGTCGAGGGACACTCTACGGGGCACCTGGCCTACGGCGCGTCGAGCCCACCCTACGGCGCCACGATCACCTACCGCCTCGCGAATCGTCAGGCACAGCTCCGCCTCGCGGTCCTCGACGCGAAGGGCGACACCATCCAGACGCTGAACGCCCCGGGCAACCCGGGGGTGAACCGCGTGGCATGGCCCTTTACCGGCCGGGCCGCGGCGCGCCCCGCGCTCTCCGCGGCGCAGCGGCGCGACTCCACGCTCCAGATGCAGCGCGTCATGTTCGTACTCGACTCGCTGCAGCAGGCAGGCGGGAACGCGATGGCGCTGGGGATGCTGCGGCAGCTCGCCACGACCGGCGACCTCACACCACTCATGATGGCGTTCGGCGGAGGAGGCGGCGGCCGCGGTGGGTCCGGGTTCGGCCCGCCGCCGCCCTGGAATCCGCGCCCGGGTGAGCAGGGGATGGCGGGCGGCGGACGAGGCGGCGCACCGGGTGCCGGCCGCGCCGGTGGCGCACCCGGGGCAGCGGGGGCAGCCCCCGGCACCGGCCGAGCCGGCGGCGCAGCGCCCGGCGGGGGCGGCGCGGGCGGCGGTGCCCTCGATCAGCAGTATTTCATGCAGGTCGTGGGGCTCTTCTCGATCCCGGGACGCCCGCGGCTCAGCGGCTTCGCCGCGCTCAACTTCCTCTCCACGCTGGGCTTCAATACCGCCAGCGCCTTCGGGGGTGGCGGCCCCGCCGAGGTATTGCCGGGCGATTACGTGGTGTCGATGACCGTGGCTGGCCGCACCCTGCGCCAGACGGTGCGCGTCGAGCGAGCCCCCGAGCCTCCCGCGATGCGCGCACCCTGACGTCGATACGTCACAGGTCGCGAGCCTGACACATCGGGGTCCCGCCGGTGTATGCCGGCGGGGCCCTTTTTTCACTGGCATCGGGTGCCGCCCGTTGGCCATCTTTCGCGACGGACCTGGTGGCAAGCCTCTGACCGCATCGTGAAGTCCATGGACGTAGCTATGGTGATCCGAGTGACTGGATCGGGCGTTCGCCGCAGCCTCGCGCCGGCCCTGCTCGCGTTCGCCGCGACGGTCGCGCCGGCCCAGGGCGGCACCCGGCCGGACTCAACCGCCGCCGACTCGACCGCGCAGCGCGCGCTCGGGCGGGTCATGGGAAGCGTGTACGACAGCGTGCACGCCGCCCCGCTGGCGCAGGCCGCGGTGCTGGTCATGGGAAGCTCGCGGATGGGCTTTACGACCGACCGCGGCATCTTCAGCATCGACAGCATCCCCCCCGGCACCTATCGCCTCCGCATCGAGCATCCCGTGCTCGACTCGCTGGGCGTGCAGTTCGTGACCGACTCCTTCACCCTGGGCCCGCAGCAGACCGAGACGCTGTCGCTCGCGGTCCCGTCGAGCGAGACGCTCGTCGCGGTCTCCTGCCCCGCCGCGCGGCGCCGGCTCGGCCCTTCGGCGATCATCGGGCGTGTGCTCGACGCCGACACCGATGCTCCGGTCGATTCGGCACGCGTCTCCTTCGTCTGGCAGCAACTCTCCCTCACCGCGGGCCTCAGGAACGTGCCGGTGATGCGGGACGCGCGCACCGACGCCGATGGCGTATTCCGGATCTGCGGGATCCCCAGCGACGTGGAGGGGACGCTCCAGGCCGAGAAGACGCGGATCACGACGTCGGAGGTGAAGCTCACCTTTCAGGGGCAGGCGCTCATCGTGCAGGGGCTCCGCATCGGAAACGCGGCGACGGTGGCGCAGGTGCGGGACAGCGCCGGCCAGGGCGCCGGCCGCGGTGGCGCCACCGCTCCGATCTTCTCCGCGCCCACCATTCAGCGCGGCCAGGCGGTGCTGATCGGGCGGGTCCTGGCAGCGAACGGCCAGCCGATGAGCGGGGCACGAGTTGACGTACGGAATACGGAGAGCGTGGCGCACACGAACGAGGCGGGTGAGTTCCGGCTCACGGATCTCCCGTCGGGAACGCAGACGGTGGTGGCGCGGCAGATCGGCTTTGCGCCGGTCGACATGCCCGTGAATCTCTCGACGCGCGCGCCGGCCACGGTGACGATCACGATGAGTCAGCCGGCGCAGGCCCTCGCGCCGGTGGTGGTCGAAGCCGAGCAGGATCGCGGGCTGGAAGCGATCGGCTTCAACCAGCGCAAGCGCGGGCTCTCCGGACACTTCATGACTTCCGATGAGATCATGCAGCGCGGGCCGAATCTCCTCACGGACGTCTTCCGCACCGTACCGATGCTGCGCGTGGTGCGTGACGGGATGTACGACTACAAGGTCGAAAGCGCCCGTGCGACGACCCTGGGCCCGAGCTGCGTGCAGTTCTTCGTCGACGGTACGCTGTACCGCATGGTGTATCCCGGGGACCTCGACCGCATGATGCCGCCGTCGGAAGTGGGCGCGATCGAGGTCTACGCCGGCTCGGCTGCCCCATTCGAGTTCCAGGTCGCCGGCGCCTCGTCGTGCACGACGGTGCTGATGTGGTCGAAGTTCAGGATGAACCAGGCGAATCGGCGAAGCGGCCGGTAGCAGGGCGTGGCAACGTCGAGGGGGCGTGTCGCTGGCGCGACACGCCCCCTCTTGCCTTGCCTGTTACCCGTCTCCGTCCATTACCGGCCTTCGTCCGGTTCCATGTGGATCAGCACCCCCCTCACCCCCGGCTCCGCGCTCATGATCGCGCGTTTCACCTTGCCGGACACGATGTGGGCATCGTGGAGTGACATCTCCGGTGCGGCCTGGACGTGCAGGTCCACCCAGTAGCCGATCCCCGCGCGACGGACCTTCAGCTTGTGGATCGCGCGCACGTCCTCGACCCCTAACGAAACGCGGGAGATCCGGTCCAGGAGCTCGGGGTCGGCCCCGTGGTCCATGAGCACCTGCACCGCCGGACGGAGCAGGCGGCCCCCGTTCCACAGGATCACCACGGCCGCCACGAGTGCCGCCCAGTCGTCGGCCTCCTCCCACCCGGGGCCACCCAGGAGCGCGATGCTGATCCCGATGAAGGCGGCCAGCGACGTGATCGCGTCGCTGCGGTGATGCCAGGCGTCGGCACGCACCGCCGTACTGTCGACCGCCTCGCCCACCGCCACCACACGCCGGAACATCAGCTCCTTCACGAGCACCACGGCCACGAGCACCCCCAGGGTGAACGGCGCGGGGGCGTGATGCGGCGTCACGATCTCCCGGATGGCCTCGACGCTGATCCCGATCGCCGCCACGACCATCAGCAGCGCGACGATCGAGGCCGCGAGCGGTTCGGCCTTGCCGTACCCGAACGGATACGCCTCGTCGGGATCGCGCGTCGCAATGCGCAGCCCGCTCCAGACGACGAGCGACGAGAAGACGTCCGCCGTGGACTCGACGCCGTCGGCGATGAGGGCGTACGAGTTCCCGACCACCCCCGCCACGATCTTCACCGCCGCGAGGCCGGCGTTGGCCAGGAGACCGAACTGCGCGGTGCGGATGCCTCGGCGGAGGTCCAAGGGCAGGATCAGGGAGCGAGGAATACGGAAATCTCGAGGGGTCGCGTCGCGCACGCGAGCGACCCCTCGAGATTTCCCTCGTCTCAAACCCCGATCAGAACCGGATGCCGAACAGGATCGGGATGGAATCGAAGCTGTCGACGCTCATGAACCGCAGCTCGAGGCGGTACCGGCCGCCGAATCGGAGGCCGCCGCCGATCTGGATGCCGAGGTCCGTCTCGGCCTCACCATCGTCGCCGAGGAACCCGTCGTCGTCGATGTCGGTGTCGGCGTAGTACAGCCCCAGGCCGCCGAAGACGAACCACTGCGGTGCGTTCGCGGTGACGGGGAAGTTGTATGCCGCGTTCACGCCCACCCCGAGCAGCATGAGGTCGCAGTCGAACGGACCGCACTCGCCGCCGTGCAGCGCGAAGTAGGGGTCGACCCGCAGGTTCACCGGCCAATCCCGCACATCCCACTCGAAGGAGCCGGAGAGGGCGAGCCCGAGATCGAAGCCTCCCTCACCCGTTGCGACACCGCCCATCAGGGTGAACGTCATCGGGGCGCCGCCGCCCTGTCCCTGCGCCACCACCGGTTCCGCCGCCCGGGCTGCGCGCGTGAAGCCCGACCCCGCGCCGCGGCTCTGCGCCTCGGCCGAAAACGCCAGTCCCATGCCCAACATGGTAGCCATGGCCGCCATGCGAATGACCCTGCCCATTCGGATTCCCTCCGCCAAAGTGAGTCCGCGCGTGCCGGCGCATGCCCCTGGACCGGCACGGAATAGACGACAGCTGCCGCGACGAGCCGCTGGATCAGAAGGTGATGCCGAACAGCAGCGGAATCGTGCTGAAGCTGTCGATGCTCATATAGCGCAGCTCGGCGCGGTACCGCTGGCCGAACCGCGCGCCGCCACCGAGCTGGATGCCGAGGTCCGTTTCGTCACGGCCGAAATCCGCACCCGGAATGTCGTCGTCGCTGTCCAATGACGACCGATAGATGCCGAGGCCACCGAGGACGTACCACGTGGGCCCGGCCGCGGTCCCCTGCACCGGGAATGCGCGCGAGCGGCTCGTGTTCGGGAAGTCGTACGCCGCGTTCACGCCGGCGCCGATCAACGTGAGCGTGCAGTCCGGAAAGCCACCGCAATCACCCTCGTGGCGCGCGATGTACGGGTCGACGCGCAGATTCACGGGCCACGCCACCATGTCCCACTCGAACGAGCCACCGAGCACGAAACCGAGATCGAGGCCGTCCTCTCCGGTCGCGACGCCGCCCAGGAGCGAGAAGTTCATTCCGCCGGCCGTCGGGGCCTGCGCTGGGGGCCGGGGCGCCATCGCCGACGCGGGCCGCGCCTGCGCCTCGAGGGTGGATCCCGCCAGCAGGCTCACCACGACACCGACTGCCGCTGCGCGCATGACGCTCCGCATTGCCCCTCCGCCGACGGATGACCGCGCGTGCCGCGCCGGCACGCGAACCGCGACGCATCGGCCACCCGCCATCGCGGCCGCGTAGAATACAAAGGCATCCCCCGGTCGCGCCATTCGGTTCGCCCCGAACCGGCGCGCCGTCGCCCGACGACTGCGTACTCGGTCCTGCTCGATTACTCGACCACGACGCGCTTCACGAGCATGCCGGCCGCGAGCCGCGTGGTCGGCTCCACGCCATTCGCGAGCGCGAGCTGATCGAGCGGGATGGAGGACGGGTAGGCCTGGTTGAACTCCGTGAGCGTCATGGGGCGCGGCAGCCTGACGAGCCGCAGGCGCGCCGGCTTCACCGCGAGCGCGGCCGGATCCGTGAGCACGCGGAAGCTCCCCACCGACTGCCGCAGCAGGTTGTCGTAGTTCGCGAGCCGCTGCTGCGGCGTGTAGCCCAGGATCTGGAAGGTCGCGCCGGAGTGCTGCACGAACGCGATCCACCCGCCGACCACGCCCTGCTGCGTGCTGGCCAGGAAGGCGGCCGACGCCGCGGGGAGGCCATTGATCGACGCCCCCGAGGTGCCCCGGGTCTGGATGCCCTGCTGGCTCAGGAACTGCGACAGCGCCGACGAGGGATTCGTTTGCGCCGCGAGCGTGAGCACGATGACGGCGTCCTGTTCCGGGCTCACTCCGGCGACCTGGCTGGTCTGGTTGACCGTGCGCCAGCCGTTCGGGAAGTCCAGGCGGAACCGGAGATCGGGGTGCAGGAACGCGCTTCCCTGGAAGAATCCCTGCCGCGGGTTCTCGCCGAAGACCAATCCCTCGGTCCGCTGCAGGAACCGGTCGCGCTCCTCCGTGAGCCCCGAGGGGAGACTCGCGTTCGCGATCCGCTGCAGCGTGTTCTCGACGCGATTCCCCGGATCGGGGTGGGTCGAGAGCCATTCGGGGATGCCGCCTTCCCCGCCGCCGCCCTGTCGCTGGAGCGTGCGGAACATCTCGGCCATCTCGCTGGGGTGATACCCGGCCTGCACCATGTAGCGGAAGCCCAGGTCGTCGGCCTGGAGCTCGTCATCGCGGCCGAACTTGAGGAAGAGGAGACCCAGCCCCTGGCTGGCGAGGTTTCCGAACTGCGCGATCTCGGGGCTCACGATCATCGCGACGCCGAGTCCCAGTTGCGCGAGCTGGGACTGGGACATCTGGGCCACGGAGTGTTTCGCGGTGATGTGACCGATCTCGTGTCCGAGCACCGAGGCGAGCTGCGCCTCGGAGTTCATGTGCGTGAGGATGCCGCGCGTGATGAACACCGGGCCGCCGGGCAGCGCGAAGGCGTTCACGAGCGGATCGTCGATGACGCCGAAGACCCAGGGGAGGCCGGGACGCTCCGAGGCCTTGGCCATGCGCATGCCTAACGTGCTCACGTACTGCTGCAGGCCGCTGTCGGGGACGAGCCCCATCGTGGCGACGACGGACTGAGCCCCTTCGCGCCCCATGGCGATCTCCTGGGACTCGGAGACCAGCGAGAGCTCCCGCCGGCCGGTAACCGGATTGCGCGCGCAGGTACTGACGGCGAGCAGCAGCGCGAATGGCAGCAGGCGTCGCGCGGCCGGAGAGAGGAATCGGCGGGACCGCCGGGAAGGTCGCAGCGCGGGGTGGTTCATGGCATCGCTCGCAGGTTGTTTCGCCCGTGGGCGTCTCGGTGCCCCCGGGCGGGTTCGATCGGGGGAATCTTCCGCTTTTTCGCCGGAAGTTCTACGTTGGCGGCACTTTTCCTCGAACACTTCCATGCCGCCAATGTCCCAACGGCCGAGCCGCAGCCTCAACAATATCCTCGCGCTGGCACTCGTGGTGTCGGCCGCCGTCGGGTGCGCGCGCGCCCCCGAGCCCCCGGGCGGAGCGACCAGGGCCGCCGCTGCCGCGCCGGCCACCGCTGCCGCGGCGCAGCCGGAGTGGCGGTCGCTCTTCGATGGTGCATCCATGGCGGCCTGGCGGGGCTACAAGTCCGCCGACGTCCCCTCCGGCTGGCGCGTGGTCGACGGCACGTTCATGAAGGAGTCGACCACGGGGGACATCCTCACGAGGGAGCAGTTCGGGGATTTCGAGCTGGAGTTCGATTGGCGCATTGGCCGGGGCGGCAACAGTGGCGTCTTCTATCGGGCCACGGAGGAATACGAGCGGGTATACTGGAGCGCCCCGGAGTACCAGTTGCTCGACGATCCCAATGCCCGTGACGGGCGCGATCGCCTGACGGCGGCCGGCGCGGCCTACGGCCTCTACCCGGCCCCCGCCGGCGTCGTCAAGGCGGCCGGCGAGTGGAACACCACGCGCATCGTGGCCCGGGGCGCGCATGTCGAGCACTGGCTGAACGGCCAGAAGCTGCTCGAGTACGAGCTCTGGAGCCCCGACTGGGAAGCGAAGGTGAAGGCGAGCAAGTTCGGCGTCTGGCCGAACTACGGCCGCGCGAGGCGGGGACACATCGGGATTCAGGGTGATCACAGCGGCACGCTCGCCTTCCGGAACGTGAGGATCCGCGAACTGCGATGACGCCGGGCGGGTGACGGGTGACGAGACGCAGTCGATCGCGCTCCTGCGGCTGACCGAAGGGTGAGGCACTCAGCCACCAGCTCCAGCCATCAGCAACCAGCAACCAGCCCGCCCAATGTCCATCCGCGCCCGCCTCTCGACCATGATGTTCCTCCAGTACTTCATCTGGGGGGCCTGGTTCGTCACCATGGGGACCTACCTCGGCCAGACGCTGGACTTCAGCGACCGGCAGATCGGTCTCGCCTACGGGGCCACCGCGATCGCCGCCCTGGTGTCGCCCTTCTTCATGGGCATCGTGGCCGACCGGTTCTTCGCCACCGAGAAGCTGCTCGCGATCCTGCATCTCGTGGGCGGCGCGGTGATGTGGCTCGTGTCGACGCAGACGTCGTTCGGATCGTTCTACCCGATGCTGATCCTGTACGCGCTCTGCTACATGCCCACGCTCAGCCTCACGAACTCGATCTCGTTCCATAACGTGCGGGATCCGGCGCGGGACTTCCCGCTGATCCGCGTGCTGGGCACGATCGGGTGGATCGCGGCGGGAACGCTCATCGGAAAGGGGCTGCAGGCCGACGCGCTCGCGACTCCGATGCGCGTGGCAGCGATCGCGTCGATCGCGCTGGGGCTCTTCTCGCTCGCGCTGCCGCACACGCCCCCCAAGGCGGCCGGGGCACCGTTCAGCGTGCGCGACGCGCTGGGGCTCGATGCCCTGCAGCTCCTCCGGCACCGGCACTTCGCCGTCTTCGTGCTCGGTTCCTTTCTGCTCTGCATCCCGCTCCAGTTCTATTACACGTTCGCGAACCCGTTCCTGAACGAGATCGGCGCGCCGGACCCGGCGTTCATTCAGACTTTCGGGCAGTGGTCCGAGATCGGCTTCATGGTGCTGCTGCCGTTCTTTCTGAAGCGGTTCGGGATCAAGGTGATCCTGCTGGTCGGGATGCTGGCCTGGTCGCTGCGGTACTTCGCGTTCGGCGCGGGCGATGCCGGGTCGGGGATGTGGCTCATCTACATCGGCATCCTGCTCCACGGCGTCTGCTACGATTTCTTCTTCGTGGCCGGGCAGATCTACACCGACGAGACCGCCGGAGTGAAGATCCGCGCGGCGGCCCAGGGATTCATCAACTTCGTGACGAATGGCGTGGGCTACTTCGTCGGCGCGTTCGCGTCGGGCTGGGTGGTGAGCCGCTACGTGAACGCCGCGTGCACGGACGCCGCCGCCGCGGCGCGCCAGTGCGTGCCGCACGACTGGACGGCGGTCTGGCAGGTTCCCGCGTTAGGTGCGCTGGCGGTGTTCCTGCTTTTCCTGGTGCTGTTCCGACCGAGCCGATCCGCAAAGCCCGCGAGCGTCACCGCCGCCGAAGCGGTGTGACGCCGGGGCGCGGGCCCGGACCGCCTTCGGATACCCGCCCATCAGCAGCACGCCCTGATCTCGGAAGCTACGGTGGGTCGGGCCCGCCGCGTCCCCCGCGGTAAGGGCTCTCTCTCCCAGAAACGCGCGTAGTTGAATTCGGGCGTAGGCTCCGACTCTGCCCCGTCTGCCACTCAGCAACCAGCTCCAGCCCTCAGCAACCAGCAACCAGCCCCCTTCTCACTCATTCCCCCTCCACACCACCCGATAGATCCTCCCGCCCGCGTCGTCGCTCACGATCAGGGAACCGTCGCGCGCGACCGCGAGACCCATCGGCCGATGCCGAGCCCGCGCCGTGTCCCCGCGGAATCCATCCGCGAACACCTCGTGCGCACCCGTGGGCTGGCCGTTCTCGAACGGCACGAAGCTCACGTTGAAGCCCGCCTGCGGGAGCGGCGCGCGGTTCCACGACCCGTGGAACGACACGAACGCCCCACCGCGATACTGCGTCGGAAACCCGGTCGCCGTGTAGAACACGATTGCTTCCGGCGCCCAGTGCGCGGGGAATGCCACGAGCGGCTGCCCCACGTTCGCACAGCGCCCCTGCGTCTCACCGTCTCCCCCGTACTCGGGCGCCAGGATCTTCTGTTTGAGCTCGAGATCGTAGTAGCAGTACGGCCACCCGAAGTCGACGCCGTTCTCGATCCGGAACAGCTCCTCCGCGGGCGTCTCGGCGCTCTTCTGGTCCGTGAAGACCGAATGCGTCCTCCCCCAGTTGCCGGCAAGCAGATCGCGCCCGTGCTGCACGCCCCAGAGCGTCGAGTCGTCCGGGCCGATCGCGAGCGCCACGACGTTCCGCAATCCGGTCGCCCAGCGCGTGCCATCGGCCAGCCGCTGCATCGGCTTGCGTGCGTCGAAGCGCCAGATGCCACCGGACGTCTGCAGCAGCGGGCACGGATCCTGTCCCTTCGAGCCCGCCTGCCGGTCCTGTTCCTGGCAGGCGTTCGATGGCGCGCCGATGTTCACGTACAGGGATCCGTCTCCCGCGATGGCGATCGTCTTGGCCGCGTGGCCGCGCTGCACGGCCAGCTCCGTGACGATCGTCTCCATCTCCCCCGCGGGCGTCGGGCTCGCTTCGCTCCAGGCCCAGCGCACCACCGACGTGTCGGTCGCGAAGTACACATGGTTGTCGAAGAAGGCGATCCCGGTGCCGCCGCGCGGACCGAACTTGTGCCGCTCGTCGGCCGCGCCGTCGCCGTTCGTGTCGCGCAGCACCAGCACCCCGCCATTCGCCGTGTCGCGCAGCGCGACGAGGATGTCGCCGTTAGGCGCGATGGCCACGTGTCGCGCCGCGCCCACGCTGTCGGCCACGATCTGCGCGCAGAACCCCGTGGCCAGCACCAGCCCCGCATGGTCCGGAGCACAGTTCACGCGCGCCGTCATGGATTCAGCGGCGCAGGACGCGACCGCGGCCAGGCCCGCGATCGGAAACATCGACGAGAGAGAGCGGCGCGGCATGGTCGTAACACCGTGAGAGGGGTCCTGCGCGCGGCTGCCCGCCCTGCGCGGGGTCTCCGCGTCGCGCATCGGCGGGAAGATACAGGCGACACCGACCATCGCCACCGGCGACCCCGGTTCGGCCCGCACGACTGCGGCGCGTGAAGCCGCGGGGGATCTTCGTCCCATGCCCGGTCCTCGCCCCCTCGCTGTGACGTTCACCATTGTGGGCGCCTGCCGGACGGGGCAGTTTCCGCGAACTCGTCGTACGAACCCGTCCGTGCCGGAGTTCTGAATGGGAACGCCGCTTTGGGTCCGGGCCCGACAGGGTCTTCACCGCCGGCTCGTTCCGGCCCTCCTGATCGCCTCCGTCGCCCCGGCGGGTCGGCTCGCCGCGCAGGGAACGCTCGCCGACTACGAGCGCGCGGCGCGCTTCCATCGCGCGGGCACCGAGCGGCTCGTCTTCCGCGACCAGGCCGTACCAAACTGGATCAACGGCACCGATCGCTTCTGGTACCGGGTCGATACGCCGGCCGGGATCGAGTACCTGCACGTCGACCCCGACCGCCGCACGCGCCAGCGCGCCTTCGATCACGCGCGCCTCGCCACCGCGCTCGGCCAGGCAGCCGGCCGAGCCTATGGAGCAGACAGCCTCGTGCTCACGGCGCTGCACTTCCTCGAATCCGGCACCGTGCTCGAGCTGCAGGCCCACGGCACGCGGTGGCGCTGCGATCTCCGCCGCTATGCGTGCGCTCGCCCTTCGGCCGCCGACTCGGCCCGCTTCGCGCCGCCCGCCGGGATCTCGCCCGATGGCCGCTGGATTGCGTTCGTCCGCGATTACGACCTCTGGCTGCGCTCCACGAGCACGGGCCAGGAGCGCGCGCTCACGACGGACGGCGAGCGCTGGCACGCCTACGCCACGCCGCTGCCGAGTGCCTCCCGGATCGTGCAGCAGGAAACGGAGGAGCCTGCCTTCGACCCCGGCGTGTACTGGTCTCCCGATGCGAAGAAGCTGATCACGTATCGCATGGACTCGCGCCGCGCGGCGCGCTTCACGCTCGTCCAGGCGGTCCCGCGATCGCGCCTGCGGCCCATGAGCTTCAGCTACGCCTACGGGCTTCCCGGCGACACGCTCGCCAGCGCGGAGCTCGTGATCTTCGACGCCGAGTCGGGAGCACGAACGAGCGTGAGCTTCGAACCGTGGGAGATGCAGTACTACGGCCAGCCGTCGGTGCGGTGGTACGCCGACGGCCGTGGCGCCACGTTCACCTACGCCTCACGCGGCTATCAGCGCTACCGTCTGATGGAGATCGACGCCACGACGGGGAATACACGCGCGCTCGTCGACGAGCGGGACGAGCCCTGGATCGACATCACCAACCAGCACCGTGAGCTGTTGCGCGATGGCGCGGAGATCCTGTGGTCGTCGGCGCGGGACGGTTGGCCGCACCTGTACCTGTACGACGGCGCGAGCGGCGCGCCGATGCGGCAGGTCACGTCGGGAGCGTTCGTCGTGCGCGGCATCGCGCACGTGAATGAGCGGAGCCGCACGCTGTACTTCCTGGCCAGCGGGCGTGAGCCGGGCCGGGATCCGTATCTCGTGCACGTGTACCGCGTGGGGCTCGACGGCTCCGGCTTGCGGCTCCTCACTCCCGAACCCGCGCAGCACACGGCGCGCTTCTCACCCAGCGGGAGGTTCTTCGTCGACTCGTATTCGCGCGTGGACTTGCCGCCGGTGACCGTGGTGCGCCGCGCGAGCGACGGCGCGGTCGTCATGCGCCTGGAGGAAGCAGACGTGTCCCGGTTGCTGGCGACCGGCTGGCGTCCGCCCGAGCCGTTCACGGGCAAGGCGCGCGACGGCGTGACCGATATCTACGGCCTCATCTGGCGTCCGAGCCACTTCGACTCCACCCGCCGCTACCCGATCGTCGAGCAGATCTACACCGGTCCGCACAGCGCGCACGTCCCGCGCACGTTCGATGCGTACCGCAATCAGGCGCAGGTGATCGCGGAGCTCGGGTTCATTTCGGTGATGATCGACGGGATGGGCACCGCGCACCGTGGCAAGGCCTTTCACCGGGTGGCGGCGCGGAACCTGGGCGACGGCGGCTCCGTGGAGCACGTCGCGCTCATCCGCGCGATGGCCGCGCGCTACGGGTACCTGGATGCGACTCGCGTGGGGATCTGGGGACACTCGGCTGGAGGGTACGACGCGCTGCACGCGATGCTCACGCAACCGGACTTCTACAGGGTGGGCGTGTCGTCGGCGGGGAACCACGATCATCGCATGGACAAGACCTGGTGGGTGGAGCAGTGGATGGGGTACCCCGTGGGACAGCACTACGCGGCGCAGTCGAACGTGACGCTCGCACCGCGGTTGAGGGGAAAGCTCCTCCTCATGCACGGGGAGCTGGACGAGAACGTGCATCCCGCGTCGACCCTGCAGGTCGTCGATGCGCTCATCAAGGCGGACAGGGACTTCGACATGGTCATCTTCCCCGGGCGGTCGCACGGCCTCGGCCCCGATCCGCACTTCGTCCGGCGGCGGTGGGACTATTTCGTGCGGCACCTGTTGGGCGTGGAGCCGCCGGCGGGGTTCACGCTGCTGGCTGATCGGCAGCCGTGATGCGTCGGGCGGCGGCCGCGCGCGGCGTCACGGTCGCCATCCATCGGCGTCGGCCTGGTCGGGGACGTGATCCACGTCAACCGAGCGTGGTCTTCCGCCCCGAGAGCACGTCACGCCCCCAGGGGTCGATCCGTGTCGTGGCGTCGAACCCCGCCTCGCGCAGCCACGCCAGCCACGACGCGCGCGGAAAGACGCCGAACTGCTGCACCTCGTGCTCCACGTGCACGCGTCCGCCGGCCTCGCGCAGCAGAAAGGCGAACGCCACCTCGCACGTGTCGTCCGTGGGATCGGGGTCCGTCGTCCACTCGAGGTAGCGCAGCCCGCGGCCGTCGGGCCCGTCCTCGCCCCCGTGGGATGTGGACGGCTCGAAGGTCTCGCGCACGTAATCCGGCACCACCACGATACCGCCCCCGGTGCGGCAGTGCCGGCTCGCTGTCGCCAGCGTGGCCCGGGCCGAGGCTACGTCCGTGGCGTACATGATCGCGTCGTGAATGAAGACCACGTCGAACTCGCGGCCGAGGTCGAGCGTGCGCATGTCCCCGACCGCGTGCTCGCACTCCGGGTTCACCACGCGGCTCTGGGCCAGCATCTGCGGCGAGCGGTCGGTGAGCGTGAGCCGGAAATGCTGCTTGAGGTGGAAGGCAACGCTCCCGCCACCCGCGCCGAGCTCCAGCAGCGTGGCCGGCGGTGCATCCGCGGCCGCGAGGATCGTGGGGAGCAGGTCGTTCACCTCCTCGGCGTAGTGCGAGGGAGGCGAGAAGAGCGGCCACCAGGTGGCCAGCTCGCCGTAGATGCGGAGCGGTTGGTCGGGGACGCTCATGGTTGGGCCAGTCGGAATCCCGCAATCTGATCGCGCGGGCGGTTCCGCGCGCGTCGTGAGGTCCGTCGTTCCGCCGCCTCGAGCGGCCCCGTGGAGTCATCGCCTTGCGGCCGTACCGGCGGCGGCTGCAGCTTCCCGATCCCCCTCGTGCAGACGCGGTCGACCACGCGCCGGAGCAACGCCATGCGATTCGGACCCGCCGTCCTCGCCCTTCTCCTCGCAGCCTGCAGTGGCGGTTCCGCGGCACCGGGCGCCCGCTTCGATGCCCTCCTGGCCGAGGTCTGGGAGTTCGAGCTCGGCGAGGACCCTCTCTTCGCCACGCTCGTCGGCGACCACCGGTACGACGATCGCCTGCCGGACGCCTCCAACGAAGCTCTCGCGCAGCGCGACTCCGCCCGGCGCGAGTTCATCAACCGCGTCGACGAGATCGACCGCGCCGCGCTCCCGCGCCAGCAGCAGATCACCTACAGCATGCTGCGCCAGTACCTGGCCGACGCCGTGGCGGAGTACGACTTCGGATCGCACCAGATGCCGATCCTGGCCGACGACGGCTTTCACATCGCTTTCGCGCAGCTCCCCACGCAGATGCCGTTCGCCTCGGCCGGTGATTACGAAAAGTACGTGTCTCGCCTGCGGGGCTTTCCGGCGTACGTGGACCAGCAGATCGCGCAGATGCGCGGAGGCCTCGCGAGTGGCTTCTCCATGCCGCGCGTCGTGCTCGACGGCTACGAGGTCACGATCGCCACGCACGTGGTGAGCGATCCCGAGCAGAGCCTCTTCTGGGAACCGTTCAGGACGTTCCCCGACGCGGTGCCCGACGCGGACCGCGAGCGGCTCCGCGCCGCGGGGCGATCGGCGATCACCGATGGGGTGGTGGCCGGATATCGCGCCTTCAACGAGTTCATGACGCGCGAGTACCTGCCGAACACGCGCGCCAGCATCGGCGCGTCGGAGCTCCCCCGGGGGAACGACTACTACGCCCACCGCGTGCGCTACTTCACCACGCTGAACGTGACCCCCGACGAGGTGCACCAGGTTGGCCTCGAAGAGGTCGCGCGCATCCGCGCGGAGATGGACTCGATCATCCGCGCCGTCGGCTTCCGCGGCGACTTCGCGGCGTTCCTCCGCTTCCTGCGCACCGACCCGCGTTTCTACGCGCGCACGCCGGAGGAGCTGCTGGCCTACGCGTCGCGTCTGGCCAAGCGGGCCGATGCGATCCTGCCGTCGCTCTTCGGCAAGCTGCCGCGGCAGCCGTACGGCGTGGCGCCGGTGCCCGATCACCTCGCGCCCAAGTACACGACGGGCCGCTACATCCAGGCCGCGCCCGGAAGCACCCAGCCCGGCTACTACTGGGTGAACACCTACAATCTTCCCAACCGTCCGCTCTACGCGCTTCCCGCACTCACGCTGCACGAGGCGGTTCCAGGGCATCATCTCCAGGTCGCACTCGGCCAGGAGCTCGAGGGGCTCCCGCCGCTCCGCCGCTTCCTGTACCTCAGCGCCTTTGGCGAGGGATGGGGGCTGTACTCGGAGTTCCTCGGCATCGAGGGCGGGATGTACGACGATCCCTACGCGCACTTCGGCCGACTCACGTACGAGATGTGGCGCGCCTGTCGCCTCGTGATCGACACCGGCATCCATGCCAAGGGGTGGACACGCCAGCAGGCGCTGGACTATCTCGCGTCGAACACCGCGCTCCCGCTGCACGAGGTGCGCACCGAGACCGACCGCTACATTTCGTGGCCCGGCCAGGCGCTGGCGTACAAGATGGGCGAGCTGACCATCCGCCGGCTGCGCCGCGAGGCGACGGAGACGTTAGGCGGCCGGTTCGACGTGCGCGCCTTCCACGACGCGGTGCTGGGGAGCGGCTCGATCCCGCTCACGGTGCTCGAAGAGCAGGTGCGCGCCTGGGTGGACTCGACGCGCGCGCCGTGACGCCCGGGAGCGGGCCGAAGCCGGTGAGCGGTCCGGGCATCGCTCTCGACCGCACGACCGCTGCGGCGGCGACGGGGCTCGCGCTCGCGACCGTGATCTCATGGGTCATGCTCGCGCGGCAGGGCCACACGATGGATCTCCGGCCGTACCTCGTCGCATGGACCCTCATGATGGCGGCGATGATGCTGCCGTCCGTGGCGCCCCTCGTCCTGCTCCACCAGCAGCATCGGCTTGCGCTTACCGCCGGATATCTCGTCGTCTGGGCCGCGCTCGGCCTCCTGCCTTACGCGGCCATGCGCCAGGGCTTCGAGCCCGCGGTCCCCGTCGTGCTCGCGCTGGCGGGGATCTACGAGCTCACGCCGCTCAAGACCGCCTGTCTCAGACACTGCCGCAACCCCGCCACCTTTCTCATCCAGCGCTTCGGCCGTGGCGCGTTCCGGCTCGGCGTCGAGCACGCCGTCTGGTGTGTGGGGTGCTGCCTGGGGCTCATGGCCGTGCTCGTGCTCGCGGCATCCATGAATCTCCTCTGGGCCGCGGTCCTCGCCGCCGTCGTCTTCGCCCAGAAGGTCCTGCCATACGGCGAGCTCTCCACCCGGCTCACTGGCGTCGCGCTGCTCATCGGTGCCATCGTAACCGCCATCTGATCGGAGGATGCATGACCCAGCCGTGGAAGCTCGAGGGCACCGTCTTCGTCGCCTGCAACTGCGACTGGGGCTGCCCGTGCAACTTCAACGCGCGCCCCTCGAAGGGGAAATGCGAAGGGGGCTGGACCTGGCACGTCGACAGGGGCACGTACGGTGACGTCGCCCTCGACGATCTGAACTTCTCCGTCTACGTCAACTGGCCCGGAGCGATCCACGAGGGGAACGGCGAGGCGCTGATTCTCTTCGACGAGCGCGCCGACGCGCGGCAGCGGGAGGCGATCCAGACGCTGGTGGGCGGCGGCGTGGGCGGACCCTGGGGCATCCTGGGCCGCACGTGGCCTGAAGTGCACGGCCCGTACCCGGTGCCGTACGAGATCCACCTCGACGGCGTGAACAGTCGCATCCGATGCGGCAACTGGGTCGAGATCGAAGGCGGGCCGATCCGCAATCCCGTCACTCAGGCCGAAGCGCATCCGAGTGTCGTGCTGCCACAGGGACTCATCTTCAGACGCGGCGACCTCGGGGCGTCGAAGCACTTCCACGTGAATCACGGCATCAAGTACGATCACTCCGGTCAGTACGCCGCGATCGGGGCGTTTGCCTACCAGGGCCCGTGACGCATGTGACAGACGCGTGACGCGCGTGGTGTACGTTGTCTCCCCATGACTGACGCGGCGCGGTACATTGGCGGCATGACCTACCCGGCGTTTCTCACCGCCGACGAGCTCCTCCGCCTGAACATCCCGGACAAGCGGACGGAGCTCATCGAGGGGCGACTCGTCGTGCGAGAGCCCGCCGGATTCCGGCATGGCGATGTCGCCATGTCGCTTGGACTCGCCCTCGGCAACTTCGTTCGGGCGCACGACCTCGGGCGCGTGCTCGCCGCCGAGACCGGCTTCAAGCTCGCCAGCAACCCCGACACGGTGCGGGCGCCCGACGTCGCATTCGTTCAAAAGGCGCGCGTCCCCGACCCCCCTCCCAGGGGCTACCCGGCGCTCGCCCCCGATCTCGCCGTCGAGGTCCTGTCGCCGGACGATCGGCCGGGCGAAGTGCTCGCCAGGGTCGGATCGTGGTTGAGAGCAGGGACGCGTCTCGTCTGGGTGATCGATCCCGACCGGCGTCAGGCACGCGTGTATCGCGAGGACGGCAGCGAATCGATCGTGCGGGAGGTGGAGGCCCTGGAGGGAGAGGACGTCCTTCCGGGGTTCGAGTATCCGCTCGCGGATGTCGTCTAGCTGCCGGAGCGACGGAGCGGAGCGACAGTCGGACAGCGCACAGCTTGCCGCACCGGGCTCGGTCGGGCCCGAGCCCCTCGGGTTTCCGCCCTGATCCACGTCGCTCGGCCGCGGGGTGTTCAGCGATCTGGACTCCCGGCGCGTGCGCTGGCACGTTGAAGGTCGTCGCAGCGGGTGCTGCACCCCTCACGTCTCGACCATCCATGCCCGTGACTCTGAGTCGACCGGTGCTCTGTGCGGCCGCGATCGTTGCGCTGGCCGTCCCCAACGCGTGGTGCGAAGCCCAGGTGGCAGCCACGCCCGCGGATCCGCCGAGCTTTCGGGAGCCCATGCGGCTCTTCACCGTGGGGCTCGGCCCTTTCTCGCGGAAGGTCACGACCCGCTCCCCCGAAGCGCAGGCCTTCTTCGATCAGGGCGCGCAGTTCCTCTTCTCGTTCACGCCCGAGGAGGCGGCCCGCTCGTTCCGCGAGGCGCAGAAGCGCGATCCCGATTGCGCGATGTGCCACTGGGGCGAGGCCTGGGCCTGGGGGCCGTACCTCAACGGCCAGATGGGGTCCGATGATGCGCCGCGCGCGTATGCGGCGATTCAGCGTGCCGTCGCGCTCAAGGCGAACGCCACCGAGGTGGAGCGCGGACTCATCGACGCGATGGCGGTCCGCTACGAGCGCTCGCACGACGGCGCGCGCCGCCGGCAGCTCGATTCGGCCTACGCGCGTGCCATGGAGCAGCTCTACGCGCGCTTCCCCGACGATTCCGAGGTGGGGACACTCTACGCCGAATCGCTGATGCTGCTCCTGCCGCGCCGTGGCACGTGGGACATGCACTCGCCGCCCGTGCACCGCATCCACACCGTGCTCGAGGGCGTGTTGAGCCGGAACCTCGACCATCCCGGCGCGTGTCATCTCTTCGTCCACGCCACGGAGACCACTCCCGGAGCCGGCAAGGCCGAACGCTGCGCCGATCTGTTGGGCAGCTCGATACCCGGCGCGAGCCACATCAACCACATGCCCTCGCACACCTACAACCGCATCGGACGCTGGGGCGACGCGGTGCGCGCGAACATCGAGGCGTGGCACTCCGACATCCGCGCCGGCTGGGGCGAGGGCTTCGCGATCTATCCATCGCACAACCTGCACATGCTCCTCTTCTCCGCGTCGTACGACGGTCAGGGGGCCATCGCGATCCAGGCGGCGAAGGACTACGCGAAGATCTCGCGCGGCGGGCAGTTCTATCACGCGCTCGCGCTGCTGCGCTTCGGGCGGTTCGATGAGATCCTGGAGCTCCGCACCGCGCCACCGCAGTCGCTTCTCCGCGGGATGTGGGAGTTCGCGCGCGGATACGCGCACCTGCGCTCCGAGCGCGCCGACAGCGCGCGCTGGTACTCGGCGCGGGTCGACAGCGCGGCGCGTGCCATCCCGGCTTCGGAGGTCTTCCGCGGTCACACCCCCGCGCAGCTCCTCGGCATTCTCGGCGGAATCCTGCGCGGTGAGATCCATCGGGCTGGCGCTCGCATGAGCGAGGCGATCACCGCCTTCGAGGTCGCCGCCGCGCTCGAGGACAGTCTGCGTTACGACGAGCCCGAGCCGCTCAACTTCTCGCCCAGGCACTGGCTGGGTGCCGCGCTGCTCGAGGCGAACCGTCCGGCCGACGCCGAGCGTGTGTACCGCGCCGAGCTGGTGCTGCATCCGAAGAACGGGTGGTCGCTGCTCGGGCTGGAGTTGGCGCTCCGCGCGCAGAGCAGGACCGAAGAGGCCGACCGGGTGCGCGAGGAGTTCCGCGCCTCGTGGGCGCGATCGGATCACGTGATGCGCTCGTCGCGTCCGTAGGCATCGGTGCTGTCCCTAACGAGCATTGCCGTTAAACGCCTCGTGATAGTCGTCGATCGCCGCCTGCACGACCCGTTCCGCGTGCCGTCTCCCGTATACCCGGTCGATCCGCGCCGTCGGCCTGCGCCCGGGTACGAGCTTGTACGTGAGGAAATAGTGCTGTAACCGCTCGACGAGCACCTTCGGCAGGTCCTTCACGTCGCGCGCCGAGCCCCACATGTAGTCGTTGTCGAGCACCGCGATGATCTTGTCGTCGGCCTCGCGCGCGTCGACCATCTGCAGGCCGCCCACCACCCGCGCGCGCACGAGAATCTCGCCCCGGCTGATCGGCCGCTCGCTCAGCACGCAGATGTCCAGCGGATCCCCGTCGCCACGCACCGATCGCGGCGACAGCTCCTTCACCCGCGGACCGCACCACGTCCGCGGCACGAACCCGTACAACGCCGGCGGCTGCGACGACCCGCGCTGCGGCCGGTCGATCCGGAGATACCCCGACTGCTTGTCGACCTCGTACTTGATGAGGTCGAACGGCGTGATCTCGATGTAAGCCTGAAGGAGCCCCGGCGGCTCCGGCCCCGGCTCGAGCCCGTGCCACGGATGCGGCCGATATCGACTCGGCTCAGGCTGTCCGCGTGGCGGCTTCCGCTTCATCGGGTCGGCGCTCGCTCCTGATCACGATTCAACTGCAACAGTATTGGACGCACCGGCGCAGAGGGACAGTACTGCAACGACTTCGCGGCCGGGGGCGTGGGTGACGAGTGGTCGGTGGGCACGACTGCAGACAGCCCCGGCGCCCGCCCAACCCAGCGGACGTCCGGGGGCCCGTGGCACTCGGGGAGGCCCCTGGTACGCCTGAGAACGCGGATGAAGCAGATGGCACTGATGACCTGACGCGGATCTACGGCAACAGCGGACCTCAAAACCACATCGCTCCTGTTCGGGTTATCAGCCCGCGAAACGCTGCTCCTGCTCGGCCCCGACGCCGCCGACGCTTCGCTGGAGCGATCGGCCTGATCCGCCGTTTCCGCCCGATCCGCGTTCAAGCCCCCTCATCTTCCCCGGTCCCCGGTGCGTGTTACTCGGCCGAGAGCCCGGTCCCACAACCTCCTTGTGCCATTCCCTGCGACGGGCCTGATGCTGCTGCCGAGTCACGAGTCAGGCTTCCAGGTGCCCCTGGCCACTGCCGGCACGAACCGAGTGAGCCCCTTCGGCGGGAATGCGAGCGTCTTTCCCTGCTCCGCACTCTGATAGGCCGTCATGAGCAGCTTCACCACCTCGACCCCGTCGGCAAACGTCAGCCGTGGCTTCTCCTTGCCGAGAAATGCCCGCACGAAGTGCCGGTCCTCGTTCGTGTAGCCGTACGCCAGCCACTCCTCCGGCACCACGGGCATCACGCCCATCTCGGCGTTCTGCTTTTCCACCAGGTCCTCGCCCGCGCGCCCGCGCACTTCGCGGCTGAAGAAGAGCTGCAGCCCGCTGTCGAGCGAGTTCCAGCGCATGGAGTACTCCGGACCGAGCAGCTCCGCCGAAAGGCGCAGCCCCGCGCCGACGAAGCTCCACGAGGTGGTGGCCTCACCGATCACGCGGTGCCCGTCGCTCGTACGGAACTCGATCGTCAGGCTCGCGAAGTCCTCGGCGGGCGACTTCGCATAGTCCACCTCACTGCCCATCATCTTCTTGAGCCGCTTCGAGTACTCCGGACGCGTCCACTTCAGCGACGCGATGTGCCCCGTCACGCGGAGCGGTTTCACCGTGTCGAGCGGCTCGCCCGGCTTCGTGAGGAGGTGCCGGACGACCAGCGCCGAGTGGCACATCATGTCGTTGAGCACACCGCCGCCCTGCAGGCGGCCGTGCCAGAACCACGGCATGTGCGGCCCCGAGTGCTCCTCCGCCGCGCGCGCCAGATAAGGACGCCCCGTGGTGGCGGCCCCGCGCGCCCAGATGAGCGCCTTTCCCGCCTCCACATGCGGCGCGAAGAGCTGGTTCTCCAGGTAGCCCGTCGTGAGCCCCACGCTGTCCGCCATGAGCTCCACGCGCTGTGCCTCGGCCACGGTGCGGGCGAGCGGCTTCTCGCACGCGATCCCTGTGAGCTCCCCCTTGCCGCGGTGGATCGTGTCGACGATCTCCTCCACGTTCTCGATCCGCGCGTGGTTCGGGCCGCAGAGCCAGATCGCGTCGACCCTGCGATCGGCGACCATCTCGGAGATGCTCCGGTAGGCTTTCGCGGGCCCCAGGTCCAGCGATTGCGCCATCGCCACGGCGCTGGCCGCGTTCTTCGCGTTAGGGCTCCAGATGCCGACCACGTCGGCGTCGCGGACGCCGCGCCAGGCCTGCAGATGAAAGCGTGTGTTGAAGCCGCTGCCGATGAAGGCGACGTTGAGGCGGGACATGGGGCCGAGGATCGGGTGAGGAGGCGCCGGCGGGTGTCCAACGCAGGGAAGATGCGCCCCGCACCACGCCCCGTGAAGGATTCCGCCCCTCGCCGGCCGGGTGGGCTGGCCCCCGGCCCCTCGTCAGCCGCCCCGTGGCCGAAGCTGCATCTGTCCCGAGTGGCGCACCGTTTCCTCGTACTGCTCGACCTCGAACCGGACACAGACGCGCGCGCCGCTGCTGACCTGCGCAAATGCCACGCAAGTCCGCCGGGTGCGCTGCACCCGCTCCGTCGCACTCCAGCGCGACCGCTGCACCGCGTTGTCGCGATCGAGCACGAACCAGACGTTGTCGAATTTCCCGGCACCGACACACTCGTATGCGATGTGCGCGACGTTCGGCGGCCCCGCGGCCGGCTTGCACAACCCATCGCGGGGCTCGAGGATCATCGTGTCCCGCATGATCGCGACGACGCCCTCGAGCCGGTAACCGGGGAGATTCGCCACGTACTCGTAGGCGCCACTCGGACGTGTCGGCGCGACTTCGCGGAACGCACCGCCACCGCTCCCGCCGCTCCCCGCACGGCATGCCAGCGCGCCCACCGCCAGCGCGACCGCGAAAACGTGCCGCGTCCCCGCGCTGAAGACATCCATCTGCCGCCTCCGGGACCCTGCGATGACTACCGGATGGACTGCGTGGTGTCGGCCGGCAGCAGCGATCCGCGCTTCACGTGCAGGCGGCCCCACACCCAACCATAATCGAAGGCGGGTCGGGTCACCCAGTTCTGGCACGACGTCCGGCCGGCGGCGTCCGTCACGGTCTGCGTGCACGTTTGCTTGTTCCCCAGTGGCCGCAGGGTGAGCCGCCCCCACTGCGAGTTGCGCGTCGGCTGATGCAGGTTGACGATGATTCGGGTCGTCCCATACGGCGTCGTCACGCCCGAGGCGGTCGCCGCGCCGTCACAATAAAACTCCCGCAGGTCCTTGTCACGCCGGGTCGCCACCGTCGTTGGCGGACGCCGGCAGTTGTCGTCATCCGGTTCCAGAAGCACAAGCGTGTCCGCGATGATGATGCGGCCGGTCAGCTTCTGATTCAGCGCCGTGGCCTCGTAGAAGAAGAGGCCCTGCGCGAACGGCATTTCGACCGGGGGCTCATGGGAGAACACCGTCGCCGGCTGGCGGCTTCCCTGGCAACCCGCCACGACGGCCAGCACGCTTGCGAAGAAGGCGGAGCGGCCGCGATGCAGGGAGATCCACGCCACCCGTGCACGTGCCGAGGCCATGTGATGAAGCCGGAAAGGCCGGATCGCGAACGTCACGATCTCTCGTCGGGTGAGCGCTGACTGGTATCCGGCAACACTACGTATGCGGGCATCAGCGGCAGCGAACCCGATTGCGACACCGGCACTGGCACGGCCCGGTGGAGAGGTGGATCCTCGTATCGGGTGCAGGATTGCCTGCCAAACCGGTCGGCAGTCCATCGGATGCAGCGCCGGTCCTGGACGTGCCTGGAGTCGACCACCTCCACCCGGTCGACGCGACTCCACCGTGAATGCGTGACAGGATACTGCAGATGGATCTCCAGAAACGTGGTGCGTTGTCCCGGAGAACCGCCTGCAGCAGGCACGCCGAGGCACGAAAACCCAACGACCGGATTGGCGCGCCAGTCCGGGTGAAGCGCTCCCGAGCGCACACAGGAATCGTCTACCGGTTCCAGCGTGACCAGGGTATCGACGATCGTGACGCGACCCCGCAGGTGCTGGCCCACTGCCACCACGTCATACACGAAGACCCCTTGCGGGTACTCGCGACTTCCCGCAGCCGTGCCCGAGATCGCGGATGCGGGAGCCGGTGTGCGGTGACACGCTGCCATGAGCGTGATCGGCAGCAGGGCCAGGAACCAGCGACGGGAAGACATGGATCTCTCCAGCAGCCTGGCGGAGCGATCCTCTACCCGCGGGCGGACTCAGGAGTTCCTTGAGCATCGCCCTTGGGAAACATCGTGCGCCCGCCCACCACCGTCCGCGCGATCCGGATGTCCTTGATCGCGTCGGGGTCCACCTCCGCCGGGTCTTGCTCCAGCATCACGAAGTCGGCGTACTTCCCGGCGGTGATCGACCCCTTCACCCTCTCCTCGTACGATGCGTACGCCCCGTTGATGGTCGCGATCCGCAATGCCTCATCGATCGTGACCTTCTGGTTAGGCCCCCACTCGCGCCCCTGATAGTCGCGACGAGTGACCATGCTCTGGATCGCCATGAGCGGCTCGAAGGGCCCGGGGCCGTAGTCCGACGCCCCCACCACCGTGATCCCGCTGTCCAGGAACGAGCGGTGCGCGAACATCCAACGCATTTTCTCGTCGCCGTACTGCGACCACTTCTCGCCATGGTAGTACACGTAGGTCCAGAACGGCGTCGGGATCGTGCCCGTGGCCTTGATGCGCCGCAACAGATCCGGATTCACGAGTGAGCAGTGCTCGATACGGTGCCGCCGGTCGTCATGCGGCCATTGCGACAGCACGCGCTCGTACGCCTGGAGCACCATGTCGATCGTGACGTCGCCGTTCGCGTGGATCCCCACCTGCCAGTTGTTCCGGTGCGCGTCCTCCACGCGCTCGTGGATCTCCTCCTGGGTCATCGTGAGGAGGCCCAGGTCGTTCGTCCCCACGTAGGGCGTGCTCATGCGCATCGTCCGCTCCGACGCCGAGCCGTCGGCGCCGTACTTCACCCCGCCCACGCGGATCCACTCATCGCCGAAGCCCGTGTACACGCCCGCGTCGCGCAACTGCTCGTAGGCCCCGCGGATCATCATGTACGCGCGATGCCGGAGCTCGCCATTCGCGCGCGCGTCCTCGTACGCCCGGATTCGCGACGCATTCGCGCCCGCGTCGTGCACCGTCGTGAGCCCGGCGGCCGTCAGCAGCTCGGAGATGTGCCGCATCCCCTGGCGGTTCCGCTCGCGCTGCTGCTCCGGCGTGAAGCGCTGCCGCGTTCCCACGCGATTGAACGCCCCGCGCGCCGCCTCGGCCGCGCGGCCCGTGAGCTCCCCGTTCTCGTCGCGGAAAAAGCGCCCGTGCTCGGGGTCCGGCGTTTCGCGCGTGATCCCCGCCAGCTCCAGCGCCTTGCTGTTGTACCAGCTCGTGTGCCCGCCGCGGTGGTTCACCGAGATCGGATGCTCGGTCGAGACGGCGTCGAGCTCGCGCCGGGTGAGCGGGCGATCGAGCTTCGTGTCGTCGAACATGTAGCCGTTCACCCACTGCCCGGCCGGCGTCTCCGCCGCCTTCTTCCGGAGATTCGCCTGCAGCTCGGCTACCGTGCGGACGTTCGCATTCACCTCGTACAGCTCGTTCACCCCGCTGGGGTGGCAGTGGCAGTCGATGAAGCCCGGCGTCACGGTCATGCGCTGCGCGTCGATCACGCGCGTGCGGGTCCCGGCGAGGTTCCGGATGTCGGCGCTCGTACCCACGGCCAGGAAGCGTCCATCCTTCACCGCGAAGGCGTCGGCGCCAGGCAGCGCCGCATCCATCGTCCGCACGCGCGCGTTCACGACGACGAGATCCGCCTCGATCCCCGCTCCGCGGTTCTGCGCCACGCCCTGCGCCGGGGACTGCGCCAGCGCGGTGCGGGCGAAGGGGAGACGGGTCAGGCTCGCCGCGCCGGCAAGCAACGCGCTCAGAGAGAGGAATTCACCCCGGGTGTACCGTCGCATGGCGCGCTCCGTGTGGAGGAGTGCTCGAAGATGCGCCGCCACCCCGTGGCGCGGAAGCCGGAGCTCGGTGCGCCGGTCCCGGCCGCGCGCCGGCCCCGGCCGCGCGCAGATCCCGGCCGCGCGTCGCGTCAGCGCCCGATGATGCCCTTC
>DATIGO010000352.1:0-4661 GCA_035454665.1 Gemmatimonadaceae bacterium | reverse complement strand
TCCGGACCGGGAGCCGCCGCGCCGGCGGGCTGCCTAACGTGTGCCGCACGAACCGCAGCACCTCGGTGCGCACGACGTAGTAGATCCCCATCGCGTGGTCGGCCCCCGCAACGAGGCGCGTGGTCACGTGGCCGAGCCCCTGCCCCCAGGTGCGCGCGTTGTTGGCACCGTCGAACGGGTCGCGCTCCGACGTGGTCAGGAGCATCGGCAGCCGGACCGTTTCGCAGTTCCGCCGGATGACCTGCATGGCGTCGGCCGCGTGCACGCCGGCGCCGGCCGCTCCGAAGGTGAGCACGCCGCGCAGGACCTCGCGCAGCCGCGGCGCGGCGAGCAGCACCCCGGTGCCCCCCACGCTGGCCCCCACGAGCAGCAGACGCGACGACTCGATGAAGTTCTGCGTGAGGCCCCAGGCGCTCACCCGCACGATGTCGTCGGCGATGTGTGGGAAGCCCACGGCGCTCGCGCTGGCGGTGAACGCGGTCACGAAGGCGTCCATCGTGGGTTCGGCCGGAGTCTGCGCGACCTGGATCCCGCGCGAGGACCAGATCGACTCGCCGTGCCCGCGCAGGTCGAAGGCCAGCGTGGCCACGCCCAGGGCGTGCAGGTCGGCCAGCAGCGGCGCGAAGCTCTCGCGCGCGGCGGGATACTGGTGCGCGAGCACCGCGAGGGGATAGCGCGCACCGGTCTTGCCGTGCGGGTAGACGAGATGGCCGCGCAGCACCAGCCCATCGGCCGCGGGCACCGACATGGTCAACGGAGAGAGCGCGGGATACCTGGCCATGCGAGTCACCGGTCCGTTCGGGTTCGCCCATAGCCTACAGCACCACCGCGCCGCGGTCTATTGCCGCCCCCCCCGCCACCGTAATGGGGGTCAGAGTCGAATTTCGCGTAATGGGGGTCCGAGTCGAATTTCCCGGAGTCGGATCTCGGGTGAAGATCGACCCTGGCCCTGGCCTGCTGGTTCCCCGCCTTCGACAGCGCCTCCGCGCCGGGCATCGTACATTGGTCACAGCTGCCCGGATCAGGCTCGCCACCCGTCACTGCTCTTCAGGAGCCTCGACGCATGCCACACGAACCACTCGACAGACGCGGTTTCGTCCGCACGGCTGCGGTCGGTCTGGCCGCCGGTGTCGCGGTCCCGGCCGATCTCCACGGCGTTCTTCCCGCCGCGCCCGATCGCAGCGCGCGCGGTCCCGAGATCCTCGCGCGGCGTGCCGTTCGCCCCGTGGTCATCTCGGATCTGAGCGGCTATCGCTATCGCAACGGGGGTACGGAGAACGCCGTCGAGCGGGCCTTCCGCCTCATCACGGAGGGGAAGGACGTTCTCGACGCACTCATCGCCGGCGTGAACATCCCCGAGCTCGATCCCGAGGAAACCGGGATCGGATACGGCTCGCTGCCTAACGCAGATGGTGTCGTGCAGCTGGACGCCTCCTGCATGCACGGCCCGAGGAAGCGCGCTGGCGCGGTCGCGGCGCTCGAGGGGGTGCGCACGCCGTCGCTCGTGGCGCAGGCGGTCATGGACCTGACTGATCACCATCTGATCGCCGGCCAGGGAGCGCAGGACCTTGCCCGTGCGCTGGGCTTCACGATCGAACCCGACCTCAACACCGAGCGCTCCCGCCGCCTCTGGCTCGAGTGGCGCCGCCGGGTCGACCCGGAGCACTGGCTCGATCCCAACAGCGAGGGGCGCCGGCCGCCGCGGCCGCCGGACGAGCGCGACCCGGGCGCCGCCGCCTCGCGCGCGCTCGAGGCGGGACGCTCCATGGTGCGCGACGGCCTGATCCCCGAGGGCAGCTTCTGGGGCACCATCAACTGCAACGGCATCGGCCCCAACGGCGACCTCTGTGGCGTCACCACCACCAGCGGCCTCGCGTGGAAGATCGCCGGTCGCGTGGGCGACTCTCCCATCCTCGGCGCCGGGCTCTACGTCGACAACGACGTGGGCGCCGCCGGGTCCACCGGACGCGGCGAGGCGAATCTCTACAACCTCTGCTCCTTCCTCATCGTCGAGGCGATGCGCCGCGGCTCGTCCCCCAAGGACGCGGGGATGGAAGCCCTCCGGCGCATCCGCGCCAACACGATCGAGAAGCGCCTGCTCAATGCGAGGGGAAACCCGAACTTCAACATCCGTTTCTTCGTCCTGAACAAGCGCGGCGAATCCGCCGGCGTCGCGATGTATCACTCGGGCGAGACACAGTACGCGTTATGCACCGAGAACGGCGCGAGCACGCCGGAGCTCGAGCCGCTCCTGCCCGGCGATCCCACCGGCTGAGGGCGGGGTCCGCCGAGGAGCGCCGCCGTGTTCGCTGGCCACGCCGCCATTGCGCTCGCCGCGAAGGCGGCGGCCCCGCGCGTCTCGCTCGGCGCGCTCGTCGCCGCGGCGTATGGGCTCGACCTGCTGTGGCCGCTCTTCTGCCTCGCGGGTCTCGAGTCGTTCCGCATCGTGCCGGGCCACACCGCGTTCACCCCGATCGCGTTCGACTACTACCCGCTGAGCCACAGCCTGCTGATGGCGATCGTCTGGGGGCTCGCCGCCGGGCTGCTCACGACGCGCCTGACCCGGAGCGCGCGAGCGGGGTGGGTCGTGGGCGCGCTGGTGGTGAGCCACTGGGTGCTGGATGCGATTGCGCACAGCCGGGACCTGCCGCTCTGGCCCGGGGAATCGCCCATGGTCGGCCTGGGGTTGTGGTACTCCATCCCGGCCACATTCGTCGTGGAAGGGCTATTCTTCCTGGCGGGAATCGTGATCTATCGGCGTGCGACCCGTGCCACGGGCCGTGTCGGTGCGATCGCGCTCTGGGTGCTCCTGGCCTTCCTCACGCTCATCTGGATCGCCGGGCCGTTCTCGCCTCCGCCGCCCAGCACGACGGCGGTTAGCGTGACGGCGCTGGCGCTCATCCTCGTACCGCTGTGGGCGGCATGGGCAGACCGGCACCACACACCCGCCCTGCCGTCGGCTGGAACCGACGATCCGAGTCGTCCGTAGGAGCAGACATGCAAGCCGCCACCGCCACACCGCAGGCGCTGCCTCCCGTGCCCCCGGCGCCCCCGGGGGCCCCTCCGGGTCAGCCGGGGGTCACGATCGTTCAGTCACCATCTCCGGGGACGACACAGCGGCCGCTCACCAACGCCGAGCGAGGCGCGATCCGCGAGGCACGCTCCGAGCTCTCGGACCAGCTGACCTCCGCCGCCAATCGTCGTAGCCGTCTGGCCGACCAGCTTTCGGAGGCCCCCCCAGAGGCGAGAGCCGGGATAATCGAGCGCATCCGGGTTCTCGATGAGCGGATCGTGCAGCTCGAAACGGACATCGCCCTGACGGGACGCCAGCTCACGACCCCGTTCACGACCCAGCCACTGCCGCCGGGCGAGAAGGTCTTCGGAATCCCCGCGGAGGAGTTCGGCCCGGTCGCGGCCGTGCTGACGATCTTCGTGCTCGCACCGATCGCGCTCGCCTTTGCCCGTCTCATGTGGAAGCGCGCGACGTCGATCGGGCGCATGCCGGCGAAGGACCCGCGCGACGCCGAGCGGATGGAGCGGCTCGAGCAGGCGGTCGACGCGATCGCGATCGAGATCGAGCGCGTGGGAGAATCGCAGCGCTACCAGGCGAAGCTCCTCGCCGAAGCGCAGATCATCCCTGCCATGCCCGCGCTCGGCGCCGCGCAACGGCCGGCGGAACCGCTCGGGCCGCGCACGTACGAGCCGCTTCGCGCGCGCGACGAGAGCAGGTAAGGACGACCGAAATGTCTGGCGGCCGATGGCTGATCGCTGCTGGCTGTCCGTCTGTCGCGCTTCTCAAGTTGTTGTTCACAGGAGATCCACGAAGAAACTGACAGACGGACGGCGGCCCGCGCTCAGCCATCAGCTACCCGCATCGCCTCACCGCTGGCTCGACGGCGGCGTGATCCCCTTCAACCGCATATAGGTCACGAGATTCCCGTAGTGCTCCATGTCGTGCGCCACGTTGAACATGAGCGCCCAGAGCCTCGAGCCCGTCTGCCCGAACAGCGTGACCTGTTCCATCGCCTTCGACTCCTCCATCGCGTACGCGCCGTCGCAGTAGTCGAAGGCCGCCCGCAGACCGCGGACGAGCTCCTCGCGCGACGCGACCTGCTCGTAGTTCTGCGTGGCCGGGCTTTGCTCCCCCTTCGCCGTCGCGCAGAACATGAAGTTCGCGTTCGCCACGTGACCGAGCAGCTGCCCGTACGTCCGCACCGTCTCCACGGGCTTGAAGCTGAAATGCTCGGCCGGCATCGCCTCGGCGCTCCGCAGGATCCAGCCCTTCACGTTCTCGTACAGCGGCTTGACCGCGGCCATGCCGGTGTTGTGATGCTGGGCGTGCTGCATCTCCTGCGCGCGGGCCTGCGCGGAACCCAGGGCGATGAGGGCACCAAGAAGGACAGAATGACGTCGCATCCCCGACTCCTTTGTGATGAGGTTCGGGGTGCAATCTAACGAGGCGTCCCGCCACCCGGCCGAGGGTTCGCCGAGCGCGACGGCAGGTCGTCCAGATCCTTCATGTACGCCGCCAGCCCGAGGTCGGGCAGTGTCCGGGAATGGCCCGCCACGAGCTGGTCGGTGTATCGGTCGAGGAAGAAGCGGAAGGGGTCGCGGGGATCCAGATCCACGATCGCGAGATCGGCGTCGTGCATGGTGAGCTT
>DATIGO010000351.1:0-4090 GCA_035454665.1 Gemmatimonadaceae bacterium | reverse complement strand
GGAAAGAACATCACGGTCATCGCGGAGGTCATCGCGATGAACCATCTGCTCAAGTACACCGGCGTCGACGCCGCGGAGGCCTTCAACACGCGGCTCATGGGCAAACTGCGCCAGGCGGCCGACGCGCGTCACTACCTCGTCGAGGACGACGAATAGCCATGAGGGTGGACACGGGGCCTCGCGCGCCGACCTGGTGGAGCGGGCCATGAGCGGCGCGCGCGCGATCGTCGCGGGACACGGGGCGTTCGCCGACGGCATGCTGTCGGCGGTACGGCAGATCGCCGGGCGTGACGACGTTTTCATCGGCGTCACGAACCGCGACCTCTCCGCGCAGGATGTGGAGCGCGCGCTGCGACAGCGCGTGGAGGAATCCGGAGCCGAGGTGATCTTCACCGATCTTCCGGCGGGGAGCTGCACCATGGCCGCGCGCCGGTTGCAGCGGGAACGCCCGGAGCTCACCGTCGTCACGGGCGCGAACCTGGCCACGCTGATCGACTTCGTGTTTCACGACGATCTCTCCCCGGCCGACGCGGCGCGACGTGCCGTCGACAAGGGACGCGGAGCGCTGGAGATCACGGGAGCGCCCCGTGGCGCTTGAGCTCTACCGCATCGACGACCGGCTCATCCATGGGCAGGTCGTCGTGGGCTGGGGACAGCCGCTCGATCTCCAGTTCATCGTGCTGGTGGACGACGAAGTCGCCGCGAGCGACTGGGAGCAGGAACTGTATCGCATGGGCGTGCCGCCGGAGATGGACGTGTACTTCGAGTCGGTCGAGGGGGCGGCCGCCGGGCTCCCCGGGTATCAGGCCGACGGGCGCCGCGGCCTCCTCCTCACGGGCGACATCGAGACGATGGCGCGTCTCATCCGGGCCACGGGGACGATCCAGGCGGTAAACCTCGGCGGCATCCACCATCGGTCCGGACGGACGCAGCGACTGCGTTACGTCTTTCTCTCGCCCGCGGAGGAGGCGCAGCTCCGCGCGATCGAGGCCGGCGGAATCGAGGTCACGGCGCAGGACGTCCCGGCGGCACGACCGCTGCCCCTGGGAGAGATCCTGAGTGAGGAATCGAACCGATGAGCCTCGCCGACATCCTCGTCCTCGCGCTGCTGGGCGGCGTCCTCGGACTCGACACGGTGAGCTTCCCGCAGGCCATGCTCTCGCGGCCGATCGTAGCCGGCACGCTGGCCGGGGCGTTTCTCGGCGCTGCACCTATGGGGCTCCTGCTCGGGGCCACGCTGGAGCTCTTCGCGGTAGAGACGCTTCCCTTCGGTGCATCCCGCTATCCGGAGTGGGGATCGTCGTCCGTGGTCGGCGCGGCGCTCTACGTCGGCGCGTCGTCGGCGCCGCCGGGCGCGCTCGCCACATCGGTGCTCGCGACGCTCCTGGTGGCATGGATCGGCGGGTGGACGATGGTGCAGCTGCGCAAGCTCAACGCGCACTGGGCGCGGCAGCGCCACGACGCGGTGGCGCGCGGATCGCGGCGCGTGGTCGTCGGGCTGCAGCTCGCCGGGCTGACCGCCGATCTCCTGCGCGGTGCGGTGCTCACCGGCGCGGGGCTCTTCGCGCTGCACCCGCTGCAGCAGATCGTGATCGGGACGTGGACAGGACGCGCCGAGCTGTCGCGAGCGGTGGTGGCGGCCACGGCGGCCGCGGTCACGCTCGGGGCGGCGTACAAGCTCTTTCACGCCGTGCCGGGCTTTCACTGGCAGTTCACCCTCGGCATCGCCGCCGGCCTCGCGGCTGTGGTGATCCTGTGAGCGCCTCGCTCTCCTCAGCGACCCCCTCGGGCGCCGTCGTTCCGCTCGGGACGCAGCTCGCCATGTTCGTGCGCCTGCTCGCGGTGCAGGGCGCATGGAACTACGAGACGTTGCTCGGGAACGGCATCGGGTTCTGCGTGGAGCCCGCGCTGCGGCGGCTCCCCGGGGGACCCGAGGGCGAGCCGTACCGTGCCGCGCTCGCGCGCCAGAGCCAGTACTTCAACGCGCACCCGTATCTCACCGCCGTCGCCGTCGGCGCCCTCGCGCGCGCAGAGCTGGATGGCGAGGCCCCGGCGCGCATCGAACGCTTCCGCACCGCGCTGTGCGGACCGCTCGGCGCTGTGGGGGATCGCCTCGTGTGGGCGTCATTCCTTCCGCTCTGCTCGTTCACGGCACTCCTCGTCTTCGGCCTGGGTGGCTCGGCGCTCACGGTCATCCTGGTCTTCCTGGTGCTGTACAACGCGGGGCACCTCGCGCTGCGCGTCTGGGGGCTCCGCATCGGCCTTCGCGATGGTCTGGGCGTCGCGCGCGCGCTGGGTCACCCCGCCCTGAAGCACATGCCCATGCGCCTGGGCCGGCTCGCGGCGGCGCTGGCCGGGGCCGCCCTGCCGCTCGCCCTGCAACGCGTGATCGGTCCGGGGCGGGTACTGCTCGGCGGCGTGCTCGTGGCGGTCATCGTGGGCGGTCTCCTCCTGTCGCGGCTGCACGGACGGGTGGAGGGGTGGAAGCTCGCGATCCTCGCGCTCACCGGATTCGTCCTTTACGCGACCCTGCGATGACGGCTGAGCGCGAAGTGCGGATCGCCAACCGGAACGGGCTGCATGCGCGGCCCGCCGCGGAGATCGTCAAGGCCGCCGCCCGCTTCCGTTCCGAGATCACGATCCGGCGCGACGACATGGAGGTGAACGGGAAGAGCATCATGGGCGTGATGATGCTCGCGGCGGAGTACGGCGCCACGCTGCAGCTCAAGGCCAACGGCCCCGATGCCGAGGAAGCCCTCGAGGTGCTGGCGACGCTCATCGCGAGCCGGTTCGGGGAGACCTGACGCATGGAGCGCGCGATCACGGGGCTGCCCGCGTCGCCGGGGATCGTCGTGGGACCGGTGCGCCTCCTGCGCTGGGAGGTTCCCGACGTCCCGCATCGGATCATCGACGACGACGCCATTCCCCAGGAGATCGAGCGCTTCCGCACGGCGGTCGGGGAGTCGATGGAGCGGCTGCACCAGGTGCGCGACCGCGCGGAGCGGCATGCGGGTCACGAAGAAGCAGCCATCTTCGAGGTGCAGGTCCAGATCCTGGCCGACAGCGAGCTCACCGGAGAGGTCGAGTCCTACATCCGCCAGAACCTCTCCGCCGAGAAGGCGTTCGACCTCGTGATGCTCGAGCACCGCCAGCGCTTCGCGCGCAGCCCGGTCCCGATGCTCCGCGAGCGCACGAGCGATCTCACCGACGTGCACATCCGCGTGCTGTCGCGGCTGCTGGACCTTCCCGATCACGACCCGGTCGACGTGCCCAAGGGAACGAACGCGATCCTCGTCACGCACGACCTCACGCCCAGCCTCACGGTGCAGCTCGATCGCGAGGCCATCGCCGGCATCGCCACGGATTCGGGCACGCGGACCTCGCACGTCGCGATCCTCGCGCGGTCGCTCGGCCTGCCCGCGGTGGTCGGACTGCGCAACGCGACCGAGCGACTCCGGGGCAACGAAACCGTCGTGCTCGACGGCTCGAGTGGACTGCTCGTGGTCAATCCGAGCGTGGCGGAGATCGACACGTTCCGCAACCGCGCGGCCGCGGAGGCGCAGAGCGAGGCCGAGCTGCTCAAGCTCGCGGACCTGGAACCCGTCACCACCGACGGCGTGCGCGTCACTCTCCGGGCGAACGTGGACCTTCCGGAGGAGGCGGATTCCGCCGCGAGGAGCGGCGCCGAGGGTGTGGGGCTCATGCGCACCGAGTTCCTGGTGGTCGGCCGCGCGGCCATGCCTGACGAGGAGGAGCAGTACCGGGAATACCGGCGCGTGGTGGAGGCGTTCAAGGGCCATCCCGTCGTCATCCGCACGTTCGACCTCGGCGGCGACAAGCTCCCCGTGGGCGGTTATCCCACCGAAGCGAACCCTTTCCTCGGCTGGCGCGCCATCCGCATGTGCCTCGACGAGTCGGCGCTCTTCAAGGTGCAGCTCAGGGCGCTGCTGCGCGCGGCTCGGCACGGCGACCTGCGGGTCATGCTGCCGCTCGTGATCACGCTCGATGAGGTGCGCGCCGCGCGGCACCTGCTGGACGAGGCCGCAGCCGAGCTCGAGGCGCGCGGCGTGCCGTTCAAACGCGACGTGCC
>DATIGO010000350.1:0-23311 GCA_035454665.1 Gemmatimonadaceae bacterium | reverse complement strand
GCGACAGGGCAATCATGCGAGCTCCGTACCGGAGATGGTGGGGACGAATCTGACGATCGCAACAACGTGGGAACATAGCCCCGGCGGGATTCGGGAGCCCTCAGGCGGGATTCGGGAGCCCTCAGGCGCGATTCACGGACTGTTCATGTCCGGCCGGGCAAGTTAGGCCGGTCCCGAACGGAGTCCGCGCCGGGAATCGGACCTGTCCATGATGCGATTGCGAAACAGCTGCGGCCTTGCGGCGCTCCTCGCGCTGGGCGGTGTGGCCTGCGACCACCCCTCGAACCAGTCTCTCCCAGGGGAGCTGGGAGCGGACCTTGTCGAGCCCGACTCCATCAACCCGACCGGAAGCGTGCGGATCCGGTTCACGAATCCGTCGCCCGACCCCGTCTTCGGTGCCGCGGATGTCCGCGCCGATCCGGGATTCTGGCTCCGGCCCGTCCGGCAGGATCTCCACCTGTACCGGATTCCGCCGGAGACCACGATCGTCGTCGAGGCAAGGTATGAGTTCTCCAGGGTCTCGCCCGGCGCTGTCCTCCACGTCCGCGCGGGTGTGCCGGAACTGCGCGCGGATAGAGTGCTTGCGATCCCGGAGCCGGTGCTGGTCCGGAGCGTGGACCTCGGCTCGACCACGGAGGCTCGCGCGTTCATCGGTCGCTTCGATACCGTGGCCTCGAAGCACCTGACGCTGTACGCGTTGCGGAATGGGCCCGCTGTGCGCGCGCTGCCGAGTCTCCTGGTGCAGCGCGAGAGCGCGGCGGTCGCCATCGGACGGTTCCTGCAGGTCGAGCCGCCCGGCGGAATCCGCATGGTCTTCTATCCCGACTCGGCGAGCAAGACGACGGATACCCGGCACATCGGGAACGGCTGGGCCAACGGATCCAACATCGTGGAGATCTACAACGACTCCACTCGTGTCGACCCATACCACGAGCTCACCCATCTGATTGCCGCCCGTGCCGGGGGCCCGCCGGCCTGGCTGGATGAGGGACTGGCGACGTGGATGTCGGAGCACTTCGGCGCGGATGCCCTGGAGCTGCTCGGGTTTTCCGGCCTGCCGGTGCGGGAGGCCGGGTGTCGGCTGGAGCGGCAGGACAAGCTGGTGCCGGCGACGCGATTGTTCGGCGTGAGGGAATTCGGGGGCGACAGCGTACCGGGCGACGTCGCGTACGCCGAGTCGGCGGCGATGGTGCAGTACCTGATCGAGCGCCTGGGGGCGCCACGATTCCTCGAGCTTTTCGCCCGGCTCGAGGCGGGGATCTCGGCTGTGCCCGTAGATGAGAATCGCCGGACCTTCGAGGGTATCGTCGGTGGTTCGGTGGAAACCTTCGAGCGGGAATACCGGGAGTGGTTGCGAGCCGCCTGCGGCAATCGATCCGTCAGGGGAGCTTGAGGAATTGGCTTCACAGAACCGATCGCGCGACCTGGCCCGATGCCCCAGGGGTGAAGACGAGCGAAACAAATCCCGCCCGCATCACGAGGACGGCGGGATTTGACCCGATGCCTCGAGCCGACGGCGAGGAGGCGAGGAGCAAGATGCCGCCGGCCCGAAAGCGAAACGAGCGGGCCAGTCGGCCACGCTCGTTTCGTGAATCGGGACGGCGGGATTTGAACCCGCGACCCCCTGAACCCCATTCAGGTGCGCTACCGGACTGCGCTACGTCCCGTGAAAACCTGACAACTCACCAATCCCTGACGGGTCGCGAAGCGACCCCCTGATCCGACCCCGGAGCGCCAGCGACGGGGAGGACGCCGATCCGGCCGACGAAGTCGGGCGGATCGGCAACCCCATTCAGGTGCGCTACCGGACTGCGCTACGTCCCGTCGCCTGGCCGAATCACCCCGGCCGGGCTCAGGACGCGAAACCTACTCCCCACCCCGCCCCCCTTCAACAGGCGCGACCTACGTCCCGCAAACCTGCTGCGTCAGCACGGGCTGGTCCGGCACCCCGCTGGTCTGGTTCACCGCCGTGAGCTCGAGGGGACCGTCGACCACGAGCCCCACGCCCGCCGCGAACACCTTGTACCCCTTCCCGCCCTCGAGCGGGTTGGACTCCTCGATCCGGATCGTCTCCGTGAAGCGCCCCAGCGGCACCTCGACCGGACCGGAACCCACCACCTTCCCCTGGTCCTCGGCGATCCCCGGGGCCTGCTCCATGGGGAACATCGCGCCAGGGCGGGGGTCTCCCGGCACGAAGATGCCCGGCGCATTGCCGGACGCCGACGCGCACCACGCCCCCTCGTGCGTGATGCCGCCCTCTTCATAGATGTCGACATCCTCGCCGTAGTAGCACACGCTCCCGTCGCTCGCCTGCACGTAGTAGTTCCACGAGACCTCGAGCAACTCGCCGTCCACGAACTCGCGCTCCTCGATGACGCGCGTCGTGACGCCCGCGATCGTGCGCGTCATGTCGAGCACCGTGATCTGCACGCTGACCGCCTCACCGTCCTCCTCGCCCTCGTAAATCCACTGCCGTCCCACCGGCGCCGGGAAGTACGGATTCGTGAACGCGATCGTGAACCCGCCCGCTCCGGGAGCGCACGAGGCCACGCTCAGCACGCGCATCGATGGGGGCGCCGCTGCGAGTGGACTGCCCGCCAGTCGTGCCGCGGCGCCGTCACCGCTGCAGGCCTGCGCCGCGGCCACCAGGGCCAATGCCGCTACGGTTCCGTTGAGCGCTCGATCCGTGTTCCGTCGCATGGTTCGCATGGGTCGCCTCCTCCGCTTCGAGAACTGCGCACGCTCCGCCACCGAACGAGGGAACCGCCCACAGGCTCGATTGTGACAGCGGTCCGGAGAGTAGCCTCCACTCGCGAGCCGATGGGACCGGTGGAACGGCCCGACCCCGGGCTCCCACTCCCTCAGGCCGCCTCTCGCGTGACGAAGCGCGGCGGATACCGACGCGGTGCGTGACGGTCACGCCGAGCGTCCCGTCTCAAGTAGATGCTCGGCCCCATCCTGGTCACGCTCATCGCGATCGCCCCCGGCGCTGTCAACTGGTGGACGGGGCGCCGCCTCGCGCGCGCCACCGACGACCCCGCGCTCCCCGAGCTGCTCATGGCCCGGCAGCAGCGGCTGGTCGCCGTGGGCGCGACGTCGCTCGCGATCCTCCTGGTCCTGGGCGGGCGGCACGTCTGGTGGGGGGTCCTCCTTCTCGCCACGATCCTCCTCACCGGAGGGTATCCGCTCCGCCGGACACTGCTCGGTGAGACGGCGGCGCTTCCGCTGTACCTCTGGCGCAGCCTCAAGTCCATGGTCGGCGGGATGGGGTTCTGGATCCTGCTGGTCTGGACCCCGACGATCGTGCTCGGAATCGATCGCGAGCGCTGGTGGCTCGCTCTCCTGCTCCTCCCCGTCCTCCTCGTTTGGGAATTCTCCTACCAGCGCATCTGGCTCCGGCTGCACGACGCCGAGCCGCTCGCGAGCCCGGCGCTCGCGCCCCGCATCGCCACCATCGTGGACCGCGCGGGGATCCCGGCGCCGGCGCTCTACCGGATCGGCGCCCCCGGCACGCGCTTCGTGAACGCGCTGGCCTTCCCTTCGGTGCGGCGGCCGGCGATCGGGCTCGGCAACGCGCTCCTCGAGCTCCTCGAGCCTGACGAGATCGCGGCGGTGTACGCGCACGAGCTCTCGCACATCGAGCAGTTCAGTCCCCGCGTCGTCAGGCGGCTGCAGTTGGTCACGTGGCTCCTGATCCTCGCCGCCATCGGCGTCCCGCTGCTCGCGGGCTGGCTCGCGCCCGCATCGGCCCACTGGGCGGCCTGGCTCTGGCCGCTCGTGGTCCTCCTGGTGCTGGCGCAGCGGGCGAAGAAGAGCCAGGAGCACGAGCACGAGAGCGATCTCCGGGCCGCCGCCCTCTGCGGCGACGCCGAGGCCGTGGCGCGCGGCCTGGTCAAGATCCACGTGCACGCGTTCATCCCGCGGCGCTGGGCCGTGGACTTCGAGCGCAACGCGACGCACCCCAGCCTGGCGCGCCGGATCCAGGCGCTGCGCGGCCAGGGCGCGGAAGCGGTCTCCTCGTTAGGTGCCCCCGCGGTGCTGCCGACGGCGCGCGAGGGCAGCCTCGTCGTCTTCGAGAACGAGCGCGCCTGGTGGTTCGACGGCGTTCCCGCGGGCACCGCGCCCGACCTCGAGGCCCTGCGCGCCCAGGCGGCGAGCGCGCGCTCGGTGGCCTGGCCGTACCTGATCGAGCTCCGCGTGACCACGAGCGGCGAAGGACGCGCGCTCCAGGCCCGTCATCGGAATGGCGACCGCTGGTCGGTCCCCCTCGAAGCCTCCCAGGTCGCCGCCGTGCAGCGGGCGCTGGACCACGTGGACGTGCGCCTCCAGCGGGAGCTCGGCCGGACGCGGCCCGGCAACGCATGGCCCCTGGCCGCGGGCATCCTGCTCGCGATGCTGCTCTCGGGCCAGGTGGGCATCCTCCTGGTGCCGGTCACGCTCGTGCTCGTGCGTCCCGCCACGGCGGCACTCGGCGCGTTAGGCGCCATGGCCATCGCCGCCGCCGCCTTCGGCCTGGCGAGCCGCGACGGCTCCTGGATGTTGCCGGATCCCCGGATCGGACTGGCCGTCATCGCGGTGCTCGGCGCCCTCGCGCTGGCGTCCGCCTGGCGACACCGCCGCGCCGTGCCCGAGGACCTGCGCCGCAATGGGCGCCTCACCCTGCTGGTGCTCGGCGCGGTGGGCGCGCTGCTCACCCTCTCCGTGCTCGCCACGCTGTGGGACGCGCCGACCCGGGCCTGGGGC
This sequence comes from Gemmatimonadaceae bacterium, assembly GCA_035454665.1. Classification (GTDB taxonomy): domain Bacteria; phylum Gemmatimonadota; class Gemmatimonadetes; order Gemmatimonadales; family Gemmatimonadaceae; genus DATIGO01. The sequence continues at coordinate 18,568 of DATIGO010000350.1, read as the reverse complement.
GAGCGCCCCGGCGTCTCGACGCTCGCCGTGACGCTCCTCGGCATGGCCGCGGCGCTGGCCCTGATGGAGGCACGTGCGGCCCGGCGATGGAGCGCAGCGGCCACGCTCTCGGGGCTCGCCGCCGGCGCGCCGGTTCTGCTGGAGGGCCTGGCCCTCTCGCGCGATGACGGGCTCTCGCGTGCCCACGCGAGCCTCGCGGAGATCGCGCGCATCCCGTTAGGCGGCACCGCCAGCAGCCTGCAGCTCTCGCCCGGCGGCCAGCGCTTCCTGGTACAACGCTACGACGCGCGGCCGATCACCCGCACGAGACCCGCTCCTCCGATGTTCGTCCTGGGCGACTCGACCGGAGCCCTGCGGGAGATCGGCGCGCTGCACGCGGCCTTCGCCGGCGACGAGCACCTGCTCACCCTCCAGGCCGGCGACAGTACGCTCGAGCTGCGCCTGGAACGGGTGGATGCGGACGCGATGCTCTGGTCATCCCGGCTCCCCGATCTGTACCAGCCGACGCTCATCGTGTCACCCGAGGATCGCACCTGGGCCGTCGTCGGCGAGGAAGCCGGCAGCGATTCCCTGGCGGTCGTGGCCGGCACCTTCGATGCCCCGGGGGGACGGACGCGCCGCTTTGCACCGCTCGATTCGATCGGCGCGCTCGACCACATCGTCTTCGATGGCGGTGCGACGGTCCTCCTCCCTGCCATCTCCCAGCGCCCGCCGCGACCGTTCATCCTCGACTTCCTCTCGTTCTCGATGCCCGACGTGGACCTCTGGGAAGTGAGCGCGGCGGGCCACCGGAGGATCGGGAGTCTCGACGGCTTCCCGCAGTGCGGACCGCCGGACAGCGGCGCGGCCATCTGCCTGATCCGCCGCGGGCGCGGCGCGAGCGTCTGGACCGTGGGGCCCCGGGGAGCGGAGCGCCTGGTGAGCCGCCTGCGCGATCTCGGCCTCGCGCAAATGGGTCCCGGCGCGCGGATGACCGCAGTCACCGGACCGGAGCGGGTCACCGACGTGGATCTCGTCGCGCGGCGCCTCACCGAGATCACGCTCCCCGCGCACCCAGGCGTGTACGAGGCCCGCGTGTCCGCGGGGCGCCTTGCCGCGCTCCGGACGGACTCGACCGGCACGACGCTCCTGCTGTACCGGATCGCGACGCGTTAGGGACGCCGAGGCCGCGCCGGCACGACGCTAGTGCAGGGCCGCCCGCGCCTGCTGCTTCTTCCGATCGCTCACGCGGCCCACGAGCCAGACGATGAGGAAGATGGGGAGCGCGATGAAGAGCGCGATCTTGAGCGCGGCGATCCCCAGTCCCACCACGAGCCCGAGGAGCCCCAGGATGATGCCAAGCGCGACGAGCGCGAGGACGAGCACGACGACGACGGGGAATCCGACGACGGCGAGCAGGAGCAGCACCGGAAGGCCCACGATGAATCCGACCGCGAGCAAGGGGAGCCCGATGATCGTGAGGATGCCCGCGAGGGGCATGAGCACGAGCAACGCCAGCAGGCCCAGGAGGAGGAAGCGGATCAGTGGCATGCGGGGGAAATTAGCGGGGCGCGGGAGGAGGGAAAACGGGGAGAAGCTGGTTGCTGGTTGCTGATGGCGCGAGCTGGTTGCCGAGTGGGAGGGGGGGCATCACGACGGAAGGTCCGATCACTCCGGGCGATTCAGTTCTTCGACCACTCGCTGCGCCACATCCAGCGCAACCCGAGTGGGCGAGCGGCCGAGGGCGCCCGGGGCGCTCGAGTTTACCTGGAAGGCGATCGCCACCTTTGCGGCGGGCAGGTACATCAACTCGGCCTGGTAGCCGGGGAAGAATCCGCTGTGGCCGTGGGTGGTGCCGAGCGGTGTTTCGCGGATGATGACACCGAGGCCGTAGCGGGTGTTCGGGCCCAGTCGTGCCGGCACCGCCTCGAGGAGGCGTGGGAGCAGGGCGGCATCGAAGGCGCGGCCTTCGTACAGCGCCTTGCCCCAGCGGGCGAGGTCTTCGGCGGTCGAGGCCATGCCGCCGCCGGTCCACTCGAACTGCGGGTTGATCGCGAAGCGGCCGCCCACGATCATCGCGTCGGTGCCGCCGAAGGGGTTGTTCGGCCCCGCGTAGCCCTGGGAGAGCCCCTGGATCACGCGTCCTTCGCTGGGCACGGTGTTCCCGAGCTGCAGGGGCTGCAGCAGTCGTTCGCGCGCGAGGTCGTAGAAGCGGCGGCCCGTGACCTTCTCGATGATCATGCCGAGCACGATGTAGTTCGTGTCGGAGTACTCCCACCCCTGCCCCGCGGCGAAGGGCGCCTCGGTGTCGAGGATGTAGGCCACGAGATCCTCGGGTTTCCAGACGCGGTCGGGGTCCGCGGTGAGGTCCCGGGTGAACTGCTCCTTGAACTCATACCGCACGAGGCCGCTCGTGTGGTTCATGAGCATGCGCACCGTGATCTGCTGCGCGTTAGGCAGCCGCGCGAACCAGGGTGCGTCGCCGAGGTACCTCGAGACGGGGTCGTCGACGCCGATCCTGCCCTCGTGCACGAGCTGCAGCGCGACGGCCGAGGCGTAGGTCTTGCCGACGCTTCCCTGGAGGAGCCGGTGCGACGTGGTCATCCGCTCTTTCCGCGCGCTGTCGGCCCATCCGACCGCGACGCTCACCGCCTGGCCCTGAGGAAGCACCACGGCCACCTGCGCCCCGGGAAACCGGGCACCCGCGTGGAGCGAATCGAGATAGCCCTGAACGCGCTGTTGTACGCGCTCGGCGACGGGGGCGGTCTGCGCCGGGACGACGGCGGGGAGCAGGAGCAGGAGGGCGGCGCTTCGCATCGACATGGTGTTGGGATTCGGGTTCGGAACGGAAAGAGCATTCAACGCAGAGACGCCGAGCACGCAGAGCACCGAAAGGAAGACGTGTACGACCGCGGTGTCATCCCGGGCAACGCGAGGGATCCACTCGAACGCCGAGGCGGGTCCAGCGTGGATCCCTCGTCGCTCCGCGCCCCAGTACGACGTGTGGCACTTGCCGTTCTCTGCGGCTGTATCTCTGCGTTCTCTGCGTTGAATGCTCTGTCAGTATCCGCACCCACCACGCCAACACGGAGTCACGCCATGCGATGCATCCGCGCCTGCAGCGCCTCCCGATACGTCCGGCTCAGCTTGAGCTGCCGCCCGTCGCGCAGGATCACGATATAATCGCCGGCGAACCAGGGCTGCAACTCCCGGATCCGGTCCAGGTTCACGATCACCGCCCGGTGGATCCGCGCGAACTGGTTGGGATCGAGCTGCGCCTCGATGCCGTGCATCGTTTCGCGGATGAGATGACTCACGCGACCCACGTGCACGCGCACGTAATTCCCCGACGCCTCGAACCAGTCGACGTCGACCACCTTCACGAAGAAAACGCGGCCGTCGTGCTTCACCATGAGGCGGTCCAGGTATCGCGCCCGCGGCACGCTCATGACCTGCGGCGCCAGGGCCGTGCCGCCGCCGTTCGCGCTCCCCGCGGCGATCGCGTGTGCCCGCTCCTCGCCCAGCACCTCCTCGAGGAGTGCCTTGATCCGGCGTCCCGCCTCGGCGGAGGTCTTCTGCTCCATGTTCGTCCGCGCCCGCTGGAACGCCGCGCGGAAGCGCTCGGGATCGAACGGCTTCAGGATGTAGTCTACCGCGTTCACGTCGAACGCCTTCACGGCATACTCGTTGTAGGCCGTCACGAAGACCACCGCGGGCATCGACTCCGCCCCCAGCGCGGAGACGACGCCGAAGCCGTCCATGTCGGGCATCTGCACGTCGAGAAAGACGAGGTCGGGGCGCTGCTCGCGGATGGCGGCCACGGCATCGGTGCCGCTCCCCACCTCGTTCACCACCTCCACGTCGTCCTCGAGCTTGAGCAACCGGGAGATCCGGCGGCGCGCGATGGGCTCGTCGTCCACGATCAACACACGCATGGGCATGGGACTGCTCCTCCCTCGTCAGGCGGCGGCGGGCGATTCCCGCGCCGCCACGGGTTCGTCGGCAACGATCAGGACAGCGGTGGCCTGGTCCGGGAAGGCCACCGTCACGAGCGGTCCGGCATCCGCCACCGCGGCCTCGGCGGCGCTCTTCTTGCGCCACCAGGCGTGCAGCTCCGTGCTGCCGGTCTTCCAGTCGGTGTCCCCGCGCAGGCGGATGCGCGTGGCGTCGCTCGCGCGCTCCGCCGTGACGCGCACGGCCAGGGGCGGTACCGCGCGGGTGCTGGCCCCGGGGCCTTCCGGCTCCGCCGCCAGCAGGTCATCGACCATCGTGCAGAGCAGCCGGCTGGGCATCGGGGTGGCCAGCGCGGCGGGATCGATGCTGGTCTCGAGCCGCACGTTGGGGCGGATTCCCAGGCGGTGGGCCTCCACGCTCGCCGTCAGGAGCTGAAGCTCCTGCTGGAGCGATGTCGTGTGCTCGCGCGCCATGTCGAGCGTGAGGCGCAACACATCGGCCACGCGGGCAATGAGCCGCTCCGTGCGCGGCACGTCCACGTGGACGAGCCGCGCCAGCAGATCCAGTGTGCCGAGGAGGAACTGCGGGCGCACCTGCACGCAGAGCGCCTGGAAGCGCGAGCGGGCGATCTGCGACGTGAGCTGCACCGAGGTGATCTCGTGCGAGCGGTACCAGGCGACGAAGTCGCGCGCATGCGACCACGCCAGCAGGCCGAAGTAGATGAAGAAGTTCCCCGTCAGTGGATTGATGTTGAACGGGTTGAGGATCGGATCACTGGTGAAGCGCAGGGCCTGGAGGACCCAGAGGAAGCCGAACGACACCAGCACGGCGGTGGCGAGGTGGATCGCCAGGTGCAGCAGGAAGCGACGCCGCCCCAGCCGGAATCGTCGCGCCAGGAACAGCACGCCGACGGAGACGGCGATCCAGTACATCGCGCCCGCGAGCTGCAGGCGCGCCGTGTTGGCGCTCCACCGGAACGGCGCGCCGTCGAGCAGCGCGGCGAAGCCCTGGATCTGAACGGTCCAGAGCGCCGCGGCCCCGAGCCAGAAGACGACGAGCGCGAGCCAGGTGCGCAGCGGGAGCAGAGGCGGTGCCGGCTCGCTCGAGCGGGCCACCGTTTCGAAGACCGCCGCGGGGCGGACGGCCCGGCGGTCCTCCTCCGCGGTCACCGTGGCGTTGTCGCGCGCCGCGCGCACCCGGGCCGCCTCCCGGCGCATCTCGGCCGCCTCGCTGTCGGTCACCGCGGTCTCGAACTCTCCCGTGCGCCAGGCGGAGATCTCCTCCATGGTGATCTCCGGAACCGTCTCCCGCGTGTGCCGGGCCTCGGTCCACAGCGTGGGCGCGGGGGCGTTCTCCGCACGGCGGTAGGGGATGTCGATCTCGACCCGGACGCCCCCGCCCGGTGCCTCGGCCAGCTCGAAGCGATGGTCTCCCCCGTGGAGCTGGCGCAGGCGCTCGCTCGCGTTGCGGAGGCCGATGCCCCGGCGTGCGCTGTCCGAGAGCGGCGCGAGCCCCACGCCGTCGTCCTGCACGCGGAGCAGCAGCCGGTCGCCCACTCGCCGGGCCGCCACCTCGATGTGCCCCGGCCCGTTGCGAACGGCGAGTCCGTGGCGGATCGCGTTCTCCACCAGCGGCTGCAGGATGAGGTGCGGGACGAGGGCGGCACGCGCCTCGTCGTCGGCCTGGATCTGTACGCTGAGCCAGTCGAAGCGCGTGCGCTGGATGTCGACGTAGGGCTCCAGCGCCGCGAGCTCGTCGGCCAGCGAGACCTCGTCGCGCCCGCTGCGCTCGAGCGACATGGCCAGCAGCGCATGGAGACGCCGCAGCATGCGCTCAGCCGCGTTAGGCGACTCGTGGGCCAGCTCCTGGATCGTGTTGAGCGAGTTGAAGAGGAAGTGCGGCTGGAGCTGCAGCTCCAGGAAGTGGAGCTGCGCGCGCGCGAGCTGCGTCTCGAGCACGTGGGCCCGGAGCGCGCGGTCGACATACCGGCGGTGCGACGCGATCGCCCGACCCGTCAGCACGACCGCGAGATAGGTGAAGAGCTGCACGTCCAGCAGGAAGACCAGGCGCGACAGCAGCGTCACCCCGGGCGGCTCGCCCGAGAGCAGCGGCAGGAGCGTGTGACGCAGCGCCGTCATCCCGCTCGCGATCACCGCGAATGCACCCGTGTGCATCGTGATCGCGGCGAACCACCCCACTCGCCGCGGCGCGGCCAGCTCCGTGAGCCGGAAGATCACGGGTGTCAGCGCGGCCCACGCCCACGCCAGGAGCAGCGCGGTGGCAAGGATCCCGACCATGTAGCGCAACGGCATTCCGGCCGGCACGGGCGGGTCGCCCTCGACCGCCAGCGAGCTCGTGAGGAGCCAGAACGCTGCGTGCAGGAGCCCAAAGACCGTCCAGGCCGCCACGATCATGGCGGCTCCGCGCAGCCGCGTGGCACGCTGGCCGGGGGTCGGCGGAGTCGGCGCGGCGCTCAGAGGGAACGCGGCGCGGGGGTCGTAGGATGCGGCTGGCGGCAAGCGCTTGTCACAGAGTCCTTTCCGCGGAATCAAGCCGGTGCGCCGGGCCCGGCCAACCGCGCTGGGACAAAGCGCGCCCCCCGTGCGACGAGGCGCGTTCGGCCGGGCAGGGCCAGGAGCCCCGAGCACACCGGTGGGTTCGACACCGGATCGGCGCAGACCGCTTCCCCGCCGCTCGCCCCGCTACGTGGCCTCCTTCTCCGGCGCCCTGCCGCTGTGCTCCGACCTCCGCCGCGGAATGACCGCGATCCGGCCGTCCGGCTCGAGCAACACCCAGCGAACCTGCTTCAATTCCACGAGCCCGACCTTGCGCAGCTCGCTGTACACCTCCTCCGCCGAGACGCGTTCATGGTTCATGCTGTCGGCGAGGAACCTGCCGTCGTGCGCGAGGACCGCGGGAGACCCGGCGATGAACTGCTCGAAGCCGCTGAATCGGTGCGCGAGCGCGGAGGTCAGAAAGACGAGCAGGAACAGCGTGCTGACGGCGATGACGGCGTTCGTGAGCGAGAAGTCCTCGCGAACGCCGGCCTGCTGAATCAGCTCGGGGATGAGGAGCAGCGTGACGAGCTCGAACGGGGAGAGCTGGCCGAACTCTCGCTTCCCCATCGCGCGAAGACCGAGCAGGAGCAACAGGTAGATGACCAGGATGCGAACGACGGTTTCCATGCGCGCTTCCGGTAGCGGGAAGGTGAGCGAGATGGATCAGGGAAAGACGAAGGTCTGAAACGCGACGCGCACCGAATCTCCGCCGGTTGCGGTCACGGACACGAATCCGCGATGCCGCCCGTAGGCGTTCGCGCGCAGCGCGACGTCGACGAGTCGTGTACCGCCGGGCGGCACGTCGGTGAGTTTCACCACGTAGGCCTCCTCGGGCGAGGGGGTGAACGCGACGCTCTCGAAGCGATCGATGTACGCCGTGTCGAACGTCACGGCGACGGTGTCCAACGGGTGATTCGACGTGTTCCCGACGCGGACGCGAAGCGCAGCGTACTGCTGAAAGCGGAGCCGCGCGGGGTGGTCGATCCGCACCGCGAGCGCTCCCCGACGGGTCTCCGTCATCGCCGCGCTCTCGCCGAAGACGCCGAGGAGCGCGAGCAGGACGATGAGCCCGAAGAGCGCCAGCGCGACGACCTGATGGGGATACAGCCGCACCGTGCGCGGGACGCGTGGTGGGGCCGGCGGTCTGGGCGTTGAGGATTGCATGAGATTCGCCTCGGGAGCGCACGCGACCGCGGCGCGCCCGCGTCAGCCGAGGCAATCGCGGTGCCATGGATCGCTCCCAGGCACCGGTCGAGTCCGGCGTGCGGCCCGCTCCTGAGCCGTTGTGGAACGATGTGTGCACTGCGCCGCCCGCATCACACGTCTCACGCCGCCGCAACCTGGCGGCCGGAGGCGTGCCCGGGCGTGCCGCCTCACCCCCCAAGTTGCCGGCGCTGCGCGAAACGTCGAACGGCCAATGCGCCGGGGGGGTGCGGTCATGTCAGTCACGAGGACGTATTCGGTCCCTGGTACGCAGCACGAACAGCGCGCGCGACCATGCCGTCGCCCGATCCAACCGCGTGCTCTGTCGATGGTCGCAGCCGCGGTCGTCGTACCGCTGCTCGCGTGCGAGCCTGACCGCGGACCCACGAACGCGCTCGCTTCGGCGCCGGCCGCGGCGCCGAATGCCGCGTTCAATCCCGCGCTCATCTCCGCGGGCCAGCAGATCTTCCGCTTCGACACCTTCGGCGACGAGACCTTCTGGACCGACACGCTCCGGATGCACGAGGTGATCGCGGCCGCGGTGAGCCCCATGGTCGCCCTCGAGGTGGGACTCAAGGTCGATGCGGATGCGCTGCCCGACGCCGTCAAGGCGGGCATCCTGGACGGCAGCATCGACCTCGACGACCCTGCCACCACGGTCGCGCTGCTTCAACTCGACGCCGTGCTGGGCGTCAAAGGTGAGGTCGACGCGAGCGGCACGCTCGTGCGCGTGGGCATCACCTGCGCACTGTGCCATTCGACCGTGGACAACTCCTTCCTGACGGGCATCGGCCGGCGCCTCGATGGGTGGCCGAACCGCGATCTCGATCCCGGCAGGATCATCGCCCTCTCGCCGGCGCTCACGCCCGCTCAGGCGCAGGTGTACAACTCATGGGGACCGGGGAAGTACGATCCGCGCTTCAACCTCGATGGACAGAATCTCCCCGTCGTTCTTCCGCCCGCCTTCGGGCTCCGGCACGTGAAGCGCGAGCTGTATACCGGTGACGACGTGGTGTCGTACTGGAACGCCTACGTCGCGATCACGCAAATGCACGGACACGGCACCTTCGTCGATCCACGCATCGGCGTGAGCGTGAGCAATCCCCCCGATCTCGTGTCGACGAGGCTGGATGCGTTGCGCGCGTACCAGTTCAGCCTCGAGGCGCCCGCCCCGGTCGCGGGGAGCTTCGACCCCGCTGCGGCGCGGCGCGGACGCGCGGTCTTCAACGGCGTCGCGCGATGCGCACGCTGCCACCTGGGCGGCGCGCTCACCGACATCAACGCGAACCGGCTGCATGCGCCCTCAGACGTGGGACAGGATCCAGCGTACGCGCTCCGCAGCGTGACGAAGCTGTACCGCACGACGCCGCTGCGCGGACTCTGGCACCCGCCCCAGCTCACGGGGCCGTACTTCCATGATGGAAGCGCGCCCACGCTGTCGGCCGTGGTCGATCACTACGTTCAGCTCTTCGGCCTGTCGCTCTCCGCGCGGCAGAGGGCGGACCTGGTGGAATACCTGAAGACCCTCTGATCTCCGGCGCGCCTCGAGCGCGTGCAGTACCGCCGGCGCACAGAAGCCCGGATCCTCGACGGGGATCCGGGCTTCCGCGTCCGGGACCCGGCCTGCCGGTCTTGTCGGCCGCCCGTTCCGCGCCTAGAATCGGCGCCGAACGCCTCTCGCGGCGCGCCGCGCCAACGCGGCGGCACCGCCGCCTGCCGAGAGGCCGGGACCTCACGCCCAGGATGATGCGCCAGGCGCCGGACCGTTACGCTGCCCCATGAGCATGATCCTCGTCGCGGCCTCGGTACTGCTGCAGGGAGTTCCATCCGTCCCGGTTGACTCCGCGGTCATCACGGCAGCGAGAGTCGCCGCACCACCGCAGATTGACGGCGTCGTCGATTCGGTCGAGTGGCACGGCGCCGCGCGAGTCGGCGCGTTCCTGCAGTACGCGCCGCGGCGTGGCGAGCCCGCCTCGCAACCCACGACGGTACTCGTCGCCTACGACGCGTCCCATCTCTACGTCGCGTTCCTCGTGGACGACGCGGAGCCGCCCACCGCGCAGCTCACGCGCCGTGATGCCGATCTGTTCAGTGACGACGCGGTCGCGATCGTCCTCGACAGCCATCATGACCGGCGGTCGGGCTACTACTTCCTGACCAATCCGCTCGGCACGCAGTCCGACGGGCGCATCGCGGACGACGGCCGGACCATCGACGGCAGTTGGGATGCACCGTGGCGGTCCGCCGCGCGATACACGAACGTGGGCTGGGCGGCAGAGATCGCGATCCCGCTGGCGTCCATCTCCTACCGTCCCGGCATCGGCCAGACGTGGGGGGTGAACTTCGGGCGAAGCCGGCGCCGCACGCTGGAGCAGAGCTTCTGGGCGGGCCCGCTCGACGCCCCGTACCGCGCGTCGCAGGCCGGGCGGCTCGTGGGTCTCGAGCTCGAGCCGCAGCCCAAGCGCTACCAGGCCATCGGCTACGGCCTCTCCACCCTGCAGCAGGACGCGCGATCCGAGTGGGACGCGGGGCTCGACCTGCGCTACGCGATCACGCCGCAGATGGCCTTCTCCGGCACGATCAACCCCGACTTCGCCACGATCGAGGCGGACCGCGAGCAGATCAACCTTACCCGGTTCGAGCTCTCGCTTCCCGAGAAGCGCCCGTTCTTCCTCGAAGGGAGTGAGCTCTTCCGGCAGCGCATTCGCACCTTCTACACACGCCGTATCGCCGATATCCGCGGAGGCGCGAAGCTGTTCGGCAAGCAGGGGCCGTGGACGATCGCGATGATCTACGCCGACGCGGAGTCCACTGCCACGGTGCCGGAGGCCCGCTTCGGCGTGGTTCGGCTGCAGCGCGACGTGGCCGGCCGCTCCAACGTCGCGCTGATGCTGGCCAACCGCGGGGCGGCAGGAGAAAACAGCGGGTCGCTCGGGACGGACGCGACGCTGTTCTTCACGCCGACGCTCAGCATGACGGCGCAGGCGATCCAGAGCTACGGGTCGTTCAGCACCGGCACACATGCCTTCTTCGTGCGGCCGAGCTACGACTCGCCCACCGCGCATTTCCACGTGCGCTACACGGAGCTGGGCGAGCGCTTTGCCGACAATGCTGACGTCATCGGTTTCATTCGCGACGATGACCGCCGCGAGTTCGACTCGGCGCTGGACAAGACGCTGTGGCTGCGCGCCGGACTGCTCGAGCGATTCGTCTATCACTCGAACTACAACATCTTCTGGAGCCTTGCCACGGATACGCTGCGGAGCTGGGAGATCGTCCAGTCTGTCGACTTCCAGCTCCGCAACCGGTGGAGCGTCGCCCTCACGCGGGTCGAGGACTTCCAGCGCTTCGAGGCCGACTTCCGCAACCGGCGCACCGAGGTGGATCTCGGGTACAACACGCGCGAGTTCCAGTCGGCCGGGGTGGGGTATGCCTGGGGCCACAACTTCGGTTCGGACTTCCGGCTCCTGTCGGCGCGGGCGAGCGCCAAGCCGACGGCGCAGCTTTCCCTGGAGTACGAGCTCGAACGGCTCGTGCTGGATCCCGATCCGGAGCGCGAGAGCACGTGGATCCACGTGGGACGCGTGAACCAGTTCTTCACGAAGGACCTGTTTCTCCGGCTCTTCGTGCAGACGAACGCCTCGATCGACCGGCGCGAGGTTCAGGCCGTGTTCGTGTACCGGTACCGGCCGCCGTTCGGGACGCTCCAGCTTGCGTTTCAACGGGGCTCGGCGGCGTTCGGCGCACGATCCGCCCAGGGGAACACCCTCTTCCTGAAGGCGACCACCGTCTTCTGATTCGCGTGAGACCCGTCGCGCCCGCTCGATCGGGCGCTCAGGCGGGCTCACGCGTTGACCCGCGCGTCTGCCGGGTCCGTCCTCAGCCTCGCGTTCGGCGCGGAAACGCCCGCAATGCTCCGAATTGCCAATGCGCGCGGGACCCGCCATGCGGCATCGTGAAACAGCGGCCGTGATGCACGAGGCGGCTCATCAGGAGGGACACCATGGATGAAACGCTGGCGCACAACTGGGGATGGGTGGCCTTGCGCGGGCTGATCGCGATCCTGTTCGGTCTCCTCACCCTCTTCAATCCGGGGATCACGCTGGTCGTGCTCGTGCTGATGTTCGGCGCGTTCGCGTTCGTGGACGGCCTCTTCATGGTCATCTCGGCGATCGCGAACCGGCACGGTCAGCCGCGCTGGGTCGCGTCGCTGATCGGCGGCCTCCTCGCCATGGCCGTGGGCGTCCTGACGTTCTCGCGGCCGGGCCTCACCGGGGTCGCCCTGCTGTGGCTCATCGCGGCGTGGGCGATCGGACCCGGGCTCGCGGAGATCGTGACGGCGTTCCGGCTGCGCAAGGTGATCACGGGCGAGTGGCTGCTCGCGCTCGCGGGTGCGCTGGCCGTGGCGTTCGGCGTGATCCTCGTCGCGCGGCCGGGTATCGGCGCGCTTGCCCTGGCACTCTGGATCGGGATGTACGCCCTGGCCTCAGGGGTCGTGCTGATTGCGCTCGGCTTCCGGCTCAGGAGCTGGGCACGCCTGCATCCGCACGGCGCCGAGCGGCTCGCTTGAGGTGATCTGCATTCACGAGCGGCCTCGAGACCCGTCCTGCTGCGCTGCGACGCCGGGTCAGACCGCGGTGTAGCCCCCGTCCACGAGGTAGTAACCGCCGGTCATGAACGAGGCTTCATCCGACAGGAGGAAGCAGACCAGCGGCGCAACCTCGTCAGGCTGCCCGAGCCGGCCAAGAGGGTGGCGCGCAACGAGGGCGCGCTTCTGGTCGGCCGGGAGGTTGGCCAGAAGCGGCGTCTCGATGTATGCCGGCCCCACGCAGTTGACTCTGAGTCCCTGCGGCCCGTACTCGGCAGCCGCGTTCTTCGTCAGCCCAACGACGCCGTGCTTGGCGGTGGTGTACGCGCCGTTCCCGATGGCCGCGACCGTGCCGTGAATCGACGCCATGTTGACGATCGCACAATGGCGCGCACCCGCTTGCAGCATCGCGGGGATCTGGTAGCGCATGCCATACAGCACGCCGTTCAGGTTGATGTTGATGACCCGCTGCCAGTCCGCGAGGTCGACCTCCCCGGCCGGGGCCGCGGCCCCGGCGATGCCGGCATTGTTCACCGCGTAGTGCAGGGCGCCGTAGGTGGATACGGCGTGGGACACCACTCGCTCGGAGTCCTCGGGTCGCGCGGTATCCTGCTGCACCGCGGTGGCGGTACCCCCCGTGCCCGTGATGTCCTGCGCCACTCGTTCGGCACCCTTCAGATTGATGTCGGAGATGACGACTCTCACTCCCCGGCGCGCGAGCGCCCCTGCAATCGCTTCACCGAGTCCGGAGCCCCCGCCGGTGACGATTGCCACCTTCCCGTCCAACCCGGTCATACGCGCCTCCACAAGAGCCGGTTACCATCTCCCTGCCGCCGGCGGACCGCCGCGCGGTGGGTACTGCCCATGTCCGGCACCAACGCGTTCTCAGCCCGGCGTGGGAGATCTCACGGCGACCGCCACACCGCGTCGTCCCGCGCGATCAAGTCGTCCGCCGCGGCGGGCCCGCGGCTCCCTGCTGCATAGTTGGGGAAACCCGGTGGGGGCGACTCTTCCCATGCGGCGAGTATCGGATCGACCACGCGCCACGCGGCCTCCACGGCGTCACTTCGCGTGAAGAGTGTCGCGTCGCCGAGCATGCAATCCACGAGCAGCGTCTCGTAGGCAGAATGCGCGGAGGTACCAAACCCCTCGGCGTAGCTGAAGTCCATGTTCGCCGTCGCCATCTGCAGGTCGATGTCCGGCACCTTCACCTCGAAGCAGAGCGACAAGCCCTCGTCAGGCTGGATCCGGAACGCGAGGACATTCGATGGAAGCCGCTGACCAGCGGACTGGGGGAACATGAGATGCGGCGGATGCCGGAAGCGGATGGCGATCTCCGTCGCCCGCCGCGACATCCGCTTCCCCGAGCGCAGGAAGAACGGGACGCCCTGCCAGCGCCAGTTGTCGACTACGAGACGCACCGCAGCGTACGTCGGGGTCATGGACGCCGGTGCAACGCGATCCTCCTCCAGATATCCCCGCACGGGCTTCCCATCGATTGCCCCGCGGCCATACTGCCCCCTGACCGCGGAGCGCTGCACCTCCTCCGGCGACATCGGACGCATCGCATCGAGCACCTTCGTCTTCTCCGTCCGCACCGCCTCGTCGCGGAAGGCAACGGGGGGCTCCATCGCCGTGAGCGCAAGCAGCTGCAGCAGGTGGTTCTGGAACATGTCGCGGACGACACCGGCTTCTTCATAGTAGCCGGCGCGGCTGCCCACGCCGACCGTTTCCGCCGCGGTGATCTGGACGTGATGGATGTGGTCGCGATTCCAGACCGGCTCGAAGATCGAATTCGCGAAGCGGAAGACCAGCAGATTCTGAACGGTGTCCTTGCCGAGAAAGTGATCGATACGGAAGATCTGGTGCTCCGCGAAGCGCGCACAGACCACGCGGTTCAGCGCCTGAGCGCTCTCGAGGCTGTGGCCGAAGGGCTTCTCGATGACGATGCGCGCCCATGGCAGTCGGTCGGGAACATCGAGCCGGGGCGCGAGCCCGCTCTCCGAGAGGCGCACCAGCGTGGTTTCGTAAACGCTGGGCGGCAACGCGAGATAGAAGAGGCGCCCGCGTGGTGGACCACCTCGCGACTCGCTCTCCTGTTCGAGCGCCTCCACGCGCTCCCGAAGGGCCGCGTACGTGCTCGCGTCATTCAGGTCACCAGCGTGATACTCGAGTCGTGCGGCGAAGGTCTCCCAGGTCTCGGGCGCGCCCATCTCTTCCCCGAGTGACTCCGCCGCGGCCGTGCGCATCGTGTCGCGGAACGCGTCGTCGCCCATTCGCGCGCGGCCGACGCCGAGGATGCTGAAGTCGTCCGCGAGGCGACCGTCGGCCATGAGGTGAAAGAGCGCCGGCACCAGCTTCCGGCGCGTGAGGTCCCCGCTCGCGCCCAGGATGACCATCGTGCACGGGGCCCCGCGCTCGGGCGAAGGCCGCGCCGCGGTGGCCGATTCGGGCAGATGGAGCGGAACCGAAAGTGCGGTGGTCATGTGGACTTCACCGCGTGACCACCGAACTCATGGCGCAGCGCGGCGATCACCCTGGCAGAGAATGATTCCTCCTGGCGCGATCTGAGCCGGGCGAGGAGTGCGTAGGTGATGACCGGCGCGGGGACGTCGAGATCGATCGCTTCCTGCACGGTCCAGCGTCCCTCGCCCGAGTCCTCCACGTAGCCTCTGATGCCGGCCAGCTCGCCATCGCCGGCGAACGCGCGCTCGGCCAGCTCATTCAGCCACGAGCGAACCACGCTCCCGTGATTCCAGAGGGCCGCGATCCGGCGCAGGTCGAGCGAGAAGTGCCCGGAGGCGTGCAGGATCTCGTACCCCTCGGCATACGCCTGGAGGAGGCCGTACTCGATCCCGTTATGCACCATCTTGACGTAATGACCGGCGCCGCTGGGGCCCAGGTGCGCGTAGCCGTCTTCGGGCGCGAGCGTCCGGAAGAGCGGCTCGCAGCGTGCGACTGCGCCTGGCGCACCCCCGACCATCAGGCAATAGCCGTTCTCGAGGCCCCAGATACCGCCGCTCGTGCCGGCATCGACCAGCTCGATCCCACGTGCCGTGAGCTGCGTGGCCCGGCGCATCGTGTCGTGGAAGTTCGAGTTGCCGCCGTCCACGAGCACATCACCCGGCGAGAGCTGGGGCGTGAGCGCCGCGATAGTGTCATCGACCGCCCGGCCTGCCGGGACCATCATCCAGATCACGCGCGGCGGCGCGAGGCGGGCGCAGAGGTCGCCCAGGTCGCTCGCTCCTCTGGCACCGGTCCCTTCCAGCTCGGCCACCGCATCGGGATTGCGATCGTACACGACCGCCTCATGCCCGCCGCGCGTCAGTCGCCTGACCATGTTGCCGCCCATGCGACCCAGGCCGATCATCGCGAATTGCATTTGCCGGTCTCCTCAGGGTTCGAGCTGACGCGTCTCATCGACGCTGATTCGTGACCCGCGCGCGCCCGCCGCTTGCGATCTCTCCGCGCAGCTCGCTGGCCGCCGCGCGGTCGAGCAACCACGTGCCGCCGAGCGCGAGCTGAATCGGCACCTCCTCGGGAGACCGCGGCCCTTCGAGTGCACGCGCGATCGCGGCGGCTTTGGTCCGCCCGCTGGCCAGCACGAAGATCGCCCTGGCGGCGCGAATCACCGGCGGTGTGATCGTCAGGCGCATCGCCGGAGGAGCCGGGCTCCGAGCGGAGACCACGCGCCGCGCCTCTTCGCGCAGCGCCGGCGAGTGCGGGAAGAGCGATGCCGTGTGGCCATCCTCGCCGGCGCCGAGAAGGAGGATGTCGAGCGCGTCGGGCAGCAGGCGCGCATAGTCCGCGGCCGCCGCTTCGTAGTCCGTACGCTCGCCTGCCATGCGATGAATCGACGTGCGGGGAATCGGCACCCGGCTGAGGAGCGACTCGTCGGCCATGCGGAAGTTGCTCCGGGGATCGTCGGGCGGCACGCAGCGCTCGTCGCCGAAGTAGATCGCGACGCGGTCCCACGGAATGCGCTCGGCGAGGGGCGCGAGGGCCATCTGCTCGTACACCGGACGCGGGGTCGAGCCGCCGGTCAGCGCGAGGTCGCAGCGTCCACGCGCCAGGATCGATCGTTCCATCGCGATCGTGACGTGCTCGGCCGCGATGGCGGCGAACGACGCCGGGTCGAAGACATGCAGATCCGGATGGGTGGCGGATCGCTGACTCGTCATGCACGCGGCCCCGGCGTGAACCGCGCCGAGGGCCCGCCCTCGCGAGCAAGTCCCACAATCGGCTCCTCCGTTCCTTTCCCGCGTGCGCGCGGTCGCGCCGTGCGGGCCTCGATATGCAAACCTACTACGCTTGGACCGGCACGTGCCGGGCTCAGCGGCACTGGATCGGTCACGCAGCGTTACGGGGTGACCGCCACGACGGTAAGGAGAAAGATGCCGCCCGTCGCCGATCGCGCCGCGTGCTCGACACCGGCGCCGAGCGCGAGCATCGAACCGATCGGGAGCGACCAGGTCCGCCCGTCGGCCTCGAACTCGATCTCCCCTTCCATCACCTGCACGGTTATCGGCCCGTCCGCGGAGTGCGGCGTGATGACGCCGCCGGGGGCGAGACCGATGATGGTGGCACGCAGCGGGCCGTTCTTCACCAGGGTTCGCGCGATCCGCGAGGCGGAGCCGAGCTGCTCACGGATCATCCGCATCTCGTCCTCGATGATGAAGTGCAGTACCGGGCCGTGAAGGGGGCGCTCAACGGGTGACATGATTTGCGAGTCCTCGAGAAGAAGGGGTCGGGCGTTGAGGCGCGCATGCCGCCCTGCCCAGCCAGAGCACGTCAGTGGCAGGTCACAATGTCTCGTCCAGGTGAAAGACGCCCCGCACGTCCGCGAGCACCGCCGCCGCAACGTCGCGGGCGCGAGCGGAGCCCCGTTCCACGAGCGCCCGAACTTCGCCGGGGTGCGCGGCCAGCTCCGCGCGGCGCGCGCGGATAGGCGCAAGCAGCTCCTGCAACACCTGGTCCAGCCGGCGCTTGAGCGCAATGTCCCCCAGACCGCCCGCCTGGTAGCGAGCCTCCAGCTCCGCCACGGCATCCGTATCCGGATCAAAGGCGCGCAGATACGCGAACACCACGTTCCCCTCCACGCGCCCCGGATCGCTCGCCCGCACGTGACCGGGATCCGTGAACATCGCGTGCACCGCCGCGCGGATCTCGTCAGGCGTGGCGGAGAGCGCGATGGCGTTGCCTGACGACTTGCCGGCCTTGCGCCCGTCCACACCGGGCAGCCGCGGTGTGTCGGAGAGGAGCGCGCGACACTCCGCAAGCACTGGCCGTCCGGCGAGGTGCGCGAGCCGCCGCACGATCTCGTTCGTCTGCTCGATCATCGGCAACTGATCGTCGCCCACGGGCACCAGCGTGGCACGCAACGCGGTGATGTCCGCGGCCTGGCTCACGGGGTACACGAAGAATCCCGCCGGGATGTCGCGCCGGAAGCCGCGCTGCTCGACCTCGGCGCGCACGGTCGGGTTGCGCTCGAGTCGCGCGACGGTGACCAGGTTCAAATACAACACCGTGAGCTCGGCCAGCTCGGGAATGGCGGATTGGAGCGCGATCGTCGTCTCCGCCGGGTCGATTCCCACGGCCAGGTAGTCGAGCACGAGCTCGAGCACATTGCGACGCACGTCGGCCGCACGGCCGGCATGGTCGGTGAGCGCCTGCAGATCGGCGATGAGGATCGTCTGGTCGTGCGCGTGCTGCAGCCGGACGCGGTTGCGAAGCGAGCCGGCGTAGTGGCCGAGGTGGAGTGGGCCGGTGGGCCGGTCGCCGGTCAGGATGATCTCACGCGGAGGCGCGGAGAGCGCGGCCGTTCCGGCGAGGTTGGTGGTCGTCGTTGTGGTCGGGCTAGACATCAGTGGGTCTCCATGGCGCGCTCGCGCCGAATCGAAGGGAGCGGAGCGTGGCACGCTCCGAGCGTGGAGCCCATCGGTCAGGTGGGCCGCCGATTCTCCGGCAGCCGACAACGGAAAAGGGCCGCTCGCACTCGGAGCGGCCCGCCGCAGGTACGCACGACGAAGATGGGGCCGCTCAGGTCGAGGGCCACCACCAGCGAAGCGTCGGGCGCGAGATGATCTGCATGATGGAATCATACTTGCGACCTCGAATCCAGACAACGGTTGCACGAGGAAGAGCACGGCGAATCCCGACACTGTATGATTCTGGCGGCGCCATCATTCACGGCGCCGCACGGGTACTCACCGCACTCCTCTCCGCCAGCCAACCGATGTCTCTCACGCTCGCCGACATCCGCGCCGCCCGCGAGCGCATCCGGGGC
>DATIGO010000349.1:0-5929 GCA_035454665.1 Gemmatimonadaceae bacterium | reverse complement strand
GGGTGTCCCGCGGCGGCCTCGTGGCTGAAGCGCCAGGGGTGAAGTTCTGCGGGTTGACGCGTGCGGAGGATGTCGCGCACGCGGTGGCGCTGGGCGCCGACTACGTCGGCGTGGTCTTCGCTCCCAGCCCGCGGCGCGTCTCCGTCGAGGATGCGGCGCGCCTGCTGGACGGCGTGCGCGTCCCGGTCCGCCGTGTCGGCGTCTTCGGCGATCCGGGCGCTGCCTTCGTCCTCGACGCCGCGCGCGCGGCGGGTCTCGACGTGGTACAGCTGCACGGCTGTACGAGTGTGGCGGATGTGGAGGCCGTGCGCACGGCCTTCCGCGGCGAGGTGTGGAGCGTGGTTCGGATCGGGCCGACGGGCCTGGGCCAGGAGCAGCGTCCCCTGGCCACCGCCGCGCACGGCGTGGTGCTGGACACGCTCTCGTCGCGCGGACTCGGCGGCACGGGGGAATCGTTCGATTGGGCGGGCGTGGCGGATGCCGTCGGGGAGATCCGGCACCGGACCCGGGTGATCGTTGCCGGCGGTCTCCGCGCGGAGAACGTGGGCCGCGCGATCCGGGTGCTCGCGCCCGATGTGGTGGACGTCTCGTCGGGTGTGGAGTCGGCGCCCGGGGTGAAGGATCACGGGCGCATGCGCGCCTTCGTGGACGCGGTCCGGCGGGCGGACCGCGGGTGACAGGTGATCACTCGTTAGGGTCGCGACATGGCGGAGAGCCGCTTCGGTCAGTACGGCGGGCGCTACGTGCCCGAGACGCTCATTCCGGCGCTCGACGAGCTGGAGGCCGCCTTCGAACGCGCCCGGGCCGATCCGGCGTTCCAGGGTGAGCTCGACGCCCTGTTGCGAGACTACGTGGGACGTCCGAGCCCCCTCACGCCCGCCCCCAGGTTCTCCGAACTGGTCGGGACCAGCGTCTGGCTCAAGCGTGAGGACCTGAACCACACGGGCGCGCACAAGATCAACAACACGGTGGGGCAGATCCTCCTCGCGCGCCGGATGGGAAAGCGGCGCATCATCGCCGAGACCGGGGCGGGGCAGCACGGCGTAGCCACCGCCACGGTGTGCGCCCGTTTCGGGCTCGCGTGCGTGGTCTACATGGGCGAAGAGGACATGCGCCGCCAGGCATTGAACGTCTATCGGATGCGCCTGCTCGGGGCCACGGTGACGCCGGTGACGTCGGGCACACGGACGCTCAAGGACGCGACGACGGAGGCGATCCGGGACTGGGTCACGAACGTGCGGGACAGCCATTACGTGATCGGGTCGGTGGTGGGTCCCGCGCCGTATCCGCGCATGGTACGGGAGTTCCAGACGGTGATCGGACGGGAGGCCCGGTCTCAGATCCTGGCCGCGGCCGGCCGCCTGCCGAGAACGGTCGTCGCGTGTGTGGGCGGGGGGTCCAACGCCGCCGGGATCTTCGCCGGGTTCGTTGACGATCGGGCGGTGGAACTCGTCGGAGTAGAGGCGGCGGGCGAGGGGCTGGAGACCGCTCATCACTCGGCCTCCCTGGCACGAGGGCGTCCGGGAGTCCTGCACGGCTCCCTGAGCTACCTGTTGCAGGACGAGCAGGGGCAGGTGCACCCGGCGCACTCGATCTCGGCGGGACTCGACTATCCGGGCGTCGGTCCCGAGCACGCGTACCTGAAGGACACCGGTCGGGCGACGTACGTCGCGATCGACGACCGCGCGGCCGTGTCGGGGTTCGCGCTGCTGAGCCGTCTCGAGGGCATCATTCCGGCGCTCGAGACGGCGCACGCCGTTGCCTGGATCGCGGCGCAGCGGGGCCGCTGGCTGCCTGACGAGCATGTGGTACTGTGCGTGAGCGGACGCGGGGACAAGGACGTGGCACAAATCAGCGAAATGGGTATCTTGCCAGCGTGACGCTCCCGACCGCTTCCAGGGCTGCCGGCGGGTCCGACCTCGCGCGTCCGGAGCCGCCGTTCAACATCGCGCTGGTCGAGGAGATGCTCCGGCTCCTCTCCCGCGCGGTGCGCGCGCACCAGCTCTACCTCCACAACAACCCCACCTACCTGCGCGCGCTCGATCTGCTGCGCAACGCGTTCGTCCCCATCTGGACGCACACGGACACGCTGCTCTTCGACGTCTCCGACACCCAGATCTCGTGGGGCGGACACGTCGTGGTCAACGAGCCCGACAAGACCGGGGACGCGCTGCCCTGGGTGCTCTACAAGGACGGCATCCGCGGGCTCACGCTTTTGAAGGGCGTGGAGGCGCAGGAGATCGTGACGCTCGTCCAGATCCTCGCCAAGGTGCGCAAGGCCGCCCCCGATGAGGACGATCTCCTCACGCTGCTGTGGGAACACGAATTCGCCGGCATCCGGTACCGCTACATCGACGCCGGGATCGAGTCCGCCGCGGCGATCGACCGCGAGGAGCCCACCGATCCGCCGCGCCTCGTCGACTCGGTCGCCCTGCAGGAGCCGCCTCGCGAGAACCTGCTGCCGCCCGGCGTCATCAGCATGGACGACTTCGACTCGACGCTGTACTTCCTCGACGACTCCGAGATCGAGTACCTGCGCGGGGAGATCCAGACGCACTATGCCTCGGACCTGCGCGGCAACGTCGTCTCCGTCCTGCTGGACGTCTTCGAACAGCAGACGGACCCCGCCGTGCGCGACGAGATCTGCGGCATCCTCGACGGCCTGCTCGTCCAGCTGCTTGCGGGAAGCCACCTCCGCACGGTGGCGGTGCTGCTCCGCGAGGTGAACGTGGCGGCGAACCGGGCGCGCGACCTCACGCCCGCACAGCGCGAGCTGCTGCTCTCGCTGCCGAACCGGATGAGTGAACCGGAGGCGGTCTCGCAGCTGCTGCAGTCGCTCGACGAGCGCGCCGACCTGCCCCCGCAGGACGAGCTGAACGAGCTCTTCGAGCAGCTCCGCGTGGGCGCGTTAGGCACCATCTTCGGGTGGCTGGGGCGCATCAACTCGGCCGCGGTCCGCAAGCTCCTCGAGGCGGCGGCGGAGCGGCTCGCCTCGGCCAACACCGCGGAGCTCGTGCGCCTGATCGGCGCCCCCGAGCGCGAGATCGCCCTCGAGGCCGTGCGCCGCTCCGGGGCCGCCAAGGCGCAGGCCGCGGTCCCCGCGCTCGCCAGGCTGCTCACCCAGGGCGATCCCGGGATGCGGCTCGCGGCCGTGCAGTCGCTCGCCGGGATCGCCACGCCCGGCGCCATGCCGCACCTCGAGCGCGCCCTCGACGACGCCGACCGCGAGGTGCGCGTCGCGGCCGCGAAGGCGCTCGGCGCGCGCCAGTACCGCGCCTCGCTCGCGAAGCTCGAGGCCGCGATCACCGGCCGACGTATGCCGCAGGCCGATCTCACCGAGAAGATGGCCTTCTTCGAGGCCTATGGCGTCCTCTGCGGCGAGCCGGGCATCCAGCTCCTCGACGGCATCCTCAACCGCCGCGGCCTCTTCGGCCAGCGCGAGGACCCCGAGCTCCGCGCCTGCGCCGCGCTCGCCCTGGGCCGCATCGGCACCGACCAGGCCACGGCCGCGCTGCGCCGTGCCGCCGCCGACAAGGAAATCCTCGTTCGCAACGCCGTGAATCGCGCCTTGCGCGGAGTGCCGGCGTGACCGACGCGACCCGCCGCCCCGCCTCGCGGACGCCAGCGGTGGCGCCGGAGGCCGTTCCCCCGACCCCGACGGCCGACTTCCCGTCGGATTCGTTCATCCGCCGCGCGGGACGACAGTTCATCGTCAACGTCTACGGCGCACTCCGCGTCATCCGGCTCTATCCGCCAGAAAACGAGGCCGTGGCCAACGCGCTCGCGGAGCTCGTCACCGCCGCGCGGACGATGATCGAGCGCGACGGCGAGCTGGAGCTCAAGGTGTCGAACGAGTTCCTCTTCGTGAACTCCACGCGGCTGCGCCTCGAGCTCGACAACTACGCGAGCTTCAGTCATCTGATCTCCGTCCTGCGCAAGTGCGGCATCGGCAGCGTCCGCGTCTCCGCCGCGGCGCAGCCCCGCGACTGGCTCGTGCTCCTGTCCACGCTGCTGTCGTTGAGTCGCGAAAGCGACGTCGTTTATCAGGACGTCGCCGAGAAGCTCGAGGCGGCCGGCGTCCTGGCCTTCGAGCTCGGCGCGCCCCTCGCGACCGACGACGACTCCGATTTCATGCGCCGGGCCAAGGAGGCGGCCAAGCGTACCTACTCGCACTCGGTCGCGGTGACGCGCGAGGTGATGAGCTCCGTGCGCATGGGCCACTCGCCCAACATCAAGAAGATCAAGCGCGTGGTGCAGACCATCGTCGACCAGATCCTCAACGAGGAGACCTCCCTCGTCGGACTCACCACGATCCGCGACTACGACGAGTACACGTTCACGCACTCTGTCAACGTCTGCATCTTTTCCGTGGCGCTGGGGCGCCGGCTCGGCCTCACGAAGCTCCAGCTCTACGACCTGGGCCTCGCCGCGCTCTTTCACGACATCGGCAAGTCGCGCGTCCCGCTCAGCGTGCTCAACAAGGTCGAGGGGCTCACCGACGACGACTGGCGCTGGCTCGCCGCGCACCCGTGGCTCGGCGTCCTCGCGCTCTTTCACATGCGCGGCCAGCAGGAGCTGCCCTATCGCGCGATGGTCGTCGCCTACGAGCATCACATGAAGAACGACCTGTCCGGCTACCCGCGGAGCATCCGGTCGCGCGCGCAGAGCATCTACAGCAAGATCGTGGCGGTCGCCGACGGCTTCGACGCCGCCACCACGCGGCGCGCCTACCAGACCGTCCCGATGTCGCCCGCCGCGGTCCTGGCCGGGATGCGCGACAATCCGCGGCGCGGCTTCGATCCGGTGATCGTGAAGGGCTTCATCAACCTCGTCGGCGTCTATCCCGTCGGGACGCTCGTGGTGCTCGACACGTTCGAGCTGGCCCTCGTGCACTCCGTGAACCCCAATCCGCTGGCGATCTCACGTCCGCTGGTCCGCGTCGTGAGTGACGACCGCGGCAACGTCCTGTACCCCGGCGAGCTCGTCGACCTCACCGAGCAGACGGCTCAGGGCACCTACCGGCGCACGATCATCAAGACGGAGAATCCGGATCGGTATGGCATCAACGTCGGCGATTACTTCGTCTGACGTCCTCCGGCAGCGCTTCGCGGCGCTGTCGCGGCAGGGGCGGACGGCGCTCGTCCCCTACCTCACCGCCGGTTACCCCGATCCGGGGGCGTCGCTGGCCCTGCTGCGCGGCCTGGAATCCGCCGGCGCAGACGTCGTGGAGGTGGGACTCCCGTTCTCCGATCCCATGGCCGACGGCCCGGTGATCCAGGCGAGCTCGCAAGCCGCACTCGCGCAGGGGATGACGTTCGACAAGGCGCTCACGCTGGTGCGCGAGGCACGCCTGACGATCCCGGTGGTCCTGTTCAGCTACCTCAACCCGATCGTCGCCGCGGGACCCGACGCGCTCCGCCGCGCGGCGGCGGCCGGCGTGCACGGCCTGCTCATCACCGATCTGCCCGTGGGCGCGGACCCCGAGCGTGAAGCGTGGCTCGGGAGCGGCCCGCTCGCGTTCGTGCGCCTCGTGGCGCCCACGACGCCGGACGCGCGCATGCGCGAGATCGGAGCGCATGGGCGCGGCTTCGTCTACCTCATCAGCCGCCTGGGGGTGACCGGCGCACGCGACGACCTCCCGGCCGACCTCCCCGACACGATCGCGCGGTTGCGGCGCGCCACCGCGCTGCCCATCTGCGTCGGTTTCGGCGTCTCGACTCCGGCGCAGGCGCGCGGCATCGGGGCCCTCGCCGACGGCGTGGTCGTCGGGAGCGCGATCGTGCGGGCGGCGGGGGAGAGCGTCGATCAGGCGCTTCGTCTCGTGGCCGACCTCCGGGCCGCGCTCGATACGCGCTGAGATGCATCGCGTTCCGCTGTTTGTCCGCGTCATCGCCGTAGCGGGCACGCTCACGCTCGGCGCGGGGCTCTT
>DATIGO010000348.1:0-10345 GCA_035454665.1 Gemmatimonadaceae bacterium | reverse complement strand
CCGGCGTGGGGTTTTAATGGCTAATCTGACCCCCGTTTTCGGACGAACAGGACGACCATCCACGCGGCGATCAGGAGCAGTCCGTACATCTCGCGGGATTCCTCGACGCCCACGTCCTTCATCTCGAAGGCGCCGAACATGTCGAGGAAGGGCACCCTGCCGACCACGCGCGGCGCGAGGGTGACGGCCCACACCAGCGCTGTTGCCCCGACGAGGGCGGGGAACCAGGGACGGAGACGGCCGGCCAGCGAGAGCGCACTGGCCGCCGCCGCAAGCCCGTACATCGCCGCCCACGCGAGCGGATCGGGGTCGTTGAACTGCACGACCACCGAGAACGCGAACATGAGCAGAAAGAGCGCGTCGGCGACGCGCCAGCCCGGGCCCGGTGCCCGGCGCGTCACGGCCTCACCAGCCATGGCGCAGGGAGAGCCGCAGTTGGCGCTCGGCGGCGGGGTACAGGTACGCCCCACCGGATCCGGCCGGATCCGGGAAGCCGGTGGAGTGGTACGCCGCGTCGAGGAGGTTCCGCACCTCGAGCACGACCATCGTGGCGCGCGGGGCATAGCTCAACTGCGCATCGACGCGCGTCCACGCGGGAATCGTGCGCGTGTTCGCGTCGTCGAGATACATGCGATGCGCCCGCGTGAGCGTCAGCGCCGACTGGACCCCCGCGAGCGGAGCGAACGACGCGCCGGTGGTCACGAGATGCCGTGGAATGGCCTTGAGTTGCCGCCCCGCGTAATCACCAGATCGCGCGGTGGCCGACTGCCTCGCGTAGTTTACGAACCATGCCAAGGCCGACCCGGCGCTCAGATGAACCCCGGTCTCGACGCCGCGATGCCGGCTCCGTCCGATGTTCACGTAGCGGAGCGTCGCGACATCGAAGTCGAGCTCGTCCTTCATGTCGATCTGAAACACGCTCGCGGTTGCCGTCACCTGCAGTGCGCCGCGGCGGAGGCCGTGCAGCACCCCTGCCTCGAGGTTCACGCCGAACTGCGGCTCGAGATCCGCGTTCGACGTCGTCGCGGTGAAGGGAGGGAAGGGAATCGGGATCGCGCGCAGATCGAAGAGCTGGTCCAGCGTGGGCGCCCGGAAGGAGCGGCTCGCGGTGACGAAGGCGTGCCCGGTCGACGACCCACTCGACCAGTAGCGCGCGTTGACACCGGCCCGGGGACTGAGGACCGTGTGCGACGCCGTAACGCGGCCACCGGTGGATGGCGCCTCGGGCTCGAAAACGTCGCGCAACGCATCCAGCCTGGCGCCGAGCGAGAGACGGACCGCCTCCGACGCCTGCAGCGCGTAGTGGGCGAATCCCGCCATCGCGCGACGTGACCCGGCGCCCGCCGCCTGGAGCGGCCCCCGGGCCCCCGATGCGCTCAGGTACGTGTCCCGGTCGCCCGTCACGACGCCGTAGTAGCGCGAGTCGATGGACCCGTGATCGAGCTCGGCGCCCACCACGAGCACGTCCGACCCCGCGATCGGCGTGTCGATGACCTCGAGCTGCAGGCGCCCGCCGATCCGGTCGTTCCGCGCGCCGCGCTCCTGCGTGTCGCCGAAACCGGGTGCGAGGGCGAGCGTCCGGACTGCGGTGGTGCGCCGGTACTCGCCGCCCAGCGAGGCCGAGAGGCGTGCGCGATCGGTGAGCCTCCGTTCCCCGTCCAGGCTCAGCGCGTGCGCGCGGTCCGTGGTGTGATCGAAGCGAAAGAGGGGATCCGACGCCCGGCTGTCGTCGCCGAGGTTCTCGAGCAGGGCGCCAGGCTCGTCGAAGCTCCGCCAGTGCGAGCGCAGCGACGCGGCCAGGGAGCCGCCGGGGCCCGACGCGAGCGATGCCGTGGCGGCCGCGCGCCCCGTACTCCGCTCGCTGTGCTCCCGAAAGCCGTCGGTCTGATCCACTCCGGCGGCCAGACTGATGCCGGACCATCCCACGCCCATGCTGGCGAAGCGCGAGCCGGACGAACCACCGCCGAGGCTCCAGCGTGCCGGGGCGGCGTCCCCGCCGTCACGCGTCAGGATGTTGATGACGGCACCGACCGCCGCGTCGCCATACAGCGCCGATCCGCTCCCGCGAACCACTTCGATGGCTTCGATGGCCGAGAGTGGCGGGAGCGCATCCCAGGCCACGCGACCGGTGTGCACCTGCGCGGCCGGCTTGCCATCGATGAGCACGACGACATACTCGGCCTCGCCTCCACCGTAGAAGCCGCGCACCATCACCTGCGGATCGTTGCCCTGGCCATCGAAGTCCACGAGGGCGAATCCCGGCACGAGTCGGAGCACGTCGGCCACGGTCGCATGCGGGAGCGCCGCCAGCTCCGACGGGGAGACGCGCGTGACCGCGGAAGTGGTGGCCGCGAGCGCGGTCCGCGTGCGCTCAGCGGTGACGACCACGGTCGCGAGCGAGTCGCCGCGTGAGGGCGTTGGCGCGGTCTGCGCGGACGCCACCGTGCCGCCGCTGAGCAGCACGGCCAGGAGCACCCGCCTCACGACGAGACCCGAATCGCCTTGAAGGCGCGCGCCTGTTCCTCGATCGCCGGTTCGGTGGCCAGGCGTTCGATACTCGACGCGCCGAAGAACCCCGCGACACCGTGCGTGCGCTCCAGCACGTACTGCGCGTCCTCGGGGCGCGCGACCGGTCCGCCGTGGCACAGCACGATCACATCCGGGTTCACGGCTTTCGCGGCGTCGTGCATCGCCTGCACGCGGCGCACCGCGTCGTCGAGCGACATCGCGGCGTCCCTGACGCCGATCGAGCCGCCCACCGTGGTGTTCACGTGCGCCACCACGACGTCCCCGCCCGCCTGCGTGAAGCGCGTCGCCGTATCCTCGTCGAAGACATAGGGGCACGTGAGCATGTCGAGCGCCCGTGCCTGCGCGATCATGTCGATCTCGAGCTGGATCCCCATCCCCGTCTCCTCGAGCATCTGCCGGAACTGGCCGTCGATGAGCCCGACCGTCGGAAAGTTCTGCACGCCGTCGAAACCCATGGCCTTGAGCTCGGGCAGGAAGCCGCGCATCAGGCGGAACGGATCCGTGCCGCAGACGCCGGCCAGCACGGGCGTGTCGCGCACGACAGGCAGCACCTCGCGCGCCATGTCGACCACGATCGCGTTGGCGTCGCCGTAGGGCATGAGCCCCGCGAGGCTCCCGCGCCCGGCCATCCGGTAGCGCCCGGAGTTGTAGATGATGATGAGATCGACACCGCCGCGCTCGGCGAATTTCGCGGAGATGCCCGTGCCGGCGCCGGCGCCGATGATCGGCCGGCCGGCGGCGAGCTGCGCGCGCAGGCGTCGCAGTGATTCCTCGCGGGAGATGAACGGCATGCGGTCGTCAGGGGGAGGCGTGCGTCGCCGCGGGGAGCAGCGTCAGGAGCTCGTCGGCCAGCGCGTGCGCAAACTCGAGGTCGTTGATGTGCGCGTCAAGCTCCCGCACTCGCACGCGCGGGTCCAGGTGACGCCGCAACGCCTCGAAGAGCGCCTGATCGGCCGCGGGATCGTGGAACGGCTGGCCGGGCGCGTCGATCATGCTCACGCCGCGCAACGGGAGGAGCACCGAAACGGAGCCCGTCGCGCGATTGAGCTGCTCCGCGATGCGCCGGCCGATCTCCCGGCACTCGTCAGGGGTGGTGCGCATGAGCGTGACCGAGGGGTTGTGCCGGTACAGCGTGCGCGCATCGAAGCGCCGGGGGACGGAGTCGAAGGCGCCGAAGTTGACCATGTCGAGGGCGCCGACCGACACGACCTGGGGAATCCCGGCCCGCCCGGCGGCGGAGAGCCGGTCGGGCCCCGCCGAAAGCACGCCGCCCACGACCTCGTCGCACCACTCGGTGGTCGTGACGTCGAGCACTCCCGCGAAGTAGCCGTCGGCGATGAGCCCTTCCATCGCGCGGCCGCCGCTGCCCGTGGCGTGAAAGACGAGCACCTCGTATCCCGCGGCCTCGAGTCGCCGCCGGGCTTCGGTGACGCACGGCGTGGTGACGCCGAACATCGTGGCCGCGATGAGCGGCCGGTCCGCCGACGGCGCCAGCACCTGCTCGACCATTCCGATGATCGCGCCCGCGGCGTTCGCGAGGACCCGCCGCGACAGCGGATTGAGCCCCGCGATGTCGACCACGGAGTACATCATCGTGATGTCCTTCACGTCGACGTAGGGCGCGGTGTTCCCCGAGGCCATCGTCGAGACCATGACCTTCGGGACGCCAACCGGCAGGTCGCGCATCGCCGCGGTGATCATCGCGGTTCCGCCACCGCCGCCCAGACCGAGCACGCCATCGAAGCGCCCCTCGGCGTGCATCTGCCTCACGAGCGTCCGCGCGCCGGCCAGCATCGCGTCCACCGCGGCGCCGCGATCCGCCTGGACCCGCAGGCGCGCCAGCTCGGCGCCGCCCTCCCGCGCCACTTCCGCGGCGGTCACGTCGGGCGTGAAGGGAGGCTCGCCGAGCACGCCGAGGTCCATCACGAGCGCGGCATGGCCGTGCGCGCGGATCAGGTCGCGCACGAACGCATACTCCACGCCCTTGGTGTCGAGGGTGCCGACGAGGAGAACCGTCTTCATCTCGTGGTCATGGCGCGAAGACCATCGGCTCGCGGAGCGAACGCCACGGCTCGTCCTGGTGCACGTCGACGAGTGCGGGGCCGGTGCCGTGCGCCGGCGACAGGATCGCGAGAAAGACGAGCTCTTCCTCGCCCGCGTTGTAGGTCCCGTGCACCACGTCTCGCGGGATGTGGGCGATGTCGCCGGGACGCAGCAGGCGCCTCTCGCGGCCGACCCACTGCTCCGCGGTCCCGGAGACGACGTAGATGATCTCCTCCATCTCCGGGTGGCGGTGGAACTGATGGGCACGCTCGGGGGGCATCCGCACCCGCACGAGCAGCAGCTCGTCGGGCTGGGTGAGACCCGGGCGCGAGAGCCACTCGTGCGGCCCCCACGCCGACCCTTCGACCTCCATCTCCGCCGCTGTCACGAACCGCAGCGCCCGATCCGGCATCCCGTGTCTCCTCCCCTGCTCCAGAGGCCGGATACGCTGCGGGCCAGGCGGCGCGTCGTCAACCAGGGAACGGCGGCACGTCCCGGGATTCACGGAATGGTCGACGCGGCACGATGTGACAGGTGCACATCGAGCCACGCCGTAGCGATCATCCCTCCCGCAGCGACACCAGCGGATCGACGCGCGAAGCGCGGCGGGCCGGCAGGTAGCTGGCGGCCACGGCGACCACGAGCAGAGCCGCCGACGCTGCAGCGAACGTGGGCAGGTCACGCGCCGTCACCCCGAACAGCAGCGACTCCAGGGTTCGCGTGGCCGCCACCGCCCCCACGACGCCGAGCCCGACCCCGGCCAGCGACAGCCTCATACCCCTCCCGACCACCATCGCGATCACCCGCCCACGCTCCGCACCGAGTGCCAGCCGTACCCCGATCTCGCGCGTCCGCTCCGCCACACCTAACGAGACGATGCCGTAGATGCCCGCCACGGCCAGCAGGACGGCGAAGGCGCCCAGGACCGTGAACGTCAGCGCCCGAAAGCGTGGTGCCGCGATGGTGCGATCGATGAGCGCGCCGGCCGTCGCGACCTGCGTGAGCGGGAGGGCCGGGTTTATCGCTCGGAGCTCGCTCCGGATGAGCGGGACCAGCGGCGCCGGATCCGCCGCGCTGCGCGCCACGACGAAGAGCACCGAGGCCCAGCTCCCGGCTTGCGTGAGCGGCACATAGTACATCGGCGCTGGCTCCTCCGCGAGCGAGCTTTGATGCACGTCCCCCACCACGCCGACGACCGTCAGCCGGTCGGTCTCGTCGTCCCGCACCCGCTGGCCAATCGGATCCTGGCCCGGCCAGAAGCGCTCGGCCAGTGAACGGCTCACGATCAGCGCCCGGGGTGCGCCCGCGCGATCGTCCGGTCCGAACGCCCGGCCGCGAACGAGCGGCATCCCGATCGCCGAGAAATACGCGCCGTCGACCACGCTCCCCTTGATCGCCGGTGCGTCGTCCACGCGGCCCGGCGCGTCCTCGGGCAGCATCTGCGTCGAGAACCACTGCTCGCTGAACGGCAGCGAGAACGTCAGACCCGCCACCGTGACGCCGGGCAGCGCACCGACGCGTCGCGTCAGCTCCTCAAAGAAGCGATCCCGCCCCGCCAGGCCGGTATCCTGGGGCGATGCGCGGTACGCGACGCGTCCTGCGACCACTCCCTCCGGGTCGAACCCCGGTGCGATCGCGGTCAGGCGGAGAAAGCTGCGGCCCACGAGCGCCGCGCTCACCAGGAGCACCACGGAGAGGGCCAGCTGCACCACGACGAGGCCGTCCTGCAGCCGGTAGCGCCGCGCGCGGACAGCACTGTCACCGCGGAGCCGCATCGACATCACGAGCGAGGTCCGTCCGAGCTGCAGCGCGGGCGCCAGACCACAGACGAGTGCCGCGAGCAGCGTGACGGCCGTCGCCGCCGCCAGGACCGCGGCGTCGAGTCGAATCTCGTGCAGGCGCGGCAGTTGATTCGCCCCGAAGGCCACGACGAGCCGGCACAGCACGGTGGACAACATCACCCCAAGCACTCCACCCGCCACCGCCAGCACGGTGCTCTCGGTCATGAGATGGCGCAGCAGACGACCGCGCGTGGCGCCTAACGCCGTGCGCACGGCCATCTCGCGGCGGCGGCTCAGCCCGCGCGAGAGCATCAGATTCGCCACCCCACCGCAGGCCAGTGCGAGGACCAGGAGCACCGTGAGCTGGAATGCGATCAGCGCCGACCGCACGTTCCGCACCGCGAAGGCGTGGCGCGGTTCCACGAATACGCCATACCCCCGGTTGCCATCCGCGCTCGTACTGTCGACGCGGCCCGCGAACGCCGCCAGCTCCCGCTGCGCGACCGCCGGCGTGACGCCGGGCGACAGTCGCCCCACGACACTCAGAAAGTTCTGGTCCCGCGGGGTGCTGAGTGCATCCGGCAGCGGCACCCAGAAGTCCAGGTCCCCGTTCGGGAAGTCGAAAGCGGGTGGCATCACGCCGATCACGGTCACCGCGACCTCGCCGAGTCGGACGGGCCGACCGATCGCGTCGGGGTTCCCACCGAAGCTGCGCTGCCAGGTCCGGTGGCTCAGCACCACGATCGGAGTCGCGTCGGGGCGACCGTCCGTCGCCACGATCGCACGGCCCGTCCGCGCCCCAGCGCCGAGCATCGGCAGCAGATTTCCCGTGACGGCAACTCCGCGCCACGACTCGGCTCCGTCCGGCCCGTGGTACGTGCGTTCCGCGTTCGCATAGGCCGCAAGATCCTCGAACACCGGCAAGGCCCGCCAGTCGCGGTAATCGGGATACGACACCGTCGATCTCGTGAACCCCAACCGCGGCACGGTGCGAAACGCCATGACCAGTCGGTCGGCGTCCCGGTAGGGGAGCGGGCGGAGCAGGACCGAATGCACCAGCGTGAAGACCGCCGTGACCGCGCCGATCCCGATCGCGAGCACCGCGACGACGGCCAGCGTGTAAAGCCGGCTGCGCGCGAGGCTGCGGGCAGCGAATCGCAGATCCTGGAGCATCATCCCGTTCCCCCCTGTCATGTCTGGCACGCGACGTCCGCCGTGGAGTGCGCGGAGGCGCAGCAGATCCGTGGTGCAGAGTTGCTGCCAGTACCAGCGGCGCGCGGCCGCGGCCCCATCGCGTTCCACGCGCGCGCGGAAGCCCTCCAGCAGGTCCCCGTCGATCTCGGCCCGGCGCGCGTGCGGCACGAAGGCGAGCAGGAGAGAGCGGGCCAGGCGCGGCGGCGGCATGGGACGGAGATCAGCGCGAACCGAATGCGGGATGCGAGTCGAGCCCCGCCCAGGCGCGTTGCAGCTCGGTGCGCGCGCGCCGGAGCGCCTGCGTCCCGCGCGTGGTGACGGCGTAGTAGCGCTTGGCCTTGCCACCGCGCTCGGGGGTGGACGGGCCGAGCCAGGAACGCGCGAGCCCCTGTGCTTCGAGACGCTCCATCGTCACGTAGACGGTCGCAATCGAGAGACGGCGACCCGTGAGCTGTTCCAGCTCGCGCTGAATCGCGGCGCCGTACGCGTCCTCGCCGAGCCGAAGCGTAACGAGGAGGACGAGCTGCTGAAGGGAGCCGAGCGGCGCGGGCCTGTGCACAAAAAGTGACATTGTCAATATTTATACTATAGCGCGATGCCTCGCGCACGCGCAATGCGCTCTGCCGTCTGACACCGGGACGGTGGCAGGCGTTGGCCGCGGGACCCATGGCGCGTGTCGGCAGCTACTGCTCTGCGGCGTCAGGACCGGCGCCGGCCATCCGACGATGCTCAAGCCGAAGCGGATCCTCGAACTGGCGTTGTACTGCGACGACCTGGCGCGCACCGCCGCTTTTTACGGGCGGCTGCTCGGCTCCGACCCGATGGTGGAGAGCGGGCGCCTCGTCGCGTTCGACGCGGGTGGCGGGACCGTGCTGCTGCTCTTCGACCGGGGTGCCTCTCGCCAGGCGGTGGCCACGCCGCGCGGGACCGTGCCGGCGCACGACGGCTCGGGCCCGGTACATCTGGCGCTCGCCATCGATGTATCGGAGGTCGGCGCGTGGGAACGGCAGCTCGCGGAGTGGGGCATTGCGATCGAGAGTCGCGTGGCCTGGGAGCGCGGGGGCGTGAGCCTCTACTTTCGCGACCCGGACGGACGGTCCGTGGAATTGGCGACGCAGGGCACGTGGCCCACGTATTGAGCACGCGCGCGCTCGTGACGCGTGAGGGAAACGCGGACGAGCTGGCCGGGAAAAAGGAAGGTATTCTCGGGGGGATTCCGCTACGCCGGGCTGGAGCGCGTCGCGCTATTCCTGACAGCGAGGGGGATTCCTGATCGGGGCGATCCCCGCTTGACGTCAGCGGTACGGCGCGCAGGGCGGACAGCCGGACCGTGAGGTTGCCCAGAGAACCCGGACATCATACCGCGGGGGTTGCATGGCGCACTTCCAGTGGCGGCGCACGAGGGTGGCGGTTCTGCTGGGGATGGTGACTGCGCTCGGGGCCTGCGGTGAAGACATCGTCTATCGCGACGCGCCGGATTACGAGAGCCCCCCGGTGGCCGCCGCCAACTTCCTCGGCTACTCGAACGAGCAGACCAAGCGGACTGTCTGCGGCAACTGCCACGTCGGGAAGCAGGCGGACTGGCAGGCGACGGCACATGCCGGTGCCTGGCACTCGCTCGAGAGCAGCGGAGCCTCGCAGGCCTCCTGCGAAGGCTGCCACAGCGTGTCCTCGAACGGCAACGTCGTCGCGGAGGCCAACGTCGGCTACGTCTCGACGAAGCACTCGCGATACGAGGACGTGCAGTGTGAATCGTGTCATGGTCCCGGGTTGACGCATGTCGTCAACCCGGACCTCCCGGGCAACCGTCCGTTCGCGTCGATCGCGGTGTCGGCGACGCCGACGAACGGCTGCGGTGAATGTCACTCGGGCACCCACAATCCGTTCGCTGAGCAGTGGGCCGGCTCGCGACACGCGAATCCTCCGGGGAGCCGCGGCGACCCGACCCGGTCGTGCGCCGCCTGCCACGAGGCCAAGGGTGCGCTGAAGGCATGGGGCATCAACACCGCGTTCATCGAATCGACCTCCAGCGAGAGTCACGCGATCACCTGCGCGGTCTGTCACGATCCTCACGACGCCACCAACCCGAAGCAGCTCCGCTTCCCCGTCGACGATCCGAACCTCGAGACCAACCTGTGCATGAAATGCCACTACCGCCGTGCCGCGCCGGAAGTGACATCATCCGCAGGGCCACATTCGCCGCAGGGTCCGCTGCTTCTGGGAGAGGCGGGCTGGTTTCCCCCGAATTTCCAGTTCCCGCCAAAGTCCCTGGTGGGGAGCCACGGCACCGACCGTAACCCGAAGCTGTGCGCGACCTGTCACCTGAATCGGTACGAGATCAACGATCCGGCGACTGGCGCATTCACCTTCCGGGCCACGGGTCACAGCTTCCAGCCCATTCCCTGCGTCGATGCACAAGGGATTCCCACCGGCGCCGAGGAATGCGCCATCACGGAGCAGTCGTTCCGGGCCTGCACCGATGGATGTCACCTGACCGAGAACGCGGCGCGCACGGCCCTGATCTCGTCCCGTCTGGATATCGAGCGGCTCGTGGATGACCTCGAGGCGATGATCGCGCAGATCCCCGCCTCCGAGTTCAGCACGACCGATAACCGCATCTCCACCGCCGAAGGCTCGAGGTTCAACGCGGAGCTGGCGAAGCAACGCGGCTCACCGATTCACAATCCCTTCCTCGTGCGCGCGCTGCTGATTGCCAGCATGGATCAGATCGAGCTCGACTACGGGATTGCCTCGGTGCGGGCTGCCGATCCGCCGCAACCACGGCGAGCGCCGCGCTA
>DATIGO010000347.1:0-20252 GCA_035454665.1 Gemmatimonadaceae bacterium | reverse complement strand
CGCGGGGAGAGCCTGGCCCGCGCTGGGTACGCCAAAGACCCGCGCCCGGGACAGGTGCTGCAGGGCCGCTGCGAAGATCTCCGTCGTGCTCGCCGACAGCTCGTCCACGAGGATTGCTACCGGCCCCGTGTACGGTTCCGTGCGGACGCCATGGCGCGAGACGCGGCGAGGGTTGGCGGTGTAGCGCAGGTCGGAGCCCCGGAGTCGCAGCTCCCCGAGAAGCACGGGCTCGTCGAAGAAGTAGCCAGACAGCCCCATTACCATCGCGGCTACGCCGCCCAGGTTTCCGCGCAGATCGAGCACGATGCCGCGGCAGTCGCGCAGCGCCGTCATGGCGTCGTCGAAGGGGGCCGCAATGGGCGGCATGAACATGTTGAATCGGATCACGCCGGCGCAGCCGTTCCCCAGCGCCACACGCTCGTGCTCCAGCCGCGAGAGCATGGTGGGGAGCGCACCGATCTGCACCGGCTGTCCCGGCGCGTCGCGCCGCACGATCTCGCGCTCCCCTGCGATGTCGCGATCGTCACGCACGGCGAGCGTGAGGCGCGAACCGGCCGGACCACCCAGCTCCGAGAGGAAGCGGAGATTGAGCCGGATGGCGGCAATGCGACGCTCGGGTTCACCCGCGACGCCGCGCAACGCTTCCACGAGCGTGCCCACGTCCGTCGCGCCAATGCGATCGATGGTCCACCCCGCACGTACGCCGGCATGCGCTGCGGGCCCCGCCGGATCGACCCGCGTGATCAGGAGGCGCTCGTCGAGCAGACGGACCTCGAGGCCGGCGTCTCCGGCGCGATCCGTGGCCGCCGGAGAAGGGAGCGAATCACCCAGCACCGCGGCAGGCAGCACCGCGAAATGCGACTCCCCGAGACGCGAGAGCATCTCGGAGATCGTAGCGCGGACCTCGGCGCGGGATTGTGCGCGGGCCACCCTGGGACGCAGCTCGTTACGCACCGCCGGCCAGTCGATGCCGCGCATCGTCGAGTCGTAGTACGTGCGCTGGATGCGCGTCCACACGCTATCGAACGTTGCCAGTTCGAGCGCCGTATCGAGAGGGACAACCGGAGTGCCCTGTGCCGCAGCCTTTGATCCGCTCACGAGGAGCAGCGCCGCCGCAGCCACGGCGGCGAGCGAGACGGCTCGGAAGCGGTTGCAGAGGCGCAGGTTGGGCGTCTTCGACATGGTCTCAATAGGACGAGCGAAGCGAGTGGCGAGTTGCGACTCGCCGGATGCGCCCCCCTCGCGTCGAGGGCTCCCGGGCGCCGTGCGGCTCACGCAAGGTACGCGACCAGCGTCACATGCGCGTCTTCCGGCCGGAAGTGCGGACCGGCACCAACGGCATGTCGGGCAAGCAGCGGCACGTCCCCTTGGGGCAGAGATGTGTACCCGTCCGCGCTGGCGGACTCGAGCAGCAGCACAGTCGGCCCGAGGACAAAAGCACTGTGGGCCGGTGCAACGGCGGAGCCGGCCGGCGCGACGCTCGGGCGGAGTCGCGATGACGATCGAGGCGGCGGCTGGCGCGAGAAGCGCAGTTTGTGACGTGATATTCTTGCTTGCGTCGGGTACAACGGAATCGTTACGCTGACGACGAGCATCCCCATCTCCTTCCCGCCCCCGCTCCCATGACGGCCGCCGCCATCCCCGCGCCGGTTCCGCGCGCCATCACGAGATCGCCCCTCACGCGATTCTCGCTCATGCTGGTCGCCTGTCTCTGCGCGGCCGAGGTCGGTGGGTCGCAGCAACCGCCCACGGTGCCCGACACCACGGCGCGAGCCGACTCGCTGGCCGGAGACTCCACTGCACGGGCTCAGGGGAACGGTGGCGCCGCCACCAAGGCGGCTCCCGCGGCATCCAAGGCCGGCGCGCCGGCGTCCAAGGGCTCCGCGGCCTCCAGGACAGGCGCGCCCGCGACGAAAGCGGCGGCGCCAGCCAGGCCAAAGCCGGTCTGGCCGGTGAAGGGGCCCGATCCGCGTCCCGGTTCGATCCTGCCTGACAAGCGTATCGTGGCGTACTACGGCAACCCGCTCTCGAAGCGGATGGGGATCCTGGGCGAGGTGCCTCCCGACGAGATGCTGCGCCGCCTCAACCGCGAGGTGACAGCGTGGTCGCGCGCCGACACCGCCACCCCGGTGGTACCCGCACTGCACCTCATCGCGGTCGTGGCGCAGGGGAGCGCCGGGCGCGACGGGATGTATCGCGCGCGCATGGCGGACACGCTGATCCAGCGCGTCTACGGGTGGGCGCAGCAGGCCGGGGCGATCATGTTCCTCGACATCCAGGTGGGAAAGAGCACGCTGCAGGCCGAGCTCCCCCGTCTCGAATCGTGGCTCGCACGGCCCGACGTACACCTCGCGATCGACCCCGAGTTCTCGATGAAACGCGGTGGTCTGCCGGGAA
Organism: Gemmatimonadaceae bacterium; assembly: GCA_035454665.1. Lineage (GTDB taxonomy): Bacteria > Gemmatimonadota > Gemmatimonadetes > Gemmatimonadales > Gemmatimonadaceae > DATIGO01. Next base: position 17,855 of record DATIGO010000347.1, on the reverse strand, counting down.
AGCGCATCGGGACGTACGACGCGGCCGACATCAACTACGCCATCGACTTCCTCGCGCAGATCGTCGACAAGTATCGGCTCCCGCCCAAGGTCTTCGTGGTACACCGCTTCACGCGGCCCATGGTGACGAATGCGAACAGGATCAAGCTCGATCCGCGTGTGCAGATCGTGATGCACATGGATGGCTGGGGCGCGCCGCACCTCAAGCGCGACTCGTACGAAGCCTACGTCTATGCCGAGCCCGTGCAGTTCACGGGGTTCAAGCTCTTCTACAAGAACGACACGAAGCGCGGTCACCCGCTCATGAAGCCCGCCGACGTGCTCGCGCTGTTCCCGAAGCCGTTGTACATCCAGTATCAGTGATGCGTGACGCGGCGCTCGGGCGGACGTTCGGGACCCGGTGTGGCGCGGCCGGCTCCGGGCAACGCTTGTACGATGCGGATCGTTCTGTCTGAACAGCGGCTGTCGTATCGACCGGGCCAGCCTCGACCCGTGTAGCCTCGATTCTGGACCGCGGTCGGTGCCTCGTCACCCGTCACGGTCGCACTCGTGCCCAAACCCACCGTCCGGCTCGATCCCCAGGCCGCTGAGCTCAAGCTCGTCATTCGCGCCGACTCGCTCGAGGAGCTCTTCACCGAGGCGGCCCGTGTGGTGAGCCGGGAGTGGGGGCGGACGGAAGGAATGCCGGGAGAGTGGACGCGAGTCACGCTCACCGCGCGCGACCGGGAAACGCTCCTCGTCGACTGGATCAACGAGCTCATCGGCCTCTCCGAAGTCGATCAACGCGCGTTCAACGAAGTGCGCGGCCTGCGCCTCGCGGCGACGTCGCTCGAGGCCGAGGTGCGCGGAAGGGCCGTGACCGGGACCGTTTCTCCACTCAAGGCGGCAACGTTGCACGGTCTGTCGCTGCAGCGCGAGGGTACGAGGTGGAGGGCCGAGGTCGTGATAGATGTCTGACGCGTCGCCCGGCTCGCCGCCCGGCGTGGAGCTGACGCCCTCGGGTCCGGTGAGCTGGGACATCCCCGCCTCGGCGCGCGAGGACATGCGGGTCCCGGTGCGCATCTATGCCAGTGAGGATCTCCTGGCCGGGATGCGAACCGGGAACGCCATCACCCAGCTCATGAACGTCGCCACGCTCCCCGGGATCGTGGGTCACGCGTACGGCATGCCCGACATGCACGACGGCTACGGCTTCCCGGTGGGTGGTGTGGCGGCCACGGAGCTCCCCGACGGCGTCGTCTCCCCGGGCGGTGTGGGCTTCGACATCAACTGCGGCGTGAGACTGCTCGCCCTCCCGCTGTCGCGCGAGGCGCTGGGGAGCCACCATGAGCGTCTCGTGCACGAGATGTCTCGCTCGATTCCATCGGGCGTCGGGCGTGGCGGCGCGTGGCGCCTCGACGACTACGAGCTGGATCGCGTTCTCGCGGAGGGAGTGCCGTATCTCGTGCGCGGCCGCGGCTACGGCATCGAGGAAGATCTGCTCCACTGCGAGAGCGGCGGATGTCTCCCCGGCGCCGACGGCGGCGCCGTCTCGCCCCGTGCGCGGGATCGTGGCCGCGACCAGCTCGGCACGATGGGCTCGGGGAATCACTTCGTGGAGCTGCAGGTCGTGGACGAGATCATCGCCCGCGACGCCGCGGAGGTCTTCGGCCTCGCGCAGGGGCAGCTCACGGTCCTGATCCACAGTGGCTCGCGCGGGCTCGGTCATCAGGTGTGCACCGACTACGTGCGCCTCATGGATCAGAAGTTGCCCGAGTACGGAATAACGCTTCCCGATCGGCAGCTCTCCTGCGCACCCGTGTCATCGCGCGAGGGCAAGGAGTATCTCGCCGCAATGGCGGCGGCGGCGAACTTCGCCTGGTGCAATCGGCACATGATCGCGCATCACGTGCGGCAGGCGGTGAACCGCATCTTTCGCGAGATCCCGCTCGAGACCGTGCGCTGTGTGTACGACGTGGCGCACAATATCGCCAAGGTCGAGGAGTTCGGCGGCCGGCGGCTCTGTGTTCATCGCAAGGGGGCCACGCGCGCCTTCGGGCCGCATCACGGGGAGCTGGCGGCGCACTTTCAGGTCACGGGGCAGCCGGTCTTCATTCCGGGGAGCATGGGGACGGCTTCGTACGTGATGGCAGGACTCCCGACATCCGACACGCGCTCGTGGGCGAGCGCCTGCCATGGCGCCGGGCGCAGCCTCAGTCGCAGTGCCGCGAAGAAGGCGGTGACGGGTCCGGAGCTGCGCAAGACACTCGAAGCCCAGGGAATCGTGGTGCGCTGCCCGTCGAATCAGGGCCTGGCCGAAGAGGCGCCGGCGGCGTACAAGGACGTCGCGGCAGTGGCGCAGGTCGTGGAGCAGGCCGGACTCGCACGCCGCGTCGCGCGCCTCAGACCCATCGGAGTGATCAAGGCCTGACGAAACGCACGGCGTGCGGGTTCTCCTGATAGTGCCGCGGGGCTACCATGGCATGGTCAGGTCACCTGGAGAACCCGATGCGCACCGTGCTCGTCCCACTCGATGGATCACCGCTCGCCGAACGAGCGCTCGGGCCCGCGGTCCACATAGCGCGCCGCACCGGTGCGCGCCTCGAGATCGTGGCGGTGAACGAGCCGCGGGCCGTGCTGCACGAAGCGGCCGGCGCTCCCGGGGCCGTGGCGGTACGTCGCGACGTGGACACGCGGCTCGGTGAGGCGCTCCGTCGCTACGCCGACGACGTGCAGCGCCGCCTGGCGGGCGAGGAGGCGTTGCAGGTGGAGACGCGAGTGCTGGAGGGTCCCGCCGCGTCCACTCTCGCCGCATACGCACAGGCGACAGGGCCCGACCTGCTCGTCGTTGCCAGCCATGGGCGCTCCGGCGCGCGGCCATTGTGGCTCGGAAGCGTAACCGACGCGCTCGCGCGCCTCACCGCCTCGTCACTCCTCGTCGTACCAACGCATGAGCGGGCGGCGCCGGACAAGGGGGCCATCCGGCGGGTGCTTCTGGCGCTCGACGGAACGCGAGGCACGGAGTCCGTCATCGCCGTCGCGACAGCACTCCTGGGTCATCGGGACATGACGTACGTGCTGATGCACGCGGTGCAGCCCCTCCACCCGCTGGTGCGCGCCGTAGCTGGGGACGAGGAGTACGAGCGAGATCTCGCGCGGCAGCGCCGCACGGTCGAGACGTACCTGAGCGAAATCTCCGCGGGCCTTCGCGTCCGGGGGAGCCAGGTGGTTCAGGACGTCCAGGTCGACCCGCATCGCGCAAATGCCGTGCTGTCGAGCGCCGCCGAGCACGAGGTGGATCTGATCGCCCTTGCCACGCACGCGAGAGGACCCCTCGGCCGGTTGCTGCTGGGCAGCGTGGCGGACAAGGTGCTCAGGGGCTCTCCCGTGCCTGTGCTCCTCTGTGTGAGAGGCGCGGAGGACGGAGCGGTGGAGCCGAGCCGGTCGGCGCCTCCGACGCCGTGACGCTCCTGGCACTGCTGTTCACGCTGACTGCCAGCGCGGCCGTCGTGGTGGCAGCGGGGACGCATCTGGCTCGGAGTGCCGATGCGATCGCCGCTCGTACGAACCTCGGGGGGGCGTGGATCGGCTCCGTCTTTCTGGCCGTCGCCACCTCGTTGCCGGAGATCACCACAGACGTGGCCGCCGTTCGTCTCGGCGCGCCGGACCTGGCAGCCGGGGATCTGTTCGGCAGCAGTATGGCCAACATGCTGATCCTCGCCGTGGTGAGTCTGCTACCGACGGGGACCGAGCTGTTCAGAAAGGCGACGCTCGATCATCTCCAGTACGCGGCACTCGCCATCATCCTGACGGCGATGGCCGCCGTATTCGTCCTCGTCAGGCCCGCCACATCGTTCCTGGGGGTCGGCGCGGGCTCGCTGGCGTTGCTGCTGGTGTTCCTGGTGGGATCGCGCGCCGTCTTCCGAGCCACGACCGTGGCACGCCGGGCCGGGGTCACCGAGGAGATGTCGGAGCGCCCCGACGGCGCCGGCGCCCCGCCCCGTCGGCGCGTTCAGCTCGAGGAGATTCGCCGTCCGCTCATCGCATTCTCGGTGGCGGCTCTGGTGATTCTCGTGACCGCCCCACTCTTCGCCCACTCGGCCGAGGGCCTCGCCGAAATCAGCGGACTCGGGTCGACGTTCATGGGGACCTGGCTCGTGGGCCTGTCCACTTCCCTCCCCGAGCTCGTGACCTCTCTCGCCGCCGTCCGGATGCGCGCGTACGACCTGGCGGTCGGCAATCTGTTCGGAAGCAACACGTTCAACATGGTGATCTTCGTCGTGCTCGACCTCGCGCAGGGGAGCGGGCCCTTCTTCGCCGTCATCAGCCAGGTCCACGCTCTCTCGGCGCTGGTGGCGATCGCGCTCATGGCCCTGGGCGCGGCGGCGCTGGTGGTCCGGGCGCAGGGTCGCCTGACGCTGCTGGAGCCCAGCAGTGCGCTGATCGTGCTCGGCTATCTGCTGGGACTGGCCGTGGTGCTGGCGGAGAGCACCGTGTGGTGATCGCTCAATCGCCGCGCGACGGCGGACTCGCCAGAAACTCGCGCAGCGTCTTGATGCTCACCGGTTTCGTGAAGAAGTGATCGAAGCCCGCCTCACGCGCTTCGCGCCGGTGCTCGGTCTGCCCATATCCGCTGATCGCGACGAGCAGGACCGGCCGGTGGCTGAACTGTTCGCGGAGCCGCCTGGCCACCTCGTAGCCGTCCATGCCAGGGAGGCCAATGTCGAGGAGCACGACGCTCGGCTCGAATTCGGGGGCGGTCTCCAGCGCCTCGGTTCCGCTGGTCACCACACGGACCTCGTGGCCGGCAGCGCGCAGCAGCAGGCCCATCGTCTCGCCCGCATCGACGTGGTCATCCACGACCAGGACACGATGAAGGACCGCGTCCTGTCGGAGGGCCGGCTGCAGTTCTCTACTCATGACTTCAGACACCCCCGTGGCTTCGGCCGCGGGTAGTCGCCGCACTTCTTCGCATCCGGTTCCTGCTCCCTCGCTGAAGGCCGGCACGGTGCCGCCGTGTCCCGTCACCAGGCCGCACACGGGCGCGAGACCGATCCCCAAGCCACCTTTCTCGCGGTCGAGGCTCCGGTCCGCCTGGAAGAACGGCTCAAATATGTACTTCAGGATGTCCGGTTCGATACCGGGACCATCGTCCCGGCCGGAGGCCTCCGAGGACCGGCAGCGGCTCGGCGGGCAGCTCCACGGTGAGCTCCCGCGCACGCGACCGCAGCATGGGCTGCGCGGCTTCGACCGCGCGCTCCACGCACGTTTCTCAGGTCGACATCATCGGTCTGGAGCCGGACCTTGCCCTGCGTGGTGCGTGAGACGTCGAGGAGATCGTCGACCATGCGCGTCATCATCCGGACCGCCGGGCACGAGGTCGGCGACCGTGTACCGGTCGAGGCTCGTGAAGAACGCTGCGAGCGCCTCATCCAGGGCCCTCGGCAGCGCGCACGACCAGGCGATCGGACACGCGTCGCGCCGCGGCTCGAAGCACGGCACCAGCGCGAAGTTCTCTTCCGTGGTCCGCACGACATCGGCGACGCTGATGCTCGCGGCCGGTACCGCCAGCCGGACTCCGCCGTTTCGGCCGCGCACCGTACGCACATACCCCAGTTCCGTGAGTCGCTGGACGACTTTGAGCAGGTGGTCCTCGGACATCGCCATGCCGTCGGCGACTTCGCCCACGCGCACCGTCTCGTCAGGCCGCCTGGCGAGATAGATGAGACAGCGGAGCGCGTTGTCGGCAAAGCGTGTGAGGCGCATGCAGCGAGGGGGAAATTCCGATGATGCGACCGGGGCCGGGCGGCAGGGAGGTTGCCCCGAAACAGTAGCCCGAAGGGGCGGCGGCAGAGCGTCGGTTATTCCCCGACATGGGGGGCGGAAAGTACGTACGCGCGATCCGCATTTCGCCGGGCACGAATACCTGCAGGTCCGGTGAAGCTTTCCTCGGTCGCAACGAGGCACGCGCCGTCCGGTGCCCCCAGCCGGCGACTTTCCTTCTCCGAGGCTCTGCCCATGTCACTCTCCCGCAGGTCCGCGCTCCTCAGTGGAAGCGCGGCAGTCGCGCTGGGCGCGGTCTACTTCTATGCCTGCGCCCCCACCACGAGATCCGCCGGCATCGGCGCCGCCGGCGACGCGCCGTCACGCGTGTACGTCGCGCCGGGCAGCTACGACGAGTACTACGCCTTCATGTCCGGCGGCTTCAGCGGGCAGCTCGCCGTGTACGGCCTCCCGTCGGGCCGGCTGCTCAAGGTCATCCCCGTCTTCGCGCAGAATCCCGAGAACGGCTACGGCTACAACGCCGAAACGAAAGAGATGCTGAACACCACGTTCGGCTATGTGCCATGGGACGACGCGCACCATCCCTCGCTCTCGATGACGAACAGCGAGCACGACGGCCGCTGGGTCTTCATCAACGGGAACAACACGCCGCGGATCGCGCGCATCGATCTCACCACGATGACCACGGCGGAGATCGTGCAGATCCCGAACTCCGCGGGGAATCACTCGTCGCCGTATGTCACGGCGAACACGGAGTACGCCGTCGCGGGGACGCGCTTCAGTGTGCCGATTCCGCAGAAGGACGTGGCGATCTCCTCGTACGAGACCGGCGCGTTCAAGGGGGCGCTGAGCTTCATCACGGCGAACGAACCCGGCAAGATGCGGGTCGCGTTCCAGATCCTGATGCCGGGCTACGACTACGACCTGGCCCGCCCCGGGAAGGGCCCCTCCGCCGACTGGGTCTTCTTCTCCTCGTACAACACGGAGCAGGCGTACACGAAGAAGGAGGTCGAGGCCTCGAAGAACGACAAGGACGTGGTGGCGGCCGTGAACTTCAAGATGGTCGAGCGCTGCGTCGCCGAAGGGAAAGGCGAGACGTGGAACAGCGAGTACGTGCACGCCGTGATGAACGAGGCCACGCACACGGCGAGCTCGGAGACGGTGAGGGGCGTGAAGGTGATCGCGCCCGCCGAGTGCCCGGGCTCCGTGTACTACCTCCCCACGCCGAAGTCGCCGCACGGGATCGACGTCGATCCGACGGGTGAGTTCCTCGTGGCCGGCGGCAAGCTCGCCACCGTGATTCCCGTGCACGCCTTCTCGAAGATGCAGAAGGCGATCGCCGACAAGGCCTTCGACGGCGAGAAGGACGGCATCCCGATCTTCCAGTACGAGGCGGTGAACTTCTGCGAGATCCAGAACCCCGGCCTGGGACCGCTGCACACGGAATTCGACGGCCAGGGGAATGCATATACGTCCGTCTTCATCTCGTCGGAGATCGTGAAGTACACGCTCCCCGGCTGCCAGGTCGTGGACCGGATCCCGACGTACTACTCGATCGGGCACCTGCTGGTCCCGGGGGGAGACACGCGCAAGCCGTACGGCAAGTACGTCATCGCGCTGAACAAGATCACGAAGGACCGCTACCTGCCGACGGGCCCGGAGCTCACGCAGGCCGGGCAGCTCTACGACATCACGGGCGACAAGATGAAGCTGTTGCTGGACTTCCCGATGATCGGCGAGCCGCACTATGCGCAGGCGATCGACGCGAACCTGATCAAGGACAAGCAGGTCAAGTTCTACAGCCTGGCCGAGAACCAGCACCCGTACGTGGCGAAGTCGGAACAGGAGACGAACGTGACGCGCCGCGGCAAGACGCTGCACGTGAAGATGACCGCCATCCGGAGCCACTTTGCCCCCGACAACATCGAGGGCGTGCAGGTGGGCGACACGGTGCTGTTCCACGTCACGAATCTCGAGCAGGACTGGGACGTGCCGCATGGCTTCGCCGCGATCGGCTCGGCGCATGACGCGGAGCTGCTGGTGATGCCCGGCGAGACGCGCACGCTGAAGTGGGTGGCGAAGTTCCCCGGCGTCTACCCGTTCTACTGCACCGACTTCTGCTCCGCGCTGCACCAGGAGATGCAGGGGTACGTGCGGGTGAGCCCGGCCGGGAGCAACACGCCGCTCAAGTGGTCTGTGGGGAAGCCCGCGGTGGTGGCGCAGAAGGACTAGGGGTGATGGTGAGCGGGGAGGGAGACCCTCCCTCCCCCCTCACGCATGCGCCCGAACGCCTTCCACCTCTCATCCCTCACCCCTCACGCCAGATGCCCAGATCCTCCCGACTCCTCCTGACGATCGCCGCGCTGCTGGTTGCCGTGGCGTTCATCCTGCCTCTCTGGAACGTCTACCTCCAGGCGCCGCAGTATCCGGAGGGGCTGGGGATGCACATCCGGATCAACACGATCACGGGCCTCAAGCCTAACGATCTCGACAACATCAACAACCTCAACCACTACATCGGGATGAAGCGCATCGTCCCGGAGTCGATCCCGGAGCTGCGCGTCATGCCGTGGCTGGTCGGCGGGCTGATGGCCCTGGGCCTCCTCGCCGCGGCGACGGGACGGCGCGGGATCGCGCGGACGTGGGTGGTCCTCTTCGCACTGCTCGCCGTGGCCGGACTCGCCGACTTCTGGAAATGGGAATACGACTACGGGCACGACCTCGACACCGAGAACGCGATCATCAAGGTGCCGGGGATGAACTACCAGCCGCCGCTGATCGGCTCGAAGCAGCTGCTGAACTTCCGCGCGACCTCCCTCCCCGGCGGCGGCGGGATCGCGCTCGCGCTCTCGCTCGGGCTCGGTGTCGTGGCGCTCGTGCTGGACCGGCGCGCCCGGACGGCCACGGTCGTGCGCGAGACGCAGCCGAGCGAAGACCCGGACGCCGGACGCACGGCGGAGCGGTCCCTGGTCACCTCCCGCGCCTGACGAGTGATGCGCCGCGCCACGCTCCGCCCGCTGGCCACGCTCCTGCTGGTGCTCTCCTCGTGCCAGCGCGGGCCGCGACCGCTCGTGGCGGGCACGGATGCATGCGAGTTCTGCCGCATGACGGTGTCCGACGTGCGCTTTGGCGCGGAGCTCGTGTCGCGGACCGGACGGGTCCACACGTTCGACGCGGTGGAATGCCTGGCCTCCTTCTATCTGGACGCCACGTCACGGGACGATGTGCACAGCGTCTGGGTCTCGGACTTCGAGACGGGACGCCTCCTCCCGGCCGACAGCGCGCTCTTTCTGAGCGGCGGATCGCTGCACAGCCCGATGGGGCGGTCGCTCGCGGCGTTCGCCCCCGCCACTGGCGAGCGCGCGATCGCGCAGCGCCATGGTGGATCCGTCATCCGCTGGGCAGACGTGGTGGAGCGGATGCGGAGCGAGCGGCTGCATCCGGGTGCCGGCGGTCACGAGCACGGCGTCCCCGACTCGAGCGCGACGACCAGGGTGCCGCGCGACCCTTCGCCGAGCGGTGCAGGCCGATGAGACGCCCCGGTGCCGCGCTGGTCGTCACGCTGGCACTGATGGCGGGCCCGGCGGCCGCCCCGGCGCAGGGCGAAGCGCGGGAGATCGTGGTGGACGCCCGCGGTCCGATCGCGTCGATCGGGGCCGCGGTGGCCATGGCGCCCTCCGGGGCGCGCATCGTCGTGCGTCCCGGTGTCTACCGCGAACCCACGATCCGTATCACACGCCCCATGACGATCGACGGCGGCGGGCAGGCCGTGCTGGACGGCGACGGTGCCCGCGGCCTGCTGGTCGTGGCCGCGGACGACGTCACGGTGCGCGGCCTCGTGCTCCGCAACACCGGCGCGAGCCAGGTCGAGGACCGCGCCGCGCTCCTCGTGACCGAAGCGCGCGGCTGCCGCATCGAAGGGAATCGCGTGGACAACTCCGCCTTCGCGATCTACCTCGCGCGTACCGCCACCTGCGAGGTGGTGGGCAACGCCGTGCACGGCGCCGGGCTCCGCCTGCCGCTCGCCGGGAACGGGATCCACGTCTGGCAGAGTGAGCGCGTGCGCGTGGTGAACAACACGGTGAGCGGCCACCGGGACGGCGTCTACTTCGAGTTCGTGAAGGCGGGCGACGTGCGCGACAACGTGAGCGAGCGGAACGACCGCTACGGCCTGCACTTCATGTTCTCCGACGACTGCCGCTACGAGGGAAACGTCTTCCGCGAGAACGGCGCCGGCGTGGCGGTGATGTACACGCAGCGCGTGCACATGGTGCGCAACCGCTTCGAGCGCAACTGGGGGAGCGCCGCCTACGGGCTCCTGCTCAAGGACATCTCCGACAGTGAGATCACGGACAACGAGTTCCTGGGCAACTCGACGGCGCTCTATCTCGAGGGCTCGAGCCGCAACCGGATCGAGGGCAACACCTTTCGCGCGAACGGCTGGGCGCTGCGCATCCTCGCGAACGCCCAGCAGAACACGATCTCGGGCAACGCCTTCAGCGGGAACTCCTTCGACGTCGGCACGAACTCGCGCCAGAACTTCAGCACCTTCTCCGGCAACTACTGGGATCGCTACCGCGGCTATGACCTCGACCGGGACGGCTACGGCGACGTCCCTCACGCACCGGTGCGCCTCTTCGCGCTGGTCGTGGAGCAGACCCCCGCTGCCCTGATCCTCCTGCGCAGCGTCTTCGTCGACGTGCTGGATCTGGCCGAGCGCGTGATGCCGTCGCTCACCCCACAGACGCTGATCGATGAACGGCCCCGGATGCGGGAGGAGACCGGAGCCGGGAGACGGGAGACCGGGCCGGAGCGCGACGCGTCACCGGTCACCCGTCACTCGTCACGCCTCCCTGTCTCCCGCGGCGCCGCGCGTCACGAGTCGCGAGTCACGACATGATCACCGCACGGGGGGTGACGAAGCGCTTCGGCCGGCTGGCGGTCCTGCGGGATCTCGACCTCGACATCCCGCGCGGCCAGGTCACGGCGATCGTCGGGCCGAATGCGTCCGGCAAGACCACGTTCAACCGGATCATTCTTGGACTCGTCAGGCGCGACGCCGGCGAGATCCGCTTCGACGGCGAGCTCCTGAACGGCGACTCGGCCTACCGGGCGCGCATCGGTTACATGCCCCAGATCGCGCGCTTCCCCGAGAACCTGCGGGGCCGGGACCTGGTCGACATGCTCACCGATCTCCGGGGTCCACACGCCGCTCGCGACGAGGAGCTGATCGAGCTGCTCGCACTCGGCCCGGTGCTCGACCAGCCGCTGCGCGTGCTCTCGGGAGGCACCCGCCAGCGCATCAACGCGGCACTCGCTTTCCTCTTCCGTCCCGATCTCCTGATCCTCGACGAGCCCACGGCGGGGCTCGATCCGATCTCGAGCAGCACGCTCAAGGACAAGATCCTGCGGGAACGAACGGCGGGGCGCACCTGCATCGTGACCTCGCACGTGCTCAGCGAGCTGGAGGAGCTGGCCGATCACGTGGCCTTCCTGCTCGACGGCGAGATCCGCTTTGCGGGGACGCCGGAGGAGCTCAAGCGCGGCACGGGACAGCCGACGCTGGAGCGCGCGATCGCACAGCTCATGCGGCGCGGGCTCGTCGCGGTGCCGTCGACCCACGCCGCGCGGGGGGTCGCGTGAGGACCATCCTCCAGATCGTGCGTTACGAGCTGCGGAACGTGCTGCGCAACCGCTGGGTCATCGCGTATGCCCTCTTCTTCCTGATCGCGACCGAGCTGCTGCTGCGGCTGGGCGGCAGCTCGCCGCACGCGTTGCTCAGCCTCCTGAACGTGGTCGTGCTGCTGATTCCGCTGGTCACGATCGTGTTCGGGACCATCTACTGGCACGGCTCGCGGGAGTTCACCGAGCTGCTGCTCGCGCAGCCCGTACCGCGGTCGGCGCTCTTCCACGGGCTCTTCGCGGGCCTGGTCGTCCCGCTGTCGGCAGCCTTCGTCGTGGGCGTGAGCCTCCCGTTGCTCGCGCACCGCGCGCTCACGGCCGACACGTGGGGGCTCCTGGCCCTCCTGCTCGTGGCCGGCGTGGCCCTCACCGGGGTGTTCGGGGCGCTCGCGGTGCTGATCGGGGGGCTGGTCGACGACCGGCTCAAGGGGCTGGGGATCGCGTTAGGCGTGTGGGCGCTGGTCGCGCTCGTCTGGGACGGCCTCGTGCTATGGGTCACCGTCGCGTTCGCGCGTCACCCGCTCGAGGCGCCGCTCCTGGCCCTCACCTTCGCGAATCCCGTGGACCTCGCCCGCGTGCTGCTCGTGCTGCACTTCGACGTGGCCGCGCTCATGGGCTACACCGGCGCGGTGTTCGACCGCGTCCTGGGGAGCGCCCTGGGGACGACCGCGGCCATCGCGGGGCTCGGCGTGTGGATGGTCGCGCCGGGGCTGCTCGCGCTGCGCGCGTTCCAGCGCAAGGACATTTGAGAACCACCACCCGCCAATCCCCATTCCCAAAGGAGAAGGACCGATGATCGCTGGACTGCACTTCGCGCGACGCCTGGCACTGGGATCGGCCGTGGCCACGCTCGTCGCCTGCGGCGGCGGGGGCGAGCCCGCCACACACCAGATGCCGGCCGGCCAGCCGGCGGCCGCGCCCGCGTCCGGCGGGCCGCTCACGCCGGTGCCCGGCGGAGAGGTGATCAAGATCGACATGATCACCGACGAGCAGGGGAACAACAGGTTCGTGCCCGCCGAGTTCGAGGCTCACGTGGGCGACGTGCTGCGCTTCACGCTGGTTACCGGCGTGCACAACGTGCACTTCGTGGCCGACTCCAACCGGTCGGCATCGCCGCTCCCGCCCGCGAGTCCCCTGCTCCAGCTCCCCGGCCAGACCTGGGACATCGCCGTAGGCTTCGCCCCGGGACGCTACTACTTCCAGTGCGACCCGCACGCGCTGCTCGGGATGATCGGTCACGTGAAGGTCGAGGACCGCGACTGAGCTGGGCCGCTGGCGGCGCGACCGGCGCGGCGCCTAACGAGCGATGAGGCTGCAGCAGGTCACGCCGCCCTCGGCCTTCGCCAGCTCGAACGCGGGCACCGTGCGCACGTCGAGCCCGTGCCGCCGCAGGCGCTCGACCGTGCGTGGAAACCCCTCCGCCGCCAGCGCGGGGCCGCCGTCGGCCCCGCCCGCGTAGAGCACGTTCGCGGCCATCGGCTCCGCGGGATCCACCTCCACCACCTCCCACCCCGGGAACGCCGCGGGATCGACCCACGCAGGATTCACCGCGAGCGCGTGGACCCCGGCGCGTGTGACGGCGCTCTTGAGATGCAGGCACTGCGTCACCGGGAGCGTTCGCACCCGGTACCCGAAGGGCGTCACGAACGCGCCCAGTTGCTCCGCGCCAGCCCGCGAGGTCCGCGCGGAGAGGCCGACCACGATCTCCCGCTCGAGCACCAGCACGTCACCCCCGTCGAGCGTGGCCGGCGCCTGCATCGAGCGCAGGGGGCGGAGCCCGGCCAGCGACTCGCACACCGTCGGCACCTCGGCCCGCCGCGACGCCGCCCCGGGACGCGTGACCACCGCGATCTCGTCCAGCACCACCGCGGCGTCCTCCACGAACACCGAATCGGGAAGCTCCGGCGTCGCCGCCATCCGGCGCACCACGAAGCCGAGCGCGGCCAGCGCGCCCTCGTACGCTTCGTGCTCCGCGCGCGCGCGCACCAGGTCGATCGGCTCGCGCACGAGATGCGTGAGCTCACACCGCGCGATCGACGCCGGCACCTCGCGCGTGAGCGCGATCCCGCGGGCCCGCTGCGCCGCTCCCGCGTCCCGCATCAGGTCGCGTCCCGCGCTGCGGGAGGGATCAGTCCGGACTCCGGCGGACCGAGCCGGCCGTCCCGCTCGTCCGGACTCGCGACGCCCGGGCTCACTTCGGTCGTCGCCGCCGCTGGAACGAACGCGGCCTCCGGTGCGAGCGGACCCGCATAGGGGCCACCGGCGGGCATGAGATCGAGTTCCGCGACCGCGGGCGGCGCGCGCAGCAGGAAGGTCGGCGTGAGCGTGGCCAGCACCGTGTACACGATCAGGCCACCGAAGAGCGACGGATCGAGCGCGAACTGCTCGCGCAGGATCTGCGCGAGCACCAGCGTGAACACCAGCGTCGGGATGAGTGGCACCGCCACGCGCATCCCCTTCCGCCACGGCTCCGCAAGGCGCGCGCGCCGCTGTACGATGTCCAGCGCGAGCCGCAACGGAATGACCACCACCGCGAACGCCACGCCGATGGAGAGCGCCCGCCAGGTCAGCGCGTCGCGCGTGATCCCGAGACCGGCATTGAAGAAATAGAAGGGCACGAAGAACGACGCGAACACTTCCACCGCGTGGAGGTTCCGGTCCGACGCCAGGCGCGGAAGCTGCTCGCGCATCCGCCGCGCCGCCACTCCCACGAGAAACGCGCCGACCAGATAGTAGACGCCGAGCTGCCGCGTGGCGTACGCGAAGATCACCGCCACCATGAGGAGGAACGCGAACTCCGAGTTCGGTGCGTAGGGCGCGATCCGGGCCACGAGGAAGCGCAGAAGCAGCGGCAGAAACGCGGCCATCGCCACGAGCGCCGCCCCGGAGAGCGCCAGCCGCTCGGGCGACGTGGATTGCAGCGTCACGAAGAGCACCGCGAGCGCGAGCAGCTCACTCGAGATCGCCTTCGTGCGGATCCAGAAGCGCTCGTCCTCCGTCGCGCGCAGCGAGCCGAGCGAGTCGAGGATGAACCCCGTGGATGGTATGAAGAGCGCGAGGGCGACGAGCATCGCCGCCCGCGGGCCCAGTGGAAACAGCCGGACGATGGCGAACGCCGCGAGCGAGAGGGTGAGCGCTCGGATGATCAGATGCTCGATGAGCACCTGGGCCCCACGCCTGAGGCTGGTACTGTCCACGTCCAATCCGGCGAACAGGAACAGCGCCGCGATCCCGAAGGTGGACAACAGGTGCACCGTGGGGTCTTCGCGAAACAGGCCGAAGCCCTCGCCGAAGAGCAACCCGAGGCCGAGACACGTGATCGCGGCCGGGATCCGAATGCGCTGCAACGCCTTCGGCAACACCAGCAGCCCGAAGAGCAGCGCAACGTAGGCGAGTTCGTTGGTCACGACCGGCATGCAGCGGTGAATCTATCCCACGGCGGGGCCGCCGTTGGTATATCATGCGGAGGTGAGCGGCCGTCGAGATCGGCCCCCCAGCAGCCTCCACAAGCCTCCACCGGGACCATGCCGATGGATGAAATGTGCATCTTCGCGCTCATGGGCCGGCGCGCGAGCAGCTGCCGACGGAGCGGAGCGCGATGACGGGGCGCCGGATCGCCGTGATGGCGTTGCGCCTCCCCGTCCGCATCCGGATCGACGAGGGGCGCGCGACCGTCGTACCCACGGTGGGAGGGGTGGCGACCGGGCTCGCGCGTGCCGTACCGCCCGCACGCCGCCTCTGGATCGGATGGCCGGGCGTGCTCGAGGGCCTCTCTGCCGAAGAGCGCGCCCGCCTGCGGCAGGAGCTGCGCGATCGATCGCTCGTCCCCGTGGAGCTGGATCCGGCTCGCGCACGCGAGTTCTACGGCGGGTACGCCAATCGCGTCGTGTGGCCGCTCTTCCACTCCCTCCCTGGCCACCTCCCACTCCGCCTGGACTCCTGGGACGCCTACGCCGGAGCCAACGCGGCCTTCGCGCGCACGGCCCTCGAGGAGACCCAGGAAGACGAGCTCATCTGGGTGCACGACTACCAGCTCATGCTCGTGCCGCGCTACATCCGCGAGGTCCGGCCCAACGCGCGCATCGGCTTCTTCCTCCACATACCGTTCCCCTCGGCCGATGTCTTCCGCGTGCTGCCGCAACGTCGCGACGTGCTCTACGGGCTCATGGGAGCGGATCAGGTCGCGTTCCACACGGCCGACTACCGCGCGCACTTCGTGCAGGCGCTGCGCCGGTACAGCAGCGTGCAGGTCGTCGATGACGCGTCGGTGCTCGCACACGGCCGGCTCGTACATCTCGTCGTGGCGCCCATGGGAGTCGACGTACAGCACTTCGAGCGACTCGGCGAGCGGGCCGTGGCCGACGGCACCGTGGACGCCTATCGCAATGGTGGCGACATCCTGCTCATCGCCGGCGTGGACCGGCTCGATTACACGAAGGGGATCCCGCGTCGCCTGCTCGCCATCGAAAGCCTGCTGCGTCGCTACCCCGAGTGGCGCGGACGCGTGCGACTCGTGCAGGTGGCCGTGCCGTCGCGCAGTGACGTCGACGAGTACCGCTCCATTACCGCCGAGACCGAGCGTCTGGTGGGCCGAATCAACGGAGCCTTCGGCACGCCGCAGTGGACGCCGGTGCACTACATCACGCGCGCCCTGTCGCAGGGCGAGGTCTCCGCACTGTATCGCGCGGCGCAGGTGGCGGCCGTCACACCGATCCGCGACGGCATGAACCTCGTCGCCAAGGAGTTCGTCGCCTCGCGTACCGACGAGGACGGCGTGCTGGTGCTCAGTGAGCTCGCTGGCGCGGCCTCGGAGCTGGTGGAAGCGCTCATCGTGAACCCCTACGACGTGGACGCCACCGCTGATCGTCTGCACGAGGCGCTTCGAATGGAACCCGCTCAGCGCAAGGCGCGGATGCGGGCGCTGCGCCGGCGCGTTCGCGAGCACGACGTGTCGGGATGGGCGCGGCGGCTCCTGGACGACCTCGCGGCACAGCCGCCGCAGCGACGGCCGGCGCGTCCGGCGGAGCTGCACCGGGTGATCACGGCCGCCGCGCAAGCGCCTCACCTCGTGCTGCTGCTGGACTACGACGGCACCCTGGTGGACTTCACGGTGCGGCCCGAGGCCGCGGTCCCCTCGAGCGAAACGAAGGCGCTGCTCCAGCACCTGGCGCGGCGCCCCAATACCACGGTCTACCTGGTCAGCGGTCGCGATCGAGCCTTCCTCGATCGCGTGCTGGGAGGCACGGGCGTCGGCATGGTGGCGGAGCACGGGGCCTGGTGGCGGCGCCCGGGAACGCGGCGCTGGCTCCAGGGCCGCACCGCCGTCGAGGGTAACGGCCGATGGCGGCGCACCGCGCTCCGCCAATTGCGGGAATTCACCGAGCGCACGCCCGGGTCACATCTCGAGGAGAAGTCTCGATCTCTCACGTGGCACTGGCGCGCCGTCAAGCCGGCGCTCGGCGCCACGCGGGCCGAGGAGCTGGCCCTCGCCCTGCATCAGTCCCTCCCGCCGTCGGCGAGCATCCTGGTCGGAGACAAGGTGGTCGAGGTCCGACCGCACGGAGTGGACAAGGGCGCGGTGCTCAGGCAGCTGGGCACCACGTTCGCCCCCGACGCCGCTATCGTGGCGATCGGCGACGACGTGACCGATGAAGACATGTTTCGCGCGCTCCCCGAGCCGGCGGTCACCGTTCACGTCGGATCGAGGCGCACGTCGGCGCGGTACCGCGTTCCGGATGTGGCGTCCGTGCGCGCCCTGCTGGGGGAACTGGCCCACCCCCGCGGCTGAGCCTACCTTGCCTCCCGGGCTGGAGACCCCTGGAGGCAGGCGTGGAATCGATTCGCAGCGCGATCGTCCGTACGATGTCGCTGGCGGCCGGCACGGACCGCGAGGGCACGGTGACTCGCGTCCGCGCCGACGTGCCGCTGCGCGGCACGAACATCTGGCTTCTCATCTGCTCGGCGCTGCTGGCCTGCATCGGGCTCGATACCAGCTCGGCCGCGGTCATCATCGGCGCGATGCTCATCTCGCCGCTCATGGCGCCCATCCTCGGGATCGGGGTGGGAGTCGGCATCAACGATCGCACCCTGATGCGGTCGGCCCTCACCAGCTTCGGCGGGGCCACGCTGGCGAGCCTCCTGACCGCGACGCTGTACTTCCTGGTGACGCCCCTCGGTGAGCTCACGCCGGAGCTCCGGTCGCGCACGATTCCGACGCTGCTCGACGTGGGGGTCGCATTCTTCGGGGGCGTCGCGGGCATCGTGGCCGGCTCGCGACGGGAGAAGACCGTTGCCATCCCGGGCGTGGCCATCGCCACCGCGCTCATGCCGCCCCTCTGCACCGCGGGGTTCGGCCTCGCCTCGGGGCTATTCTCGGTGTTCTTCGGGGCGATCTACCTCTTCTTCATCAAC
>DATIGO010000346.1:0-3631 GCA_035454665.1 Gemmatimonadaceae bacterium | reverse complement strand
GAATGACGTACGCCCCGTGGACCGCCATCGGTGCGCGAATGTCCTGGCCGAGGCGAAGGACGCCGAGGAGCCCGAGCAGCGGGCCTCCGACGACGAGCAGGTACGCCAGGAGGTGACGCATCCGTCTAACTTACGCGGTCCGGAGGGAACCCGACGTGACCCACGTCCGCCTTCCGGGCGGAGCGATGCACCTGGCGAGCCCGACCGTCAGGCATCGGTTGATTCTTGCGGCTCCTCGTCGTGCCAGCGCTCCTCGCGCCGCGCATGACGGAACGCGTCCACGCAGGACCAGACGTTCCAGAGCACGGCGAGCCAGACCGCCTCGAGATTCTCGCTGACGATCGCGGTGACCAGATATGCAGCGACCGTCCCGAGTTGGAGCACGCCAGTGACACGGCGCCCCTGTTTCCACTGCCCCAGGCCGGGAATCACGGCGCTCATCGTGGCGAACGACGCGGCATCGAGTGACTCCATCCGCGCCGGTGTCGGAGGTACCGCCGACCCCGAAGGCAGGGTGGGGGCGGTGGGGGCGGTGGGTGCGACGGGCGCGGAAGACTCCTGGGGCGAGGGCGCTGACGTCGAAGTGCGGGGCGCCAATGCGTCCGTCTCGCCTTCCACCCGTCCGCCGGTCTCCATGCCCGATACCTAACGCGAGACGGTCACGGCCGGTGCACGGCCGCGCCCGGTCATACCGCGTGCTCCACCGCCGGGAGGCCCGCCTCGATCGCGGCGCGGTGCGGCTCCTCCCAGGGCGGGAGCTTGAGCGTGGTCCCCAGCGCCGCGAGTGGTTCGTCGGCGGTGAAGCCCGGCGGCTCGGTCGCGATCTCGAACAGCACACCATTCGGCTCGCGGAAGTAGATCGACTTGAAGTACTGGCGGTCCATCACGGGTGTAACCCGGAAGCCACGCCGGATCAGCTCGTCCCGCATCCGGAGCTGCGCGTCCTCGTCAGGCACCGCGAACGCCACGTGGTGTACCGTCCCCAGTCCGTTGATCGCCTCCGGAGCATCGGCGCCCCGGACCACCTCCACGAGGTGGCCTGGCGCGTCTCCGTTCACGCCGACGCGCGTCGCGCCGGCGCCCTCGCTCACCACCGCGGCATCGAACATCTCCTGGAGGAACCGGATCGTCTTCGCCGGCTCGCGCACGAGCAACGACACGCCGTGAATCCCCCGGATCGCGCGCTCCGCGCCGATGTCCTCCAGCACCCACGGAGGACGCGGGTCGGCCGCGCTGCCGACGAGCCGGAGCTCCAGCCCCGACGGGTCCTGCACGCGGACGACCTCCTCTCCGAACGGCGTCCCCTCGTCGCGGAAGGCGATCCCCTGTTGCGCGAGGCGTTGCCGCCAGAAGCCGAGCGCGCTGGCCGGCACCGAGAACGAGGTCACCGTGATCTGTCCCGCCCCCTTCGTTCCGACGCGCACCCCCATCCCCTTGTACGGGAACGTCGTCATGATCGTCCCCGGTGTCCCCGCTTCGTTACCGTAGTAGAAGTGGTAGACGTGGTGGTTGTCGAAATTGACCGTCTTCTTCACGAGGCGCTGGCCCAGTGCGCCGGTGTAGAAGTCCAGGTCCTCCTGGGCGTCGGTCACCGTTGCGGTCACGTGATGCAGGGAGCGGACGAGCTTTTCCATGGTTCAGGGAGAATAGCGCGGCGCCTACCGTGTGCCAGAGGGCTCGCGCAGCCGACCCGCGGCACGGGCATCGGCCGCGATCTCGCGCATGACGGGTAGCGCAAACGCGAACAGCTCGCGCGCCGCAAAGAGGTAGCTCGTCGCGTTCCCCACGGTTCCCCCCTCGTTCCGCGTCCGCGCCAGGTACGCGTCGGTGAGGAGCGCGAAGAAGCGCTCCGGCCAGTTCGCGTGTGCGCCGGCGGAGCCGGAGTCGAACTCTTCCATGTCCCGCCAGACCCGCTGCCCCTGCTCCATGACCGGCACCTTGAATCTTGCGACGCGCCGGCCGGGAATGTCCACCACATGCTCGGCGTGATGCAGAAACGTCACGGTGTCGTGGTCGCAGCCGAGCAGCAGGATCCTGCCGTCCACCTCGCGAAAGCGCTCCATCGGCGAGCCGCGGCCGAAGGCGTAGTCCCACGGCGTTTCCGACAGCAGATATTCCGCCTGCCGCCCCCAGGCGACGAATCGCGTCACGTGATCGTTCACGCGCGAGCCCGGATACGTACGCAGGAACTCCACGAGGATGCCGTTGTCGCGCGCCGAACGCACCGTCTGCGCATCGTACGCGGGGTGCCTGGCGAGAATCTCGCGCTCGTCCGCCTCCGTGAGGTGGCCCCGTCCCACGTTGTCGTAATGATCGGGACAACCCGTGTACATGATGAGCGTGCCGGCGTCCGTGAGCGCGTCCTTGAGCGCGAGGTGGATCTGATCCGGTCCGCCGGCCACCTCCCCCACCGCCCGCACCGACGCGTGCAGCATCACGGTGTCGCCGGCCGCGACACCCAGCCGGCGAAAGTCATCGGCGAGCTCCGAGCGCGAGAACACCCGCGCGGCCTCAGCAGGCATGCCGGCGGCGGTCCGCCGGCCGGCACTGGAAGCCGTTCACGCTCCACAGCCCGCGCACCTCGCCTCGCGCGCGGATCTCCGCGGCATCGAACAGCTCCGCATACCTGACGTTCGGCGCGTAACGCAGACTCACGGCCCAGCCGTAGCGCACCAGCTGCCAGTTCACCAGTTGTCCCTCGTACCAGACGTACGCGAGCGTGCGGTCGTACTGATCCATCGGCTCGGCGTCCGTCTCCAGGAGGACCAGTGCGCCTCCCGGCAACAGCGCGGCGAGCGCCGCCGCGGCCGACGTCGCGAAGGGCTCCTGGCTGTCTTCCGGCGTGTCCACGCCGATGAGTCGCACGTGCCCTCCGGCCGCACACTCGATCGTGTCTCCGTCGACCACGCGGGTCAGCAGACACGAGACCGTGTCGCCCACGGGCGCGGTCGGGACCGTGTCGGGCAAGAGCGGCCGCGAATCCATTCCGCGCCCCGCATCGCCGGTGTTCTCGGGGAGCGGGCCACAGGCGCGTCCACCGTTCGCGCGATATCCGCGCCGCCGCGCCTCGGTCTCGGACAGGTAGCGGCCCTCGGTGGTCCTACCGTAGTCGCGCGTTCCGCCGCAGTGGTAAACGCCGGAGCGCGTGTTCACCCAGACCGTCACCGGCGCCTGTGCGGCGACGATTCCGACGGTGGCCGTTCCGACCACGGCGACCACCGCGATGCGAAGGGAAAAGCCTGAAAGAGAAGCGTGGCTGCCGGCCATACGACTCACCCCCACTCCGTGCCCGACCGAAACCGCACCCCTCTCGCATGCTAATCGCGGGCCGGCGTCGGGGACACTCGGCGGCCAATCGGACTCCGCCGGACGGAGGATCCGGGTGGGAGAACCGGATCCGTCCGCCGGTGGCGTGGTGATCCGGCTCGGCTATTTCTTCCAGAGCACGACCCACCACGGATATTCGTTGCTTCCGCCGTGGATCACTGTGGTGACCCATACGCCGCCGTACTCGCTGCTGGCCGGCGGATTGAACGTCACGACGTACTCGCCGCCGGCGAGCTGTGGGAGCTGGAACCGGCCGTTCGCATCCGTCGTCGCAGATGCCGCGGCGGGGCCGAGCTCAGGCTCT
>DATIGO010000345.1:0-15697 GCA_035454665.1 Gemmatimonadaceae bacterium | reverse complement strand
GCCTTGCGACCCATCGTGTCCTCCCTGCCTCCATTCGCGACGTACGCTTCCCGGCGCTGCCCCGCGACCTCAGATCTCCCGGTTCAGCACGCGCCGCAGCGTGGCCTCGTCCACGTTCCCGCCCGAGATCACGATGCCCACGCGCCTCCCGCGCAGCCGCTCGGCCAGGCGGATCACACCGGCGAGACCCGCGGCGCCGGCTCCCTCCACCAGCGTGCGCGTGCTGGAGAGGAGCAGGCGCATCGCCTCCGCGATCTCCGCATCGCTCACGGTGATGAAGTCCTCGAGCCCCTCGAGCAGCGCGGGGAAGGTCAGCGCGTAGGCAGAGCGCGTGGCGAGGCCGTCGGCGAAGGTCTCGGCCCGGTCCCGCTGCACGGGCGCGCCCGCGTGCCAGGAATCGTGCGCCGCCGCGGCTCCCGACGCCTGCACGCCGAAGACCTGCAGCGCGGGTTGCAGCGCTCGCGCCACGGTGAGCGCGCCGACGGCCTGGGAGCCGCCCCCCACGGCCAGCACCACGGCGTCGAGCGCCGGGTCCTGCTCCACCATCTCGAGCGACATCGTGCCCGCGCCGGCGATCACCTGCGGGTCGTTCGTGGAGTGCGCCACCGTGGCGCCCTCGTCCCGCCGGATCCGTTCCGCTACCTGCACGGACTCGTCGTAGTCACGTCCCTCTTCCACGAGGCGCGCGCCTAACGCCCGCATCCCCGCGTTCTTGGCCGGGTTGTTTCCGAGGGGAACGCAGATCGTCGTACGGACACGGAAGGCCGCGCCGGCGAAGGCGATTCCCAGGCCGTGGTTGCCGCGGGTGGCGGCCACCACGCCGCGGGCGCGGGCCTCCGGGTCCAGCGCCGTCATGAAGGCGAGACCGTTCCGGATCTTGAACGAGCCGGTCGGATTGAAGTTCTCGTGCTTGACGACGAGCCGGAGGTCATGGCCGACCGCGGCATCCAGCTCGCCATACGCCCGCAACGGGGTCGGAGCAGGGAAGAGGAAGGGGGCAATGCGAGCGCGGGCCGCTCGGATGTCGTCGATCGTGATGGGGAGCGACATGGTCGCGGGATCGGTCAGGAACAGCGTGAATCGGGTTTCCCCGTGAGCCACCGGATGAAACCCTGATGGATGCGAAACGTACAACGCAGTGAATTCGACATGCCAACTCTTCCTGCCGCCTTCGGGCGGGAGTTTCCGATGCGTGCGTTCTGTCTCGTCCTCCTTGGCGCGCTCTGCGTAGCGCCGGCGTCGCTCCACGGGCAGCGCCAGCCGACCGACCCGATCCGCCCCCTGGGCACGTCGCGCTTCGCCTTCGGCGGCGCCCTGAACTATGGGCGGCCGGTCGGGGATTTCTACCACTACGTGGAACAGGGGTGGGGGTTCGACGGGTTCTTCCGCTGGAATCTCGAACCGCAGGGCATCGTGAGCCTGCGCGTGGAGGGCGGGTACCTGTCGTACGGGCGCGAGACGAAGCGCGTCCCGCTCTCCTCGACCATCGGCGGGCGGATCCTGGTCGATCTCACCACGAGCAACAACATCGTGTGGCTCGGCCTGGGGCCGCAGCTCACGCTTCCCGTGCCCTTCCTCCGCCCCTACATCAACGCGTCCGGCGGGTTTTCGTACTTCTTCACGGAATCGTCCGTCGAGGGGTCGAACAACAACGAGGCGTTCGCCAACACCACGAACTACGATGACGGCACCTGGGCCTGGGGAGTCGGCGGCGGATTCCTGATCCCATTCGCCACGCGCTCGGGCGAGGTGGCCATCGATCTGGGCGCGCGGTATCACGGCAACGGCGAGGTGCGCTATCTCCGCGAGGGGAGCATCATCGACGTGCCCGACGGCAACACCATCATAATCCCGATTCGGAGCGAGGCGAACCTGGTGACATTCCGGATCGGGGTCTCGGTCTCGGTCCGGTAAGCGGGATCGCAGCCGAAAGAGCGGGACACTCGGCTCCGACCCCACGATTCCGTCGTTCCCGAGCGCCGCGCGCACATTCGCTTCTGACCCGGTTCCTTTCACGCCAGCACACGCCGATGGTCCGAGACGCCGACGCCGCGCTCGCCGCTATCGCCGCCCTCAAGAGCGAGCATCCGCCAACGTGGGACTTCTCCGGGGCGTAGCGCCGGAACCCCCCGTTTGCGCGTCACCCGTCAGGGCACCGTCGTCCATGGCGGCCGCAGTGCCAGGACCTTCGCATACACCGGGCACGATTGCACGTGGGCCCCCGACAGGTATCCCGTGCTGACGAGGAACTCATTCACGATCTCGCCGCCCGTGAACACGAAGGTGCGCTTGAAGAGCCGGCGCCACGCGTCGCGGTCCAGCGGGTGATGAGCGTCGAGCCAGGCCACGAACGATCCTCGCTCGCGCCGAATGGCCAGGATCCGCTTCGCGTTCTCGATCGCCGCGTCGACCTTGAGCCGGTTCCGGATGATCCCCGGATCGCGCAGCAGGCGGGCGCGATCCCGGGCCCCGTACCGCGCCACGCGCTCGAGGTCGAAGCCGTGATAGGCGCGGGAAAAGCCTTCGCGCTTCTTGAGGATCGTGAGCCACGAGAGCCCTGCCTGGTTGATCTCGAGCACGAGCCGCTCGAACAGCACCCGATCGTCCCGCACCGGGAAGCCGTACTCGGTGTCGTGATACGGGCCATGGAAGGGCTGCGTGGCCGCGTCGCAGTAGGTGGATCCCGGCATCGTGAAGTCGCGGAGCCTCGCGGCTGAAAGGAGACGAGTTGGTTGCTGTCCGTCCAGCGCCTGTCCGGAGGACGGGACCTGAAGATCAAGATGGAACACACCGGACGGAGCGCTGTGAGCCATGGGCTTCGGCGACGCGCTCGTTCTCTCAGTCGCGCCAGTCACCCTTGCGCCGGTGATGCTTCTTCTCCGACTGGCGCTTCTTCGACCGCAGCCGCTCCTCGCGCGAGGCGGCCGAGGGTCGGGTCTTCTTCCGCTTCTTCGGGACGACGAGCGCCCTGGCGACGAGATCCTCGAGCCGGGTGACCGCGAGGTCGCGGTTCTGTCGCTGGCTGCGCGTATCGCTCGCCGCCACCCGCAACCACCCCTCTCCGTCGAGCCTCGACGCCAGCCGCGCCGCGATACGCGCCTTCTGCTCATCGGAGAGCGTCCGGGAGCGCTCCGGGTTCCAGCGCACCTCGACGCGCGTGGACGTGACATTGACGTGCTGGCCCCCGGGCCCGCCGGCACGCGTGGCCTTGAACTCCAGTTCGTCCAGTGGAATCAGGGGGGGCATGGAGAGGGAGAGGGCTGGTTGCTGGTTGCTGAGGGCTGGAGCTGGGTGCTGAGTGGGCTCCACCATTCTGTCATCCCGAAGGAGCGCAAGCACCTGAGAGCTACTCACTCTGCCCCGTAGCCAGCCGCGAAGGCAAGGCGGTGAATCCCCTTGTCGCTGGCGCTCGCTCGGACCAGGCTCTCGTCCCATCGGCCTGACCGAACGCCGGAGCCCCTCTCAGCACCCAGCTACAGCCCTCAGCAACCCGCAACCAGCGAGACCGTCACCGCTCCACCTTCTGCCCCTTCACCCGGTGAATCCTCACCCCGGCCACCCGTCGCCCATCCATCGCCACGACCTCCGCCTCTCCCCCCGGAAACGTCACCCGATCCCCCACTTGCGGAATCCGTCCCAGCCGCGCGAAGACGTAGCCGCCTAACGTCGCCCACTCACCGTCGGGGATCGGGACGCTGTAGTCCGACCGCACGTCGATCAGCGACATCGAGCCCGCCAGCTCGAGCACTCCGTCGGTCTCCACCGCCTCGCGTGCAAGCACGTCGTACTCGTCGGCGATGTCCCCGACGACCTCCTCCACCAGGTCCTCCATGGTCACGATCCCGGCCGTGCCGCCGTACTCGTCCAGCGCGATCGCCATGTGCGCCCGCGTCTTCCGCAGGTCGTCCAGCACCCGCTCCGCCGGTCGTGTCGCCGGCACGTACAGCGGCTCGCGCACGAATCGCCGGAGCTCGAACGGCTCCTTCCCTTCATAGAGCCACAGATCCTTCGCGAGAAAGATTCCCACCACGTCGTCGAGCGATTCCTGGTACACGGGATACCGCGAGTACCGCTCGCGGCGCAGGACCTCACGCACCTCTACTTCACTGGCATCCACGGGGAGCGCCACGACCTCGGTCCTCGGCCGCATCACGTCGTGCGCGCGCTTCTCGTGGAAGTCGAACACCCCGGCCAGCATCGCCGAGTCGCTCTCGTCGAGCGTGCCGTAGGCGCGCGCCTGCATCACGAGCATCCGCAGCTCCTCGGCCGAGTGCACGTGCTGCGCCTCGCTCATGGGCTTGATGCCGAAGAGGCGCAGGAAGGCGTTCGCCGTGCCGTTCAGCGCGGCGATGAACGGGGTCATCAGCTTCGCAAAGAACATGAGCGGGAGTGCCACCCAGCCGCTCATCCGCTCCGGCATCACCAGCGCCACGGTCTTCGGGGCCAGCTCGCCGAACACCACGTGCAGGAACGTGATCACCGTGAAGGCCACGACGATCGACGCCACGAGGTGCGTCGCGCCGGGAGCCGGCTCCAGCCCGAACAGGCCGAGCAGCCCGTCGATCAGGTACGCGATCGCGGGCTCCCCGATCCACCCCAGCGCGATCGACGCCATCGTGATCCCGAGTTGCGTCGCGGAGATGTACCGGTCGAGCTGCGCGATCGCGCGCTGCGCGAGCGCCGCCAGCCGGTCGCCCCCCTGCGCCATCTCGGCGAGCTTCGAGCGCCGCGCCCCCACCAGCGCGAACTCCGCGGCCACGAAGAAGCCGTTCATCAGGACGAGGGCGAAAACCGCGGCCAGGCGGAGCAGGATCGATCCCGCCGACAGCGCGTGCTCAGTCTCCACCGGGAAACCCCCTCACCCGCGAATCGTCCAAGTCGTAGCAGAATGCCCGATCGGCGCCCGGCGACTCGCCGTTGCAGGTTGCAAGGGCCATCACGCCTCCGTCACGGTGACGACTCCCCCCATCACGCCTCGTACGCCGCCGCTGCTCCTTTCGCGGGAACTGCTGCGCTGGGTGTACATCGGTCGCCTCGCTTCGGCGCTCGCGATCCTGCTCGCGATGGCGTTCGGATGGCGGGATGCGTCCGGCCGTGGGACGGTGATCGCCATGGGGATCGTCGTCGCCGCCATCGGGTTCTCCGCCCTCTCCGCGATCTGGAGCGAGATCCACCGCCGAGCGCTCACCAACGCGTTCCTCGGCACACAGGTACTCTTCGACCTCGCGCTCGTCACCGGCGTCGTCCACATCACCGGCGGCGCGGAGTCGCAGTTCACGGCGCTGTACATCCTGGTCATCGCCGTCTCGGCGTTGATGCTGTCGGTCTCGACGGGCCTGCTCGTTTCGGCGCTGGCCTGTGCCCTCTATTTCGCCGACGTCATTCTCGCCCATCAGTCTACGCTCGATCTCGGAGTCTGGCTGCAGCTCGGCGTCTTCGCGGGAGTGGCGCTGAGCTCGGGATACATCGCCGCCCGTCTCCGGGAAGCCAGGGCCGGCCGCGCCGAGCTCGAGGCCGAACTGGTCAAGGTGAGACTGCAGGCGGAGGAGATTCTCCGCAACATCCGGAGCGGAATCCTCACCGTTGACAGCGCGGGGCGGCTGGTGTATGCGAACCCGGCCGCGGGCGCGCTGCTGGGCTGCGATCTGGAGCCCCGCGTGGGGCAGCCGATCCTGAGCGTGATCGAGCCGCTCTCGCCCACGCTGGCTCTCGCGCTCGAGCGCGCCATCAAGCGCGGGGTCCGCACCAGCCGCGCGGAGGGGCGCGTGACCTCCGCATCCCGGCACTTTCCCATCGGGCTCAACACCACGGTGAGCGTGGTCCCCGCGAACGGCGCGGGACGGGAGGGCGGGAATGGCACACCCCCGGACGCGACGGACGCGGCCGTGGCGCGGACGGCTACGGCGATCTTCCAGGACATCTCCGACCAGAAGCGGCTCGACACGCTCCACCTGCGGACGCAGCGGCTCGAGGCCGTGGCGGAGCTCTCGGCCTCGCTGGCGCACGAGATCAAGAACCCGCTGGCATCGATCCGGAGCGCCGTCGAACAGATCGGCCATTCGCCCAAGGCCACGCCCGACGAGCGGACGCTGACGGAGCTCATCGTCCGCGAGTCGGACCGTCTCTCGCGCCTGCTGTCGGAGTTTCTCGATTTCGCCCGCGTGCGGGTCTCGCACGTGGACCGGCTGGACGTCGCCACGGTCGCACGTGGCGCCGCGAACCTCGCGGGAACCCATCCGGGTCGCCCGGAGGGCGTGCGCGTGGAGGTCACGGTGCCGGCCGAGCCCCTCCACATCGAGGGCGACGAGGATCTGCTGCATCGGGCCCTCTTCAACCTCATCCTGAACGGCGTGCAGGCGTCCCCGCCCCGGGGGGTCGTCCGCGTCCAGGTGACACCGCTGTCCCCCGACGACGCGCCGTCGGGAGTGGCGCTCGAGGCGGGGGGTGCCACGATCCGCGTTTCGGACTCGGGCCCCGGCATCCCTCCCGAGATCCGCGACCGGCTCTTCGACCCCTTCTTCACCACGAAGCCCGGCGGCAGCGGCCTGGGGCTCGCCATCGTGCACCGCGCGATCGAATCGCATCGCGGCTACGTCTTCGTGGACAGCGACGACGGCACGTCGGGCGCGGACCGCGCTCCCGGCACGCGGATCACGGTCCTGCTGCCGCGTGAGCATGCCCAACCTGGAGAACCCCGGTGACCGAGCGTTCCCCTTCCACGCAGCCACCCAGTGTGCTCGTCATCGACGACGAGTCGGGCATCCTCGAATCGCTGCGCATTCTGCTCCGGAACGAGGGCTTCACGCCACACGTGGCCCTGGGCGGCAAGCAGGGCCTCGAGCAGATCAACGAGCTGGCTCCCGACATCGTCCTGACCGACGTCCGCATGCCGGGCGTGAGCGGTCTCGAAATCCTGACGGCGGCGCGCGAGCGCGACGCCAACACGCCCGTCATCCTGATGACGGCGCAGGCCACGCTGCAGTCGGCGATGCAGGCGGTAAACGAGGGGGCCTTCTATTATCTCCAGAAGCCGTTCCGCAACGACGACCTCATCGCGATCCTCCGTCGCGCCGCCGAGCATCGCAGCCTGCGCGTGGAGAACCACTCCCTCAAGCAGGAGATCAAGCGCCGGGACCTGACGCAGGCCGGTCGTCCCGTGGGGAAGAGCAAGTCCTGGCTCGAGGTGCTGCGCCTCGCCGAAACCGTGGCCCCCACGGAGTCGACGGTGCTGATCCAGGGAGAATCCGGAACCGGGAAGGAGGTCGTGGCGAAGTACATCCACGATCTGTCGGGCCGCGCCGACTCGCCGTTCCTCTCGATCAACTGCGGGGCGCTCCCCGAGAGCCTGCTGGAGAGCGAGCTGTTCGGGCATGTGCGCGGCTCGTTCACGGGCGCGGTGAAGGACAAGGAGGGTCTCTTCACGGCGGCGGCGAAGGGGACCTTCTTTCTCGATGAGATCGGCGAGACGACGCCGGCGACGCAGGTGAAGCTGCTGCGGGTGTTGCAGCACCGGCAGGTCATCCCGGTGGGTGCCACGGAGTCGATCCCGATCGAGACGCGCCTCATCGCCGCGACGAACCGTGATCTCGAGGAGGCGATGCGGCGCGGGACCTTCCGGCAGGACCTCTTCTACCGGCTGAACGTGATCGCACTGCACGTGCCGCCGCTGCGCGAGCGTCAGGACGACATTCCGCTGCTGGTCGAGGCGTTCCTGCAGCGGCTGGCGACCACGCGCGGCGGCGGCGACAAGACGCTGTCCGACGCCGCGGCGGAGGCGATCCGCGCCTACCAGTGGCCGGGGAACGTGCGCGAACTTGAGAACGCGCTGGAGCGGGCGTGGATCCTGACGCCCGGGCCGCGCATCGAGGTCAGCGCGCTGCCCGAGCGGGTGACCACGCCAATGCCGTCGCGCCTGATGGACGATCGCGCGGCACCCAATCCCACGCTCGACGCGGTGGAGCGCGCGTACATCCTCTGGGTGCTGAACGCCGAAGGGGGCAACAAGACGCGGGCGGCGGAGTCGTTAGGTATCGACCCGTCGACCCTGCACCGGAAGCTGTCGCGCTTCGGGACGGAGAGCGCATGAACGACGCATCCGTCCGCTGGTGGGGGGCCGCTGCGGAAGGGGATGCGCGGGAGCGGCTCGTGCCCGTGGTGCTGGCCGTGCTGGCCACGGCGGTGGTCGTCGCGTCCATTGGTCCGTATCCCGTTGGCGTCTTCCAGGACGACGGGATCTACACCGTGCTCGCCAAGTCGCTCGCGACGGGGCAGGGGTACCGGTACCTCCACATCCCGGACGCGCCGAACGCGACGCATTATCCGCCCCTGTATCCGCTGCTGCTCGCGGGAATCTGGAAGCTGTTCCCGTCGTTCCCGGCGAATGTGACCATCTTCAAGTTCGTGAACGCCGCGCTCATCGGTGTCACGGCCGTGCTGGCCTGGCGCTTCGCGCGCCGCGGGGTGGGCATGGGTCCGTGGGTGGCGGCGCTGTCGGTGGCGGCGTTCGCGGCGGGGACACCGATGGTGTTCCTCGGCGTCATGGCGCTGTCCGAGCCCATGTTCGTGGCCGCGCTGTTCCCCGTGCTGATGCTGGGTGAACGCGCATCGCGGAGTGGCTCGCTGCGCGACGCGGCCCTGGCCGGCGCCGGAGCCGGACTGCTGGCCATGATCCGGACGATAGGCGCCGTGGCGCTTCCGGCGATGGCTCTGGTCCTGGTCTGGCGACGACGCTGGGCGGCCGCCTGTATCGTGTGCCTCTGCGGAGGCCTCGTCATGCTCCCGTGGCAGTGGTGGATCGCCGTGCACGAGAGCGGCATTCCGTCGATCCTCACCGGAAAGTACGGCTCGTATGGCGGCTGGCTCATCGAGGGGTTCCAGACCGGCGGCGGGTGGCGCTGGATCGGTCGATTGATGGAGTTCAACCTGCGGCTCGTCGTGGGTCAGGGCTGGGAGGTGTTTGCGGTGCTGCAGGCCGCATCGCCCGTTCAGTGGGCAGCGACCGCCGCGGCCACGGCGTTCTTCGGCGCCGGGTGGTGGTTGCTCCTGCGCCGTGCGCCCGTGGCCGCCTGGTTCGTCGCGCTCTACCTCCTCGTGGTGATTGCGTGGCCGTTTGCACCGTCACGGTTCATCTACGCCATCTGGCCGCTGATCGGCATCCAGGTGGGACTGGGGATCGAGGCGCTCCTCCGGTGGCGCCCGACGCCCCGCGCGTTCGCCGCGCTCCGGTACGCGGGCGTGGTTGCCGCGTTAGGCCTCGCCCTGGGATACGCGCGGTACAACTACCTCGGGTACGCGTACGGCTGGTGGGTCCAGGACCAGGCGTCCGTAGCCGAACGGACGCGGTACCTGGCCGAGTGGACCAGGAGAAACACCGCCGACGATGCGATCCTCGCGACCGAGGACGACCTGATACTGTACCTCTACACCGGCCGCCGCGCCGTCCCCGTGGGCACGTCCACGCCACACGACATCTTCCAGACGCAGAAGCCGGCGTTCATGAGCGACGCGTTGCGCACCATCCTGCGCACGTTCGACGTCGACTATGTCCTGGTATCCACCGACCTCGGCGGGTTCGCGGCCCGCGGACTGGTGCAGGCCACCCCGCCCGAGCTCAGGTTCGTGGTCGCGCTCAAGCAGGGCGCCGTCTTTCAGCCGACGGCTCGGGCCGGCGCGGCGGGGGGATCCCGATGAGCACTCCTTCGATGACGGCGTCCGCACCGGTGCCGGCGACCGACGCCGCGTCGGCGGCACCGCACCTCCGTCGCCGCCTGGAGCGCCTCGTCCCCCTCGTGCTGGTCATGCTGGTGTTCCTGGCCGCGGTGTTATCCATCACGCCCTGGCCCGTGGGCGCGTTCGTGGATGATGCGATCTACACGCTGCTCGCGAAGGCGCTGGCGACCGGCGAGGGATACCGGATGATCAACCTGCCGGGCGCGCCGCACGCGACGCACTATCCGCCCGGGTACCCCTTCGTGCTCTCGCTGCTCTGGCGGCTCTCGCCCGAGTTCC
Organism: Gemmatimonadaceae bacterium; assembly: GCA_035454665.1. Lineage (GTDB taxonomy): Bacteria > Gemmatimonadota > Gemmatimonadetes > Gemmatimonadales > Gemmatimonadaceae > DATIGO01. Next base: position 5,689 of record DATIGO010000345.1, on the reverse strand, counting down.
CCGACAACGTCGTCGTCTTCAAGTTCGCGAACGCGGTCTTTCTGGCCGCCGCCGCGGCCGGCGTGTACTGGTTCGCACGCCGGCGCCTCGAGTTCCGCGTCGTGAGCGCGGCGGTGATCGCCTTCGTCGGCACGGCGACCATCCTCATGCTGCACCTCGCCGGACTTGTGCTGTCGGAGCCGCTCTTCATCGCGCTCCTGCTCCCGGCGCTGTTCCTGGTCGAGCGAACGGTGGAAGAAGGCCGAATGCGTCATGCCATCGCCGCCGGACTTGTCCTGGGGGCGTTGTCGATGGTCCGCACCCTCGGTGCCGTGGCGGTTGGCGGGGCCGTCGTCGTGCTGCTGTTCCGCCGGCGTTACGCCGCGGCGCTCGGGCTCGCGGCAGCGGCGGCGCTCTTTCTCGTGCCCTGGCAGCTCTGGCTCTCCGCGTACCAGGGGGAAACCCCAGCGATTCTCGTCGGGAAGTACGGTGCCTACGGCCCGTGGATGATGGACGGGTATCGCGAGGGTGGTCTCGACTTCGCGCGGGCCGTCGTCCTCAAGAACCTCGTGGGGATCGGTGACGAACTGGGTTACGTGCTCATGCCCCTCCCGAGATGGTGGCCCCGGATTCTCTCCCTGATCGCAGCGGCGCCGCTCCTGATCGGCGGTCTCGTGCTGCTCGCCCGCCGTGCACCGGGGCTCGCGGCCTTCCTCGTCCTCTACCTCGGCGTCATCGTCATCTGGCCGTTCAGCCCGTACCGCTTCCTCATCGCGATCTGGCCGTTGCTCGTCCTGACCGCTTTCGTGGCGGTTCGAGCGTTATGGCAGTGGGCCACCCGGGGCAACCCGGCGCGCTCCCTCCGGCTCGCCGCCCTCGCCCCATTGGCGTATCTCGTGGCCGGACACGCCGCATACAACTGGGTGCAATACCGGGACGAGACCTGGATCGTCCTGCAGCGTCGCGCCGGAGAGAGCGCCAAGCCACTCGTCGAGTGGGTCGCCCGCTACACGCAACCCGACGACCTGCTCTCCACCGAGCACGACGCGACCGTGTACCTGTATACCGGCCGGCGGGGCGTTCCGACGTCCACGTTCCTCGCGCGTCAACGCGTCAGCCCGTTCACGCCCGACGAACACGTCACGTGGGTGCGGACGATGATCGAGACCTTCGAGCCACGATACTTCATCACCGGGTTCACGGCGCACCTGATGGCGGCCGATACCCTGGCCGCCCGCACGCCGCCGGTCCTGCGACGTCTGGGTGCGATTCAGAATCACGTCGTCTACGAGCGCATCACCCCGTGAGCGCTGCCGTGGGCCTTGCCGAACGAACCGCTGGCGCTGACCGAGCGATGAGCGACGACGTCGGGCCACACACGCCCGCCGGTGCCAGCCGCGTCGAGCGGCTCGTGCCGGTGACCGTGACGGTACTCGTCCTGCTCGTCGCGATCATGACCATCTCTCCGTGGCCCGTCGGCGTGTTCGAGGACGATGGGATCTACACCGTCCTGGCGCGCTCGCTCGCCACGGGCGAGGGCTACCGGCTCACCAATCTGCCCGGAAGTCCGAATGCGACACACTACCCGCCGGGCTATCCGTTCGTGCTCTCGCTGCTCTGGCGCATGAGCCCAGCGTTCCCCGACAACGTTGTCGTCTTCAAGTTCGCGAACGCGATCTTTCTGGCCCTCGCGGCGCTGGCCACGTGGTACTTCGCGCACCGGCGGCTGGGGATGTCGTCGATCGCCGCCGGGGTGGTGGCGATCGTCTCCACGATCTCGATCGTGGTGCTGCTCGTGACGGGACTCGTGCTCTCGGAGCCGCTCTTCCTCGCGCTCCTGATGCCGGCGCTCCTGCTCGCCGAGCGGACGGTGGACGCGGACGACGTCCGGCGCGCGGTACTGGCGGGGGCGGCCCTCGGCGCCCTCGCGCTCGTCCGAACGCTCGGCGCGCTGGCGATCCCCGCGGCCGTCGTCGTGCTGCTCTGGCACCGCCGCCTGCGGGCCGCGATCGTGCTGGCCGGGGTCGCCGCGGCATTCCTGGTGCCGTGGCAGCTGTGGGTCGGCTTTCACCAGCAGGAAGTCGCCCCCGTGCTCATGGGGAAGTACGGCGCCTACGGTCCGTGGATGAGTGAAGGGTACGCCACGGGTGGATGGCCCTTCGCCCGCGCGGTCGTGTTGCGCAATCTCCAGGGGCTCCACGGGATGCTCGGATACATGCTCATGCCCGTGCGGTTCGAGCTGCCGCGCCTGCTCGCACTCGTCGCGATCACCCTCCTGGGCATCGTCGGCCTGTTACGCCTCGTCAGGCATGCTCCCGTCAGCGTCGTGTTCCTTCTTGCCTACGGGGCCGCCGTACTCGTGTGGCCCTTCGACGCCAATCGCTTCCTCTGGGCCGTCTGGCCGGGAGTCGTCCTGGCGGTGTGGCAGGGCGTGACCTGGATCTGGCACTGGCGGGGCACGACCGGATCAGCGCGCGTACTCCGCATCGCGGCGCTCGCGCTTTCCCTGGCGCCGGCGGCCGGATTCCTGGTGTACAATGCCCGGGGATATCGCGGCCAGTGGTGGGCTTCGATCCAGCGCGACGGCGGCCAGCACGCCCGTCCCCTCGTCGAGTGGGTCGCCGGGAACACGGAGATCGGCGACGTGGTGGCCACCGAGGCGGACCTGATCGTCCATCTCTACACGGGACGGCGGACGACTCCGGTCGGCACCTTCCTTCCGGTCCAGCGCATCCGCCCCCTGACGGCTGCCGAGGAGCTCGACGCGATGCGTAATATCCTCCTGACCTATGGACCGCGCTTCGTGATCGTCTCCTCGAGCGCGGGCGTCGCCTCCGCGGAGGCCCTCGCGGAGGCGACCCCTCCGGAGCTGAAACGCCTGACGAAGCTGTCCAATGCCCTGATCTATGAGCGCGTGATGCCCTGAAGGGTGCCACGCCCTCGCGACCCGATCACCTGCGACACCTATCTCCATCAACTGGCCATGACCACGATGCGGCCGCTCACACCGCTCAGCTCCGAAGCCATCGAATCGATGATCCCCCGCCTGCGGGGGCGTACGCCGATCCCCCCCGACACGGTGCGGCTCTCGGTGCTCATCCCCGTTTACAACGAGGAGGCGACGCTCCGCCTCATCGTGGAACAGGTACGCGCGGTTCCCGTTGCCATGGAGATCATCTGTGTGAACGACTGCTCGACGGACGGTACGCGCGAGGTGCTCGACCGCCTGCAAGGGGCCGGCCAGCTCGACGTCGTCGTGCACAAGGAGCGCAACGAAGGCAAGGGTGCGGCGATCCGCACGGCCCTCGAGCGGAGTACGGGGAACATCGTGATCGTGCAGGACGCCGACCTGGAGTACGATCCGGCCGACTGGCCGCAGCTGCTGCAGCCCATCGTCGAGGGGAATGCCGATGCGGTCTTCGGGTCACGCTTCCTGGGCGGGCCGCACCGGGTGCTCTACTTCTGGCACTCGGTCGGGAACTGGCTGCTCACGATGCTCAGCAACATGTTCACGAATCTCAACCTCACGGACATGGAGACGTGCTACAAGGCGATCCGCGGAGATCTCGCGCGCTCGCTCGTGCTTACGTCGGACCGGTTCGGGTTCGAGCCCGAGGTGACGGCGCGCCTCGCGCAGGCGAACGCCCGTGTCTGGGAAGTCCCGATCAGTTACTCGGGGCGCACGTATGCGGAGGGGAAGAAGATCGGCTGGCGTGACGGGGTCGCCGCCTTCTGGCACATTGTGCGCTACAACCTGATCCGGCCTGTGAGGCGCAACACGCGCGGGACGAGCGCCTAACTACAAATCCCGTTGCGCGTTACCCGCGGCGGGGATGTGCCGTCTTGCCGGTGTTCTCGAAGTCGTGCGTCTGGTGCCGGTGGCCAGGCAGACGTCGCGGGAGCCGTGGGTCGCCACGAGTAGTTGGGCGTGGCAGACTGCAAGACAGAGCGCAAATCACGACGCAAGTCGCGGTCTGCTCGCAGTCCAACTCCGACGTGAACTGCATGCGAGGCATGTGGTTACGGGTACGCGAGCCCACTGGTCCGCACGTTGCCTTGTCGCTGGCCGGGCGCGAGACCACTCGAGCCGCTTCCACCTCTTTTCTCTTGGGACCTGGAGAGCACACATGCGCAACACGATTCGCAAGGGCTTCACGCTGATCGAGCTCCTCATCGTGGTCGTGATCATCGGCATTCTCGCCGCGATCGCGATTCCGAAGTTCGCCAACACGAAGGAGAAGGCGTATCTGGCGTCGATGAAGTCCGACCTCCGCAACATGGCGACCGTGCAGGAGTCGTATTTTGCGGACTTCCAGGTGTATCAGACCGGTACCGCGGCGAACATCGCCGGCACGGCGACGCCCCTGGGTGGTGCGGGCGGGTTCGTTCCGTCGGCGGGCGTGTCCGTCAGCACGACGGCCTCCGGTGGTACCGGCTGGAGCGCGACCTCGACGCACACGGGTACGTCGAAGACCTGCGCGATCTTCCTCGGCGTCGGGTCGGTTACCCCGGCCACGGTCGAGGGCGAGCCGAAGTGTCTGTAACCTCGTAGCCTCCTCCCACAGTTACGAGGTGGAACGGGCGGTGGCCGAAAGGCCACCGCCCTTCCGTTTGCGGGTGGGTCGATGGCGGACCGGGGTTGCTCCCGCCCGGTTCGCGCCGGATCAGTTCGTTAGGTGCCCCTCGCCAGAGCCCGGTGTCCCGCCCGCGGGCCGGTGCGGCCTGAACCGAACGACCGGACCCGGCACCGGTATGAGTCCGGGACCCGTGCTCGCTCTCGGGCCCGTCGCGGTGGTCGCATGACCCCGCAAGCGCCCAATCCCCGCGAGCCGGCGATCCCAACCCCAAGGGAGGAACTCATGCGAATCTCGACGATGATGGCCTCGGTGGCACTCTGCTTCGCCGTCGGGGCCTCCGACGTGTCCGCGACGCCCCGCGCCGAGACCGGCCGCGTGGCCACCGCGAGCATCCAGGCGCCGTCGGCCTCGCTGCTTGCACTCCAGGATCCGCAGCCCGTCACGCAGCCGCCCGCCGGGGGCGAGGTGCAGCTGGACGTCGAGGTGAACGATGGCTCCGCGTGGTACACCGACCCCGTCTGGATCGTGATCGGTATCGCCGCGCTCGTCGTCATCGTCGCGCTCATTGCGATGGCGGGGCGCGGTGGCGGCACGACCGTCGTGCGGTAGGCATCATCCGCCGGCGGCATCGAGACGGCCCGCGCCTGCGCGGGCCGTCTCTTGTTTCCACCCCGCAATGAATTGATGGAGGACGCAACGGAAGGATGACACACCACTCGCGCGACGGTCCTATTCTGTCGCCATGCAGCCCCCCCGTGTCGCGCGCCGCAGATCCCGCGGCTTCACGCTCCCCGAAGTGCTCCTCGCCGTGCTGCTCTTCGCGGTGGGGTTCCTGGGCCTCGTCTCATCGGCCACCGCGATCGCCGCGCAGGTCGCCGGCGCGCGGGAACTGGCCCGGGCGGCGCTACTGGCGGGGACCGCGCTCGACTCCCTGCGTGCGTCGCCGTGCGCCGGCGTGACCGGCGGCGTCCGGGTGCAGGGGCGCGCCACGCTCACCTGGACCGCCGCCGTGGCCCCCGGCACCGTCGCGATCCGCGCCTCGCTCACGCTGCCGGGCCGGTCCGGACCGCGCCGCTGGGACCTGGAGACCCTGCTCCCATGCGAGCGTTAGGCACCCTTCGCCGGGCGCGCCA
>DATIGO010000344.1:0-4138 GCA_035454665.1 Gemmatimonadaceae bacterium | reverse complement strand
TCGACAGGGGTCGCGAGCAACCCCCCCGTCTCGAGCGAGAGGCGTCCCGTGAAGCGCGTCCCACGCGGGAGCCGATCCGGCGCAACGGACACCGTAAGATAGTCCCCGGTGAGCCCCTCGCCCCGGTCCCCTCGTACCACGATCACATCCGCCAGGGCGCCCACGCGCGCGGCGCGATGCCGCGCGGCCAGCTCCGACGCCACCTCGCGCAGTTCCCGCGCGCGCTCCTGTACCAGGGGGGGCGGCAGCGGGTCGGAAAGTCGCGTCGCGGCGGTCCCGGGACGCGCCGAAAACGGAAAGACGTGCAGATACGTGAAGGGAAGCTGCCGGACCAGCGCGAGCGTGGCCCGATGTTCCGCCTCGGTTTCACCGGGGAATCCGGCGATCACGTCGGCACCGAGGGCGAAAGCCTCATGCCCCGCGACGAGGCGCTCGACGGCGGCCGCGTACGCGGCTGCCGTGTACCAGTGACGCCCCATGCGGCGCAGCACCCGGTCCGCCCCCGACTGCAGCGGCGCGTGCAGGTGCGGCGCCAGTCGATCCGGCATCGCGAAGGCGGCCGCGAGCTCGCCGTCGACCTCGGTCGCCTCGACCGACGTCAGGCGGAAGCGCACCTCGGGCACCTCGCGCACGAGCCGGGTCACGAGCGCGCCGAGCGAGCTCCCGATATCGCGTCCCCAGGTCCCGATGTGAATGCCGGTGAGCACGATCTCCGGATGGTGCGTCGCGAGCGCGCGCGCTTCGTCCACCAGCTCGTCAGGCAGGCGCGAACGGTTCGCGCCGCGCGCCTGCGTCGTCGCGCAGAACGTGCAATGCTCATCGCACCCGTCCTGGATGCGCAGCAGAGCGCGCGTCGATGTCTGCGCCATCGCGACGTCACCCAGTCGCCCCGGATCGAGCCCCATGGCCTCGGCGACCGCGAGGACGTCGCCGCCGGGGATGACCTGCTCCACCGTCGGCAGCGCGCGCAGCGCCCCTCGATCGAGCGCGGCGGCACATCCCATCACCACGGACCGGAGAGCGGCATTCCGGCGCGCCGCACCGCGAATGCTCTTCCGCAGATCCACCTCGGCTTCGGCCGTCACCGCGCAGGAGTTGAACACCGCCACGTCCGCCTCGGCGGGATCCTCCACGAGCTCCGCCCCCGCACCCATCGCGGCCAGCCGCACCTGTTCACTGTCGTACCGGTTCGCCCGGCACCCGAACGTGCGCAGATAGACCCTCATCCAGCCACCTCAGACGCGCGCGACCGCGCCCGGCTCGCTCCCGGTCGGGATTCGGAGCCGGAAAGCAGCCCCCTGCCCCGGCTCGCTCTCCAGTCGGAGATCCCCGCGATGGGCCTCCGCGGCCAGGCGGCAATACGGGAGCCCCAGTCCGGTACCGCGGACCGGACGAGGACCCGGCACCCGGCCGAACTTCTCGAAGATCATCTCGTGGAACTCCGGCGGAATCCCGACACCGTCGTCGGACACGCTGAAGCACACGAATTCGCCGTCGGCATCGACGGTCAGGTGCACCGTGACGCGCTCTCCGGCGTGCACGAGCGCGTTGTGCAGGAGATTCCCGAGCGCCCGCCGCAGTACGAAGCGGTCACCGTGAACGGCGGGCACGCCGGGGGTGAGCTGCACGTGCACGCGCGCCCTCGCGCGCTCGAAAACCGCCGCCCACTCGCGGTAAACCTCCGTCGCGAGATCCCCGGGATCGATCGGCTCGAGCGACAGGTCGATCGACTCCGCCTCCAGCCGCCAGAGCTGCAGGAGATCCTCGATCAGGTCGAGGAGCTCCTCGCCGCGCGCCTGCATCCCGCGGACCGCCTCGTGGTGCGGCGCGCTCAGGGGGCCGAGATCACCCTCGGCCAGCAGCTCCAGCGTGGCCAGCATGCTGGTGAGCGGCGTCTTGAGATTGTGCACCGTCAACTGCGCGAGGTCGGCGGGCGCCGCCGCGGCCTGGTCGGGCATCGGTCCTCAGGGCCGGATGGTGAGCCCGAAGCTAAGGATCAGCGCCGTCTCCCGCACGCCATCGACCGTGCCGCGCGACGCGCGCTGCACACCGATGTCCACGATCGCGCGTGGGCCGGCGAGCGGGATCCCCAGCCCCGCGGCGAGGAAGCGCTCCGGCACCTCGCCCACGCCCACGCTGAAGGGAAGATCGCGCTGGCGATAACCCAGTGAGAACAACGCCGGCACACCGCGGAGAGGCGGGCCGCTCAACTCCATCCCCACCCCGTACTCCCAGACGTCGTGCGCCACGAGAGTGTTCTCCGAGAGCCCCCGCATGTTCGACCACGACGTCTGATCCGCCGTGAAGGCGACGCTCGCACCGGGGAGTCCGTCGTACCGCACCGAGAACCCGATGCGCCCGGGGGTCGTCGCCCGCGCCGCAACCGCGTCGTCGATACGCAGATCGAGGTCCCCGCCCAGCCGCGTCGACGCGGCCACGGCGAGGTACCGGCTCGGCCGCCACGTCGCGCCCAGCGAGACCGCGTTCCCCAGATAGCTCAGGGTCAGACGGCGGACGAGCGCACCGTACTTGAGACTGTCGTCGAAGATGCGGACGAGCTCCATCCGGTTCTCGCCCGTGAGCCCGTGCACCCCCAGTCCCACGCTGAAGGCTTCGGAGACCGAGTAGGCCAGCGCCAGCCGCAGGTCGCTGATCGCCCCCGTGGACTCCACGCTCTCCAAGTACCCCACGGAATCCGGGCCGAGGATCTGCGCGCCGCGCACGCGCGTGGCCCAGGTCCGGTCGAGAAGGGTGGAGAACGACACCGCCGCCATCGCGCGCGGGCCGAGCTGCACGGCGGCAATGGCGACGGGAAAGCGCGCGATGAGCGCGTTCTCCGATCCCGCCGCCGCGGTCACGGAACGGAATTCCGGATCATACTGGAGGTACCCGCCACCGCGCCCCCAACCCAGCAGCGACGACGGATTGCGCGGTGTGGCGAAGTCGAACTCCGCGAAGGCGCCTCCGGAGGCGGCGGCGCGCGTGCTCAGCCCTCCGGCCGGGTAACCGAAGCCCTGCGTGCTCACACTCCCCTGCGCTCCAAGTGGCGCCGTCCACGCGGCGCCGGCCAGCACGGAAGCGGAAAGGACGATCCTGACGCGGCTCATGGTCGGCTCACGGTATTCCGAAGGTGCGCACCGGCGAGTAGCTCACCCGGAGTCGCGGGCGAAGCTCCGTCGCCGCCTCGGTGGAGAAGAACAGCGCCTGCGCCGCCCCGATCGACTCGAGCCCCGAAGCGAGCACGACCGCGCGCTGCGCCGCCGTGGCGCCGAGCACACCCCAGGCCCGCAACGCATTCACGATCTCCACCTCCACGACGCCGCTGTCGGCCGGCGCCACCCGTACCGAGTCGAACGCCGTGCGCGCGGGGTTGACGAGAAACGCCGAGCGCGCGGGGTCGGTCACCTGCACACCGGCGGTCACCAGCAGCGGGAAGATCGTGAACGCCGAGTCGGGGGCCACACTCGGTGAGGGAGCCTGCGTCAGGAGCAACGTGGCGCGCAAGACGTTCGACGAGTCGAGAATCTGCGCGGGGATGTTGAAGCGGAACAGGATGCGCCGCCCGGGGAAATTGCCGACGCTGACGTACGGCCCCGCTGGAGTCGACGGTGAGGCGAAGACGTGCACGTAGTCGGTGAGATCGCTGGCCAGCACCACCTGCGAGGCCGGCGTGGACGACAGCGGCAAGACGGTCACGGGCCCCACGGCGGTGTCGTCCGGCGCGGGATGGTAGCGGACGAGCGGTGGGTTGCCACCCTCGCGCGAAGTGAAGACCAGCGCGGCCGGCTCCGCGCTCGCGACCTGGAAACCCAGCCGCAGGCGCTGCTGCCCGGTGATTTTCGCCATGAGTGCCGCGCTGTCGAGCGGCACCTTGATCGAATCGCCGACCTGGTTCGTGTCCAGCGTGATCGTCCCGATGCGCCGATCGGGGCGGAAGAGGAGCCGCTCGACGGACACGGAGGTATCGTTGGCCGCGGTGGCGGAGTCACCGATGATCGTATCGACGTCGAAGACGTCGATCGTCACCGGAGCCGTAACCTTCGTGAGCCCCCTGTTGATCGAGAGCTTCACATACGGACTGTCGATCTCCACGATGGTGGTGTCACCGTCGCTTCCCGAGTAGAAAACGACGAGAGAG
>DATIGO010000343.1:0-8586 GCA_035454665.1 Gemmatimonadaceae bacterium | reverse complement strand
ACCCTCCTGTTGTCCGGGCGCCGTTGCCGAACCGGCGGGGTTCCAGCACCGAGAGAAGCAACCAGCAACCAGCAACCAGCTCCAGCGCTCAGCCGACGACACCAAACCAACCCTGCTCAGGGCAGATGCACCTCTCCCCACGTCTCCTTCCGCTCCACGCGCATCTTCTGGCGTGACGACTGTCCGCCGACGGTCACCGTGATGAGATAATCCCCGGAATTCACGAGTGGCGCCGCACCGCCGCCACCGAAGCCACCGCCGCCGCGACCGCCGCCGCCGCCACCCTGGAAGGCCGAGAGCACCTGATTGATCCCGCCTGCCGCGCCACCACGGCCCGAGAAGGGTGGCGCACCACGCGGGCGCAGCAGCGCGGAGAGCGCTTCCGCACCGCCTGGGAACTCCGCAAAGACATCGGCACCACCGCCGCCGCCGCGGCCGCCACGTCCGCCTGCGGGATTGCCCTCACCCGGACGCGGCTCCCAGGCGTCGCTGGGTGGTCCTCCCCGGCCGCCGCCTCCACCTCCCCCACCTCCCCCACCGCCCCCGCGCCCGCCACCCAGCGCGGCCAGGTCGCCGCTCAGAAGGGCGTCGCGCATGCGGTTCATCGCCGCCTGGGGTGCGCCCCCGGCACGGCCCACCGAGTCGAAGACCGCTGCGATGCGCCGCGCCACGTTGGTGCTGTCACGCAGCTGGGACGGCGAGAGCGCGACGCGAACCGGCGTGGCGCGGCCACGGAAGTCCCAGACCACCCGGTGCAGCCCCGGACCTCCCGGCCCGTTCAGCGTGCGGACGGTGTCGCCCGCGGCGTCGGTGATCACGATCGACGCCTGGGGTCCTCCCCGCCCGCCGCCCTGCCCGCCCTGCCCACCGTTAGGCGCGACGCCCGGTGCCACGCGGTACACGATGGCGGCACCGTGCGGCGGGACAGGCGCCTCGAAGCGCTGATGCCCGTTGCCGTACATCGACTGCCCCTTCATGGGCGGCTCGCCGTAGTCGAACTGGACCGGCGGCTCGAAGAGGTGCACGCGCGAGGCCATGATCTGCTGCCCACGAGCGCCCGCGAGCTGCTCCAGCGGCGCGATGTCCACGACCCAGAAGGTCCGCCCGTGCGTGGCCGCGATCAGCTCCCGGTCGCGCGGATGGATCTGCAGGTCGTAGATCGGCACCGTCGGCATGCCCGCCATGAACCGCTGCCACGTCTGCCCGCGATCGAGCGAGGTGTACACCGCGCGAGACGTTCCCGCGAAGAGCAGGTCGCGGTTGTGCGAGTTCTCGCGGATCACGCGCACGTAGTCCGCGGTGCTCTCCTTCGGCAGGTTGTTCACGATCGACCGGAAGGTCTGGCCGAAATCCGTCGTGACGTACAGATACGGCGTGAAATCGCCGTTCCGGTGATTGTCGAAGGCGATGTAGAACGTATTGGCGTCGAAGTGCGACGGCTCGATGCGCGCCACGTACACGTCGCCCGCCGCGATGCCCGGAAAGCGCGACATCGGGATCTGCTGCCACGACGCGCCGTCGTTCACCGTCGTCCAGACGTTGCCGTCGTCCGTGCCCGCCATGAGACGGCCCGCCCGGACGTACGACTCCGCCAGCGCGACGATCGTGCCGTACGTCTCGGCGCCGGTGGCGTCGCGCGTGATGCCGCCCGTCTTCGTCATGCTCGTGTCGATCTTCCCCCACTGCTTCTTGGAGAGATCGGGCGAGATGGGCTCCAGGCCGTCACCACGCGCCACCGACTTCAGCACGCGATTGCCCGCCGCGTAGACGACCTCCGGGTTGTGCGGCGAGAGGAAGTACGGCGTGTTCCAGTTGTACCGCATGTCGCTCTCGATCGAGTCGGCGCGCTGGCGCGCACGCATCTCCGCGATCTGGCGCTGCACCTCACGCGAGGCGGGCCGGCTCGTGTCGCCACGAAGGAACATGATCGAGTCTTCCAGCATCACGTAGCGCGCGCGCCAATTCGGCTTCGCGAGCACCGTGCGCTCGCCGGTCCGCAGGTTGATGCGCTGCATGTTCCCGCCTTGCGACTCGGCGAAGATGACCCACGGCTCCCGCGGATGCTGCTGCGTGAAGAAGCCGTCGCCGCCGGCAACCTGCGTCCAGTAGGCGTTCGTGATGCCGCCCCCCGACTTGCGCCGCGTGGGACCGCACCAGGAGCCGTTGTCCTGCGCGCCGCCGCAGATGTGGTAGGGGACCTGGAAATCGTAGCTCACCTCGTAGAACTGGCCGAAGGGGAGCGACGCGGGGAAATCCCAGTTGCCACCCCCGTCCCATGTGATCCCGATGCCGCCGTCGTTCCCGATGACCATGTGGTCCGGATCGCCCGGATCGATCCACCAGGCGTGCGTGTCGATGTGCAGCCCCTGCGCGGCGGTCCGCGCGTTCCGGCCGCCTTCATCCGACAGCAGCACCTGCGTCGAGGAGAACCAGACGCGATCCTGGTTCCTCGGATGCACGCGTACCTGCGAGTAGTAGAACGGGCGCACGTTCGTGTCGTTCGTCTTCTCCCACGTGCGCCCGCCGTCGAGCGTGCGATAGAGACCGTTCTTGAGCTGTTGCGGGGCCTGTCCGGGTTGCGGACGCGGGTTCGCCGTGGAGTCCGCCTCGACCATCACGTACACGACGTCGGTGTTCCCCGGGAAGATCGAAAAGCTGAGTCGCCCCTTCTGCGTTTCGGGCCAGCCGCCACCCCGGATCTCGGTCCACGTCGCGCCGGCGTCGGTCGATTTCCAGAGCGCCGAGCCCGGGCCGCCGGACTTGAGGAAGTAGGGACCGCGGATGCGCTCCCAGCTCGAGGCCCAGATCACGTCGGGATTGCGCGGATCGATCGCCACGTCGATGAAGCCCGCGCGGTCGGAGACGAACTTGACGATCCGCCAGGTCCGCCCGCCGTCCTCGGTCTTGTAGAGGCCGCGTTCCGGATTCGTCCGCCACGTCGCGCCCAGCGCGGCCACGTAAACGATGTTGGGGTTCGTGGGGTGCACGGCGACGCGGCCGATGTGCTCCGTCTTCTCGAGCCCCATCAACTGCCAGGTGATGCCGCCGTCGGTGGACTTGTAGATGCCGCCGCCGGGCTCGATCGAATTGCGCGAGTTCTGCTCGCCCGTGCCGGCCCAGACCTGCATGGTGTCGGACGGCGCGATCGCTAGCGCGCCCATGGAGATGACGGGCTTGTCGTCGAAGACCGGGCGGAAGGTCATGCCCCCGTTGGTGGTCTTCCAGATGCCGCCCGCCGCCGCGGCCACGAAGAAGGTCTTGGATGGGTACGGAATGCCGACGATGTCGGAGACGCGTCCCTCCATGGCCGCGGGCCCGACGATGCGCCATCGCAGGCCGTTGGCGATGGTGGGGTCCAGCGACTGAGCGCCGAGCGCCGGCGCACAGAACAGCGACGCGCCGGCGAGGATCCGGAGAGAGGAGTGGGTTCGCATGGCACTAACGTGATGTGGTGCGCGCGCCCGCGCGAGAGGGGAGGAGAGCGGAGGAGCTGGTAGATCGTATACGGCGGCTGGTTGCTGGTTGCTGATGGCTGGAGCTGGTTGCTGAGTGGCGGCGTCGTCTCTCTCCCGAAGGTGGCGTCAGCGGCCGGGAGATCCGGTCACGCAGCCCGTGGGCGGCTCCGGGCGCAGCGACGGCGGCTTCCCGCGTCGCCGTCGTTCCTCGGGATGACGCGCAGGATGCCGGGCGGCCGGCTACGATCCCGTCGCTGCCCCGTCGGCGAGGCCGGGGATCCCGTCCCGGCCGCGCGCGAGCCGCACGGCCCGCTCAATCGCGGTCTCCAGCACCCGCACCGCGAGGGCTTCCACCTGCAGCGTCGGGAAACTCGTCCCCTCGTGCGGACAGAGCGCAAACACCACGTCACCATCCAGTGTCGTGCCCGTGGGGGTGATCCGGCGGTACAGGGCTGCGGTCGCGGCCGACGCGAGCTGCCGCAGCTCCACGCGAGGCATCACGCCGTTGGTGGCGACCACCGCGATCGTCGTGTGCTGCAGCGGCGGCGGGGCGAAGCCCTGACGGCCGTGCGCGTGAGCCACGAGCCGCGCGGAGTCGACGAAGGCGCCGTCGGGACCCCGTGTGCCGGCGATGATGCTGCCGCTGCCGTCCCGCACGTCGCCGAAGGCGTTCACGACGGCGACCGCTCCGACGGAGAGCTTGTTCACCGTCTCCAGCCAGCAGCCGACGCCGCCCTTCATCGCGCGTTCCGGACCGGAGACCTTCCCCACGGTGGCTCCCGTGCCGGCGCCCACGCTCCCCTCCGCGATCCCGCTCGCAGTGGCCGTCTCGCACGCCTCCCAGGCCATCTCCGGCGTGGGACGCGCGTCGTAACGGCCGAAGGGGGTGAGATCGAAGATGACCGCGGCCGGCACGAGCGGGACGACGCCCGGCCCCACCGGAAAGCCCCGCCCCCGCGCCTCCATCCATCGCATCACGCCAGCCGCTGCGTCGAGACCGTAGGCCGATCCACCGGTGAGCATCACGGCGTCCACACGGTCAGTCACGTGGTCCGGCGACGCGACGTACAGCTCCCGCGATCCGGTCGCGCGTCCCACGACGACCGCCGCGCCGCGCATCGCCCCGGTCAGGTGCCTGACGATCGTGAGGCCGGTGCCCCCGCTCTCGTCGGTGGCGTGCCCGACGGCGAGCCCCAGCGGAGTGAAGTCGACGCCGCTCACCCGGTTCCCGTGCTGGTTGTCGGGCGCGGCCCCCGCCCGGAATCGACGCACTTCCGGCAATACTGCACCCCGCGCATCGAGCAGATCTGACACAGAAAGGTCCCGCAACCGAGGCACGGGTACCCCTCCGACGCCCGCTCCTCGTTGTCGCAGGCCCGACACTTCATCGCATCGCGCTCATGCAGTTGCGTCATCGCGCACTCCAGGGAATCGACCTTCTGTAAACGAATGTAAGGGCAGACCGCCGCGCCCCGCCGCTCCCGCCTCCGGCCCGTGGCCCTCCCGCCTGACACTACGGAACCAGAAAGGTCACAGCCGCCGGCTCCACGGCCGCCTCCAGCGGCGTCGCACCGACCAGCTCCCCGTCCGCCTGCACGGGTCGCGGCGGCACGCTCGTCAGGCGTATCCGGGCGCCGTGGGCAAAGACCATCCGCGGATCCGGACGGAAATCCTTCCGCAGCAGCCGCCAGGAAACCACAAACAGGTCCGCGATCGTGTGCGGCGCGAAGAGGCAGAGATCCAGCCGCCCGTCGTCCGGACGGATCTCCGGACCTACCGCGAACAAGCCGCGGAACAGTTGCCCCGCGTTCGCCACCAGGACGAGCGTCGCGCGTGCTCGAATCGGCTCCCCGTCCACGTCTCCCGCGAACTCGAAAGAGTCCAGCCGGAGCGCCATCCGCACCGCCATGAGCGTGTAGCCCAGGATGCCGAGGCGGCGCTTGTGTGTGCGCGTGATACGCAACACCACGTCCGCGTCGATTCCCATCCCCGCGGCGAACACGAACCGTCGCCCGTCCGACAGACAGCCCAGATCGAACGCCCGCGGCGAGCCGCGCAACAGGGCTCGAACGGCCGGACCCACGCGTCGCGGCACGCCGAGGGCGCCGCCCATGAGGTTCCCCGTGCCCCCGGGCAACGCTCCGATGGGCACCCCTGTGTGCGCGAGCGCTCCGGCGACCTCCATCAGGGTCCCGTCACCGCCCAGCGTGAAGACCGCGTCGACCAGCGGCGCCCCGTCACGCGCCAGTTGCGCGGCGTGACCTCGACCCTCGGTGGAGAATTCGGTGCACTCGACCCCGGCAACCTCGAGGGCGCGGCGCGCGGCCGCGCGGCGCCGGGAACCTCGGCGCGAAACCGGATTGACGATCAGCAAAGCGCGCCGGATCAGAAGCGCCAGACACGGAAGAAGTCGAAGCCCCACTGGGTTTCCGACGTGAGGAAGCCCGGCGGGATCGTGCGGGAGCAGACCAGCGCATTGAAGGGCGGCTCTCGGCTCACGGATACGCCATACCCCATGCCGAACGCGTGCTCGACCCGAAGACCGAGGGAAGCCCAGACGCTGAGCGGGTTCAGCGTCCCCTGCGGCAGAAATGGGCAGAAGCCGGTGTTCAGCGAGACGAAGGTCTGGTCGTTCAGTTGTTTTCCGATACCGAGCTGCGCGCCCTCGAGCAGCCCATACTGCTGCGCCGAGCCGACGTGGAGCTGATCGGAGGCGATCTGGAGCTGGACGACGTCGAAGATCCCGCCGGACAACCGCATCGCGAGGCTGGAGAAGGCCGACGACAATCCACCGAACAGGATGCGCGATGCGGTCGAGACGTTCTCGCGCGACCCGCCTCCGATGCCGAAGCTGGGCGCGCCGGTCACGAGATAGCTGATGAGGTCCGAATCCGACAGGCTCAGCGAATCGGCGCTGAACAGCCGCACCTGCGGATCCTCGAGCGTGCCGAGCAGGCGAACGCCGACCCGGACGTCGTGCCGCCCGCCGTACGTGCTCGAGATCTGGCGGACCCGATGGATCGCCGTGATGTCGAGCTCCGGGTTGAACGCCGTGTCACCGAAGAAGCGAACCTCGCCGCTTTCGATCGTGAACACCGGACGCACAACGCCGAGGTTCAGGGTGTAGAACCCGCGCTCCGTGCGCAGTGTCCCGGACAGTGCGAGTTGCGGCGCGCCACCGCTGGACGGGGTGGAGACGGTCACGCCCAACGAGTCTGCCAGCTTGATGTTCGCGTCGTCGGACCGGAGCCAGACGTCGGGACCCACGCGCACGGTCAGGTCGGGCACGGAAAGCCCCGCGGCGAGGCCGAAGGTGCGCGGGAGCAGGTTCAGCCGCTCGAGCGTCTCCCGCTCCCGCTCGAGGACGTCGGGATCGCGAATCGGGAAGAGCTGCTTGTCCGGAAAATCCGGGATCGCGATGGAACCGCTGTTCACCGTCACGCTCCCCCGCGCCTCCGAGTCGCGCCATGTGCCGCGGAGGTGCACGTCCGCGGACATGTACAGGTCGGCCACCGCCGGGAGACCGATCGCATGGAAGTTGCGCGCCCGGAAGTTGAGATCGAACGCGCGCGAGGAATCGAGCGGGCTCGCGATCCAGTTGCCGCGGGTGAGCCAGAGGGAATCGCTGGGCTGTTCGCCACTCACGAGCGTGAACCGGTTCACGCGCAGCGTGTCCCGGGTCGCGACGAGGTCGGCGTTCACGTTGCGCAGGCGGATGCCCACGTCGGGGAGGAATGCCGTACCGTCGTCGATCCGGAGCGTGCCGGTGAGCAGCGGGCTGCCCAGCGCGCCCACGAGGTCCAGGTCGGCCGAGAAGCGCCCGGAGGAGTTGCGTACCACGGGGGTGAACGTTTCCACGAGTCCGAGGTCGACGTCCTGCGACCGGAGACTCACTCGGGCGGTGTCGCGGGTCAGCCAGCGCTCGGCTCGCGATTCGAGCGCCAGATCCACCGGGACATTCAGCGACCCCTCGAGCACGCGCGTGCCTTGCTGCACCATCTGGAGTGTCCCGGTCAGCCGTCGCGCGCCGTAACGCCCGTCCATGCGCACGCTCGCGACGGTGACCCGGCCCACGGAGGCGCCGAGGATGCTGCCGCTGAGGTCGAAGAGGGGCGCCTGACGAGTGCCGCTGGCACCGAGCTGCCCGCTCAAGGTTCCGCCGAGGGGGAGCCGCGTCTGGAGCAGCTCGCCCAGGTCCGCCAGGTGCAGCGAATCCACGCGAAACGCGGCGCTCATCGGGGCGGAGTCGGGCACGCTGGCGGCGAAGACCAGCTCCTCGCCGTTGGCCCCACGGAGGCGCAACGTGTCGATCAGGATGCGCGACGGTTCGACCCGGACGGTGGTGGCGTCGGAGAGCGTGAGTCGGTGCTGGCCACTCTCGACGAGCACGCCGAGGGAGTCGACGCGCACCACGGTGGTGTCGCCGGTGACGGCGAAGTCTCCGCGCGTGGTGAGGACGGCGCCGTTCTCGGCCTGGGTCATCACGTTGTACGTGCCGGAGCGGCCGCTGTCGACGCGCAGGTCCACGCCGATGTCCCGCAGTCGCACCCCCGCGAGGCTCACGGTGTCCGCGCCGAAGGTGATCGTCCCCGTCGGGGCGCGGCTCACGTCGGCGAGATCGACCCGGCCGCGCATCACGCGGGCGCTCGATCCGTTGTATCCGATGCGGATCCCCTCGAGAGCCGCGCGCACGCCTAACGTATCGAGCGACCCCGTCAGGACGCCGCGGGCATCCGCCGTCCCGGAGAGCGAATCGACCGCGATCTCCTCGTCGCCGTTCGCCACGGCGCCGGAGCGGCGGAGGTACCGGCGCAGACCGCCCAGCGAATCCATGGCGATGGCGAAGACGAGCGAATCGCTCACCTCGGGACGCAGGCCCAGCGCCCCCTTCGCCGTGGCCCGTCCCAGCACCGTCTCCAGGAAGAGGGTGTCGACGATGAGGCGCCGGTCGGCAAACCGCACGCGCACGCGCGACGGATACACGCGCAGGTCGTCGAAGAGGGAGCGGTCCAGCTGGATCAGGGCGGCACCCGCGAGATTCGCGAGGGAATCGCCGGTAAGATCGAGATCCGCGGTGCCGGTGAGGCTCGTGGTGGGCGTGATCGCGGTGTCGAGCAGCGTGCGCAGATCG
>DATIGO010000342.1:0-2884 GCA_035454665.1 Gemmatimonadaceae bacterium | reverse complement strand
GGAGGCGCGCGGGATGCGACCCGCCGGAGGCATCGTCGTGCCGCACAGCCGCGATGGCGAGATTGCCCCGGAGCTCGAGCTGATCGAGGGGGATCATCCTGTTCCCGGGGCGGGCTCGCTGCGGGCCGCGTCCCGGCTCGGCGCGGTCGTGCAGGGCATTCCTGCGGGCGACGACGTCCTCGTCCTGATCTCCGGGGGCAGCACGAGCCTGCTGGCCGCGCCCGTCGACGGCGTGCTGCCTGACGAGTTGCGGCGCTTCTTCGAGTCTCTCCTGGGCTCCGGCGCGGACATCGTGGCGATGAACGCGCTGCGGAAGCGAGTGCTCCGGTGGGGGGCGGGACGCCTGGCGGAGGCATTGCAGGGGCGGCGGGTGCACTGTCTCGTGGCGTCGGACGTGCCGGGCAACGATCCGGCGTCGATCGGATCGGGTCCGTGCTCGCCCGACCGGCTGACCGCGCGGCACCTGTCGAAGCTGATCATGGAGCGCGGACTGGAGGACGCCGTGCCCGAGAGCGTGGCCGCGTATCTCCAGCGCGTCATCCACGGGAGCGAACCGGAGACGCCGAAGGCCGATGCACCGTGCTTCCGGTCGGTTCACCTGGCGATCGTTCTGGACCGCGCCGCCGCGGTGGCGGCGGCCACGGCCGAAGCGCGGCGCCGCGGGGGCGCGCCGGTGCTGCGCGTGCACCAGACGCTGAGCGGCGACGCCGCCGTGACGGGGGCCGACATCGCGCGCTTTCTCGCGGACTGGCGTCCGCGCGCGCCCGTGGACTCGTCAGGCATGGACGCGTCAGGCGCGGCACCGTTCGCGTGCGCGGTGTTCAGCGGTGAGACGACGGTCGTGCTGCCGCCCGGCTCGATGGGCCGGGGGGGGCGTTGCCAGGAGCTCGCGCTCGCCACGGCCCGCGCGCTGCACCGTCTCGGTCCCGCGGGGCGCGGGATCACGGTGCTGGCGGCGGGCACGGATGGACGCGACGGTCCCACCGATGCCGCGGGCGCCATCGTGGATGCATCCACGTGGAGCGCCATCGCGGCGACCGGCCTCGATCCGGAAGCCGCGCTGGCGACACACGACGCCTATCCCGCGCTGGACCGGGTCGGCGCGCTTCTCCGTACGGGCCCGACGGGCACCAACGTGAACGATCTCGTGATCGCGACGCTCGTCACACCCGCGCCACCCGATACCTGACAGGCCGCTCATCCGACATGCTCGCCTACGTCTTCTGGCACTGGCCGCGGCCCGGATTCGCCTCCGGGTACGAGACGCGCCTCGTGCGCTTTCAGCAGGCCCTCGCCAGCGCGCCGCCACCCGGCTTGCGCGAGTCGTTCGTGCTCGCGCTCGAGGGCGCCGCGTGGGCCAACGGCGGCGCGGATGCCTACGAGGACTGGTATCTCCTGGGCGGCTCCGCCGATCTCGATTCGCTGAACGAGGCGGCCGTCACCTCCACGCGGCAGCTCCCGCACGATGAGGCCGCTGCCGCGGCGGGCGGCGGAACGGGCGGCGTGTATCGCCTCCGGCTCGGCGCGCCCGTGTCGCCGCCGCGATACGCGGCGTGGTTCAGCAAGCCCGAGGGGCTCTCGTATCCCGCACTGTACGATCTCGTGCGTCCCGCGTTGGCGTCGGGGGGCGGGGTGCTCTGGGGACGGCAGATGACGCTGGGCCCGGCGCGCGAGTTCTGCGTGCACTCGCACGAGCGCTGCGTCCTCCCCGCCGCGCTCGCCGCGCTCGAGATCCCGCTCCGGCGCGTCTGGCCCGAGGATGCGTCACCCGCCACTTTCCATACTCCATGAACCGGCCTCCCTTCACGGTAGGACTCGTGCAGGAGAATCGCACGAGCGATCGCGCCGAGAATCTCGCGCGGACCACGGAGCGCATTCGCGAGGCGCGCCAGCGCGGGGCGCAGATCGTCTGCCTGCAGGAGCTGTTCAACGCGCCATACTTCTGCAAGTCGCTGCGCGTGGAGCATTTCGGCATCGCGGAGCCGATCCCCGGCCCCACGACTGAGCACATGCAGCGCCTGGCGGCGGAACTCTCCATGGTGATCGTGGTTCCGATCTACGAGCGCCAGGCCTCGGGGCTCTACCGCAACTCCGCCGCGATCGTCGACGCCGACGGTGCGCTGCTCGGCGTCTATCGCAAGATGCACATCCCGCACGACCCGCTGTACGAGGAGAAGTACTACTTCACGCCGGGTGACGCCGACAACTCCGCCCCGACGCACGACGGCGCGTCCCGTGGATCGCACGGCTTCCGCGTCTGGAAGACTCGTTATGCGAACATCGGCGTCCTGATCTGCTGGGATCAGTGGTATCCCGAGGGGGCGCGCATCACCTCCCTGCTGGGTGCCGACATCCTCTTCTATCCCACGGCCATCGGCTGGCACCCCGGCGAGAAGGCGGAGTTCGGCGCGGCCCAGGTCGATGCCTGGCGCACCATCCAGCGAGCCCACGCGATCGCGAACGGCGTCTTCGTGGCCTCGCCGAACCGCGTGGGGTTCGAGGAGGAACCGGGCACCAACGGCCTGGAGTTCTTCGGCCAGTCCTTCATCGTCGATCCCTTCGGGCGCATCCTCGCCCAGGCCGGCAGCGAGCCCGCGGTCGTCGTGGCGGAGTGCGACCCCGCGCTCATCGAAGAGACCCGTCGCAACTGGCCCTTCCTGCGCGACCGCCGCGTCGACGCCTATGGCGGGATTCTCAGCCGCTATCTGGCATGAGATCGGCGGCCAGAGACCACAGACCGGAGGTCGGCGGCCAGAGCCACGTCACGCATCACGCATCACGGATCACGAGCGCGGCTGACCCCTCACCCCTGCCCCGTCGCTCGTCGCGGTTCCGGATGCCCGCCGAATGGGCGCCACACGCGGCCACCTGGATCGCGTGGCCG
>DATIGO010000341.1:0-3288 GCA_035454665.1 Gemmatimonadaceae bacterium | reverse complement strand
GCCGGACTCGTGGGGGGCTTCGCCATCGGGGCGCTGGTGCTCACCGCGTTCGGGATCTTCGGGATGCTCTCGTACGTCGTGAACACGCGGGCGCGCGAGATCGGCGTGCGCATGGCGTTAGGCGCGCGACGGCAGTCGGTCGTGGGGATGGTGGTGCGCTACGGCGTCGCGCACGCCGTGGCCGGCATGGCGATCGGCCTGGTGGTGGCGCTGCTCGCGACGCGCTCGATCGCGACGGTCCTGTTCGACGTCGGGACGAGCGATCCCGCGACGCTTGGCGCGGTCACACTCCTCCTGATCGTGGCGACGCTGCTCGCCTGCTGGCTGCCCGCGCGGCGGGCGGCGGCGATCGATCCGGTGGAGGCGATCCGGCTCGAGTGACCCGATGGGCGATGGGCCGGTCGCCGGATACCCTCGATGCAACGGAGCGAGAGCGGTCCCTCACAGCATGTTGATCACGATGATCGCCCCGATCAGTGCGCGCGCGCCGATGAGGACAGGGCTCGGCGCCATGCAGCCGTCGCAGTCGACACTCAGGTAAAGCCCGACGACCGCTCCCACGAGAGCTCCCACGAGGATCCAGCCGCCGCCGGTCTTCTGCTCCTGCCAGGTCGGCATCGGGACCCACCGATGCCTGAAGGGGACGCCAATCCCGGCGCGTGCGATGTACGGGACGGCCGCAATCCCTGTCTCGCGGAACGGCCGCACGACGCGCGAGTCGCGTCTCACGCTCCCCGCGTCCGGCCGCGTCGAGGAGCGCATCGGCTGGTCGTCTGCGCCTCCCGCCAGCAGTGCCAGAACCAGGATCCCCAGCATCACGGTGCTCCGGTCGGGAGTTCGCGAGCCCGAAAGGGTGTCACCACTGTCCTGCATGGCCATGCGCATGCGGGGGGCGGGATTCGAACCCGCACCCGGTTACCCGGAGGGGATTTTAAGTCCCCCGCGTCTACCGTTTCGCCACCCCCGCCACGGTAGGAAAGATACCGCCATAGGCCGCCGCCCGTTCGTGCCACACACTGCACCTCGGCGTTACTCCTGGCGTAACACGGCGAGCGGATCGATGCGCGCCGCCCGACGCGCCGGGAGCCACGCCGCCACGGCGGCCGCCAGCAGCACGACGCCGGTCGTCGCGGCGAGCACCATTGGATCGGTGCTGTCGACCTCGTACAGCTGAGTCTCCGCGAGGCGCGCGAGCAGGCGCGTAGACGCGAGGCCGGCCGCCGCGCCGATCACCACCGGCGCTAGGCTGCGCCGCATCGTGAAGGCCACCAGCGCGCCCGGCGCACTCCCCAGCGCCAGACGGATCCCCATGTCCCGCCGGCGCGACGCGACGAGGAACGCCACCACGCCAAAGACGCCGATCGTCGTGAGCACGAGCGCGATCGTGGCAAAGGAACCCAGCACGATCGATTGGAAGCGCGGGTTCCGGTACGCGGCCAGCGCGTTGAGCCGGTCGGTCCACCACGCCACGCGAACCACCACACCCGGCACCAGGGCCGACGCCCTCCTGCGGATTGCCGCCGCTGCCTCCGCGTCGCCTTCGCGCATGCGCACCACGATCGTCGTCGCGCGGATATCCCGCCCCGGTACGGCGTACACGAGCGGCGCCGACTCGCCGGCAAGCCGCTGCCGGACGTCGCCAACCACGCCGACGACGGTGAGCTCGCGCCCGCTCGCATTCACGACCGCGCCAAGCGGATCCCGCCCGGGAAAGAGGACGCGCGCCGCGTGCGCGGAGAGGACGGCCAGGGGCGCTCCCGCACGCGCGTCATTCAACGCGATCACGCGGCCGGCCAGCACGGGAATCCGCGCCGTCTCGAAGAAACCCGGCAGCGCGTGGACGAGGTCCGCCGCGACGTTCGCCGTCCCCGGGAAGAAGACCGGCGCGAACGCGTTAGGACGGATCTGCGGCAGCGACGACGTCGCGCCGACGCTCACGACCTCCGGGTGCCCACGGAGATCGTCCATCAGGCGCAGGAGAAGGTCCTGCAACGCCTCGCCGCGCTCCTGCGTGGCGTCGAGATTGACGGTGAGCACCCCGTCCGGCGAAAAGCCCGGCGGCTGGCGCAACAGTCCCACGAAGGCGCGTCCCGCGATCGCGGCTCCGAAGACCAGCACGATTGCGAGCGCGACCTGTACCGCCACCAGCGGCGTGCCGACCGCCGCGCGCGGCGCAGCGCTCCTGGCCCGACGCTGGATCAGGCTCTGCGCGTCCCGGCGCGCGGCGTGCCAGGCGGGCGCCACACCAAACGTCACGCCGGCCGCGAGACCGAGCGCGAGGGTAAACCAGAGGACGCGCGCGTCGACGCCGACCCCGGCGCCCAGATACGCTTCGGGCGGCACCAGGCCGATGAGAAGATCGAACGCGACCCGCGCGAGCATCATCGCCACGAGCGAAGCCCCAAGCGCGAGGAGCAGCGACTCGATCAGCAGCGGGCGGACGATGCGCATCTGCGTGGCACCGAGCGCCGCCCGCACTCCGGTTTCGCGCTCGCGGCGGCGGCCGCGCGCCAGCAGCAGGTTGGCGAGATTCGCGCACCCCAGCAGCAGGAGCACCACCGCGCCCACGAGCATGTACCGCATGATGGGCCCGCCTACCACCTGAAGCCCGGCCCGCACGTCGTCGAAGACCGGCACCGCGGGATCGCTACCCGACGGCGGAATCGCGCGAAAGAGCGCGTCGAGCTCCGACTGCGCCTGCGACCGTGTCACGCCCGGCTCGAGACGAGCGACCGGATAGATCGCCCCGCGATTGAGGCTCACTTGCCGCGTGTTGGGATTCGCGCCGATCGCTTCGGGCGCCACGGTCACGAGCTCGATCGGTTCGGCGAACGGTGTGGGGAACACGAAGTCCCGCGGGAGAATGCCGACGACGTCGAATGTCTGCGTCGCCAGCGCGAGCGGCCGGCCCACGACGTCGCGACCGCCGAAGCGCCGCCGCCACGCCTGATGCGTGAGCATCACGACGCGACCCCCGGCCGCCTCGTCGTCCCGGGTGAAGATCCGTCCGGCATGCGCCCGCACGCCGAGGACCTGGAAGTAATTTGCCGTCACCGAGACCGCCGGGAGCACTGCGAGGCCGTCGGGTGTCTCCTGGGTCACGAACGGTCCATCCTCGAGCCGCGCGACCTCTCCGACGCCGCGGTGGGACCCGTGGATCGCCTGCACCACGTCCATCGGGACGAACGTGTAGCGCTCGCCGGTCGCCGGGTTCTGCATGCGCGCGATGACCAGCCGATCCGGCTCGTGGTAGGGCAACGGCCGGAACAGCACCGCGTCGGCGACGGT
>DATIGO010000340.1:0-5719 GCA_035454665.1 Gemmatimonadaceae bacterium | reverse complement strand
CCCAGCGCGAACGCACCGGCCAGGAGCGCCAGCGCGGTCAGCGGGGAGAGTCGCAGATCCTTCTTCCACCACGGCATCGCGCGCGGAGCCGCGACGTGCGCGTCCGGAAGCGACGCCATGATGCGCGCCGCCACGTGGGGCGGGGTCACGACCCGGCGGCGCCGCTCGGCTTCATCGCCGATCCGCCGCCAGAACTCGACCGCCCGGGCCGAGTCGCCGTGCATCCCTGCGGGCTCCGGCAGCTCGCCGTCGAGCCACCGATGAATTACGTCAGCTGTCGCGATGGGCGCGAGCGGCACTTCCCGATCGGCGAGCGGGCCCTGGGGGTCCGTCGGCCGTTCGCTCCGCTCGTTGGGCAGGTCACCGGCCCGATCGCGCTCGAAGTCATCGTCGAGCTTCACGCGTATTTCTCCTCTAAGAGTGCCTGGAGCGCCTCGCGTGCACGATGTACGCGCATCTTGAGAGCTCCCACCGTTGTGCCCAGCAGGTCCGCCATTTCCTCGTAGGAGCGGCCTTCGACGTGCTTCATCACGAAGGCTTCACGCAGCGAGGGTGGCAGGCTTTGAAGCGCACGATCGAGATCGTCACGCAGCTCGCTCCGGTCCAGCTCCTCTTCGGGATTCGCGTAGCCCGTCGGCTGATCGTCCTCGTCGTAGCTCAGATGCGTCCGACGAATGTTCTTCAGCCAGTCCTTGCACCCGTTCGCGACGATCCGGAACACCCAGGCGTCGAACCGTCCTCGCACCTCGGCCAGATGCTGATAGGCCTTGATGAAGGACATCTGCAGGATGTCCTCGGCGACGTCCGGGCTGCCGGTCATTCCAAGTGCATGCCGGTAGAGCGGATCGGAGTACCGTTGGATGAGGACCGAGAAGGCATTGCGCTCGCCCTGCAGGACGCGCGTGATGATCTCCTGGTCCACCTCCATCTGGTCTATCTGGGCGGCGGGCACCGTCGATTTCACGGTGCTAGCATAACCGCTTTTCCCGCCACTTGATAGTCCCGCTCCGCGGGGCTTCGCCTGAGCAAGTTGTGTCACGCTCAAGAGACGATTGACCCTTTCCGGCGTAACGCGCCTCACCTTTCCGATGACACCGACGCCACGTGCGCGAAGGCGTCCCAGCCATGGGCCCGGATCACGGCGCCGTGCTCGTCGAGGCCGGGGGGCGCCAGGCGGGCGGAGCCGGGTACCGGCGGTGCCACTCCGGTGACGGCCGACACGGGGATCCGGCGCAGCGCTTCCCGGACCGACGCCACCACCCCACAGGGAACCCCCGCCGCGCTCAGCACGCCTAACCAGTACTCCGCAGGCCGCTCCACAACGCGCGCGGCGATCGAACCGACCACGCGCGCGCGATGCGCCAGGCGCCCCGCGTTCGCGGCCAGCGCCGCATCGCCGGCGAGCGTCTCGAGTCCGAGGGCTTCGCACAGCGCCCGCCACTGCGCGTCGCTTCCCACGGCGATCACCACCGGACGATCCGCGGCACGAAAGAGCTGGTACGGCACCAGATTCGGGTGCGCGTTCCCCCACCGGTGCGCCTCGTCGCCCGACACCACCACGTTCTGCGCAACGTTCACCAGCGCGGCCACGGCCGAGTGCAGGAGCGAGATCTCGAGTCGCCGCGCGCGCGGGGCCAGCCCGCCCGGGGTGACCTCGCGTGCCACGAGCGCGCCGAGAATCGCGATCGCGGCATCCTTCCCGGCGATCACGTCCGCCAGCGCCACACCGGTCTTCTGCGGCTCACCCGCCGGGTCGCCCGTGATCGACATCCACCCGCTCTCGGCCTGCGCAACGAAGTCGTATCCCGGTCGCTCGCTGCCCGGACCAAAGCCGGAGATCGTGCACCAGACCAGCCGCGGGTGCCGCGCCAGGAACTCGAGGGGCCGGATCTCCCGCCGCTCCAGCGCACCGGCGCGGAAGTTCTCCACCACCACGTCGGCGGACTCGATCAGCGATCGGATCACCCCCACGTCACCCGCCGCATCGAGATCCAGAGCGATCGAAAGCTTGTTCCGGTTGATGGCCAGGAAGTAGGCGCTCCGGCCGTCGGCGTCGAACGGAGGGCCCCAGCCGCGGGTTTCGTCGCCGGCAGGCGGCCGCTCGACCTTGATGACTCTAGCCCCCAGGTCACCGAGCATCATGGAGCAGAGCGGACCAGCCAGCACGCGTGAAAGGTCCAGAACTCGGATTGAATGCAGTGATAGTGTCACTATAATGTCGCTTTATTGTAGCGTAATTCACGGCCTCAGACGGCCTAAGTCGCGCGACCGGTACTTCTCACGGTTCTGGCCCGGCCGTCCTTGCATAGGCTCCGAAAAATCATATACTTACCGCCGCCGCCGCCGCCCGCCGCACTGCACTCGAACAGCAGCGCCGAGCCTCACCCGATTCCGCCCCTTCATGTTCCGGAGACCGCGAGGCGGCCTCGAGTGCCCGGAGCGACCTTTCCATGTCCGAACGCGCACCAACCCCTGCTGACACGCCCGCCGTCCCGGACGAGGGCACCCCACCGCCGCCTCCCCCGCCCCGGCGCAGTCCCGGGCACCGGGGGCAGGACGTTCGTGACACGGTCGCCGAGCTCGCCGCTCGCGCGCATGAGATCAGCCTCGAGGCCGGCAGCAAGATGTCCTCGGCTCTCAAGGATGTCATCAATGCGGCGGCGGGCATCACCACCTTCGCGGTCGAGAGCGCGCGCGACCTCGTCCAGTACATGGTTCGTCGCGGCCAGATGACACAGGACGAGGCCGACAAGCTCATCCGGGAGGCGGAGGCGGCGAGCGCGAAGCGGGCGAAGCCGGCGGCCCGGCCAGAGGCCGATCACAAACACGCCGCTCCCGCTGCGAAGCGCCCCTCCGCCAAGGCCGCAGCGCCGAAGCCGGCCCCCGCCGCCAGGAAGCCCGCCGCGAAGAAACCCGCTGCAAAGAAAGCGTCCCCGAAGAAGAAGTAACCGATCCGCCATCGGCCGGCCTGCGTGTCCTCCGCGGGCGCGCGGGCGCATCTTTCTCTCCCATGCGTTCACTCGTGGCGCGCGCGCCGGTGCGCATCGACTTCGGCGGCGGCTGGACCGATGTCCCGCCGTACAGCGACGAGCGGGGCGGCTGTGTGTGCAACCTGGCCATCGCGCGACACGCGGTGGCTCGGCTGCGCACGCGGCGCCGTGACGACGTCGCGGGCGCGCACGTCGCAGGCGGCGACAGCCAGCTGGCGGAAGCCGCGATCCGGCGCGCCGCACTGGACGACGTCTTCGTCGAGTTGCGCTCCGAGTTTCCGCTGGGGGCGGGGCTGGGGGGATCGTCAGCGGCGGGGGTGGCCGTGAACGGCGCGCTCCTGACGTGGTGCGGGGTGCCGCTCGACCGCGCCGCGCTCGCGGAGGCCAGCCGGCGCATCGAGGTGGAGGACCTCGGCGTGGCCGGGGGTCGGCAGGACCACTACGCCGCGGCCTTCGGCGGGGCGCTCGGACTCTGGTTCGGTGACACCACGGTCGTGCGGCGGCTCATGTTGCGTCCCGAGACGCGCGCCGCGCTGGAGCGGCGCTGCCTCGTCGCGTACACGGGCCAGTCCCGGATCTCGGGCGACACGATCACGGCCGTCCTGGATGCCTATCGCGCAGGGAATGCGCGGGTGGTGGGCGCGCTCGATCGCATGAAGGGGCTCGCCGAAGACATGGTCGTCGCGATCGAAGCCGGTGATCTCGAGTCGCTGGGAGCGCTGGTGGGCGAGCACTGGCAATACCAGCGCTCGCTGCACGCGGCGATTCCGACGCCGCGCATCGACGCGCTCCTTGCGGCGGCCGCGGCCGCCGGGGCCATCGGCGGCAAGGCGTTAGGCGCGTCGGGGGGCGGATGCGTCGTGGTGATCGCGGCGGAGGACCGCGTGGACGCGGTGCGCGAGGCGGTGGCGGGACTCGGGGAGCTGCTCCCGGTACAGATCGACGATGAGGGCTTCCGCGTCGATGGCGCAGCGCACGACGGTCCGGCGGCGCCCGATCCCCCGGAGCGAGCGGCCCGGGGCGGGTGAATGGCGCATCTGACGCCGCAGCAGTACGACCGCCTGGAGCGGGCGATCGCGGACGGGCGGCGCATCGTGGTGTCGCGCGGCGGGCGGGAGATCGTCGTGATCCCGCGTGGGCTCCGCCTCAAGGGCGGACGTGAGGAGATCGAAGCCCGGCATCCCACGACCGGCGACCGCGTGGTGATCGCGATCGACGACATGGACTCCTTCGAGGTCGTTTCGTGGTAGCGCACTCGCCCATCGTCGACGCCCCCCTCGTCGCGCTCTACGCGGACGAATCCTGCCTGGGCAACGGGCGCGACGGCGAGAATCCCGGGGGCGCCGGCGTCCTCGCCGAGTTCCGGCGTGCGACGGGAGAACTCGTCAGGCGCGACCTCTGGCTGTCGGCGCCCGCCACGACGAACAACCAGATGGCGCTGCGCTCCGTGATCGAGCCGTTCCGCGCGTTGTCGAAGAAGGGGCAGCCCTGTCGCGTCGTCTTCACCACGGATTCGCGCTATCTGGTGGACGGGATGACCCGCTGGGTGCACGACTGGGCGCGACGGCAATGGAAGCGCAAGATGGGCGCGATCGAGAACCTGGCGCTCTGGCGGGAGGCCATCGACGCGGCGCGGCCGTTCGCCGTGCAATGGCGCTGGGTGCGCGGTCATGCGGGGCACGCCCAGAACGAATACGCGAACCATCTCGCGATCTCCGCGGCACGCACGCTCGAGGCGTCGCACGGCTTTCGCGAGTCGGGATTCGAGGAATGGCTGGCCGCAGGCGGCGCTACCCGCCGCGCACTGGTCCCGGACCCGTTCCCCGATCCCGCCGCGTTCCGGGCGGCGGCGGCGTTACCGGCATCGGGAACCGCCAGTCCCTGACGGGGCGATCCGTCGATTCCGCTGTGACAGCGCGATCACCCGCCATCTGTGACCGGGGGCCACCGTGCGAAAAGTGCTGATTCTGCTGGGCATCGGCGTCGCAGCCGGGTACTTTGTCGGCTTCGCGGATGCGGAGAAGCACGAGAAGAACCTGGTGCACCGACTCGTGGACCGCGCGAAGGGCGACATGGAAGGCAAGGTTGGCAATGACGTGGACGCGGTGATGGAAAGCCTCGAGAAGAAGTAGATGGACGAACTGGACCGGATGTACCGTCGGCTGGTACAGAACATCCGTGCGGGCTTTCCCGATCTGCTGACGCGCGCCTTCGAGGTGTCGCTCATCTATCAGCAGCTCGTTCCCTATCGGCTGAACCGGCGCGAGCTCGGGCTCGACTCGAACGACGAGTACGAGCTCGCGCTGCTGCGGCTGCTCTCCGGGGAGCGCGGTCTGCTGACCGGAGACGAGGAGATGCAGCGGGCCCTGCGCGCCGAGCTGGAGTCGCCGAATCCCGACCTGTCCGCCTTTCGGGCCTACGCGACCTCGACGGTCGCGCTGGTGCCGGAGGCTCTGAGGGCGCTGGACGCGCAGCCGCGCGTCCGTGGCATCTCGCCCGCCCCGGCTTCCGCTCAGCCGCCCGCTCCCCCGCCCGCGCCGGCTCGTGCCCCGGCCGCAGCCCCGAGTGCAGCCGCAGCTCCGAGTGCAGCCGCAGCTCCGAGTGCAGTCGCGGCACCGGTCGCAGCCGCCGGCGCTCCGCCGGGGGCGCGCGCCGCGAGCGCGGCGCCCGCAGAGATCGCGGCGCGCGCCACGGAGGAGATCTCGGTGGCCGGGCAGGCGGCTCGCACC
>DATIGO010000339.1:0-29524 GCA_035454665.1 Gemmatimonadaceae bacterium | reverse complement strand
CGTAGCGGGTGGCGAGCAGACCCGTCGCCCTGGCCGGGTCGATCTCCTCAACCAGCACGCCCTCGTCCCCGTAGGACAGGAACGCCTGGCAGGACCCGCTCGGATCGATCAGCGTGGTCGCCGCCTCCTGGTACCGGAGCGCGTAGTTCACGCTGGCGAAGTAGATCGTGTTCTCGATGCTGCGCATCATCATCGCCTTCTCGTAATACGGCGCCTCGGCCGATCCCCACGTCGTCAGGCGGACGCCGCTCCGCTCGTTGCCGGTGTGCTGCGGGTGAAAGACGATCTTCGCACCGCGGACGGCGGCCCAGCGCACCGTCTCCGGGTAGCGCCATCCCTCGTGGCAAATGGCCACACCGAACCTGAGACCATTCACCTCGAACATGCGTCGGCCATGGCCCGGCACGTAGAACCGATCCTCGCTGGGATCGAGCTGCGCCTTCGTCTGCTGCCCCTGGATCTGGCCTGAGGCATCGAACACGACGGCGGCGATCTGGCGCCCCGCGGGGGTCACGCGCTCGATTCCGAGAATCGTGGCGATCGCACGCCGGCGCGCGAACGTCGCCACCGCGTCGAGCACACGTCGCTCTTCCGCCGCCCCGTAGGCCGGCACGTCGAAGTCCTGCCCGCGCAGGCCTGGGAGGTACGCCTCGGGAAAGCACACGATCGCGGCGCCCCGCCCCGACGCCTCGGCGATGTGACGCTCGACCCGCTCCAGGCCGTCGTCGATCGAGGTGGCCACCCGGGGCGACGCGAGCGCGATGATCATCGGCGTTGGTGGGTGAACGGTGTCGGGCTCGTACGACTCCGAAGCGGCTCACTGCCGGGGCGGCCACGCTGCCTGGCAGAGATCGTTCTCTGCAAGATCGCCATCTCTGGTGCATCACGGCAGCCCGGAATGTCCGCACTCGTAGGGGAAAGCCGCACCCGAGTGCCCGTACCCGGCTGATGTCCACGCGCGGCGTGAACTCCTTCATTTGAGATGATCACCCGCACTCAGGTGAGCGCCCCCGGTGATCAGGAGGCTCGGATGACCACCACGTGGCTCGAATCCACACCCCCGGATCTCGAGGAGCAGCCCGCCCGCCTCCCGGCCGCCTCTCTGCTCGACCGCTTCATGCCGGCGTGGGACGCGACACGCGTGGAACACCGGGTGATCCTCGCTCCGCTCGAGCGTGTTTATACCGCCGCGCTCGACGCCGACGTGCTGGACGCCATTCGCGAGCACCGGCTGGTTCGAATCCTCATCGCCATCCGCCGCGGCTTCGAGCGGGTGGTCACCGCGCTGCGGGGCCGTCCGTGGGTCGAGCCTTCACCGCCCCCAGCGCTCCGCCTGCGGGACGTCCCGTCCCACGGTGAGTGGATCCGTCTCGGTGAGGAGGCACCCCACGAGATCGCGTTCGGCGCCATCGGGCGCTTCTGGGGTGGCGAAACGAAGTGGGAGACGATCGATCAGCGCGAGTTCGCGACGTTCAGCCGGCCGGGGTTCGCGAGGGTCGGATGCAATCTTCTGCTGCACGACCTCGGCGACGGCGCTGTGCTGCTCTCCTACGCGGCGCGGACACGCGCGACCGATGCGGCCTCGCAGCGCGCATTCCTCCGCTACTGGCGCGTGACGTCTCCCTTCATTGGCGTCGTGATGCGCGCGCTGCTCACGGTGATCGAGCGGGACGTCGCGCGCGGCACCAGACTTCGCTGAACGACGTCCGGCTGGGCGTGACTGGGCACGAGCCGGTTTCATGCCCGATTCTGACATTCCGGCTCTGGTTCAACCGTGCGCCGTCCCTAGCTTGGGCGCATGAGCCTGCGCCTCCTGCCCCTCTGTGTCCTGGTCGCCTGTTCGGATGGCCCGACCGCGACGCTCCCCGATCTCCCCGGGGCAACCGGGGCGGCGACGCCCCTCGCCATCGTGGGCGTGAGCGTGATTCCGATGGACACGGACCGGGTGCTCCCGAACCAGACGGTGATCGTGCGCGGGGGAGTCATCGCGTCGATCGCGCCTACGGGTCATTTCCCGCTCCCCGCCGATGCCGTGGTGATCGCCGGCGCTGGACGCTATCTCATGCCAGGCCTGACGGACATGCACGTGCACCTGCGCCGCGGCGAGGCGACGGCTTACGTACGTCATGGCATCACGACCGTTCGCAACATGTGGGGCTACTCCACACTCGCGGCGCTCAGCGCGGACATCGCGAGTGCAGCCGTGATCGGCCCGACGGTGCACAGCGCGAGTCCCGGCGTAGATGGCGATCCCCCGCAGTGGCCCGAGACGGTCCTCGTCACGGCTACCAGCCAGGTGGAGTCGAGCGTAGCCCCGCTCGCGTCTCAGGGGTATCGCTGGCTCAAGGTGTACAGCCGGCTCCAGCCCGCCGTCTTCGATTCCGTCATGATCACGGCGCGAGCGTTCGGTATGCTGCCGATCGGGCACGTGCCGCTCAGCGTGGATCTCCGCACGGCGCTCGATGCCGGCATGCACTCCATCGAACACTTCACCGGCTACGACCGGGCCGTGAGCGCCACCGGTCGCTCCGGGACTTCGGGGTGGGCCGATGCCGTCGCCACGCGCTTCCTCGAGTACGCCCAGCTATCGGTGGCCGCGGGCGTGTGGAACTGCCCCACGCTCGCCATCTATGCGCACCTGGCGGAGCAGCAGCATTCACCCGCGGAGCGTGACGCCATCGTTGCGAACCGGCGCGCCTTCGTGAAGGCGCTGCACGACGCCGGCGCCCGGCTGCTCGTGGGTAGCGACGCGGGAATCGACGTCGTGGCGCCCGGTGTGTCGCTGCACGACGAGCTCGCCGAGTTCGTGCGCGCCGGGCTCACTCCCTACGAGGCGTTGCGCCTCGCCACGGTGCGCGCCGCCGAGTTCCTCGGGCGCGAGAAGCTGGGCAGCATCGCGCCGGGCATGGACGCCGAGTTGCTGCTCGTGAACGGGAACCCGCTCGCGGAGATCGCCAGCGCGCGATCCATCGCAGGGATCATCCTGCGCGGAGCGTGGATTCCCGCGCGCAGCCTGCCGTAGTCCGGCGTTGCGGACCGGAGGGAAGCAGCGCGCCGTCAGCGCGCGCGCCGCTTCACACCCGCGAGCTCATCCTCCCACAGCGAACCGAGCGCTCTCAGCACGGGCGACGGCACCGTCGTCGCCGACCATGCGTAGAGCAGAATCACGGCGACCACGGAGAGCAGCAGGCCCTGGAGCAGCCACGCCATCGGCGGGCCGCCCACGAGGGTGGCGATCGCGAAGCCGATCACGGCGCCGATGCCCGCCATGCGGCCGAGGTCGGGCACCGCCGACGTGTGGAGGCGGGACGGCCGGCGCTCTACGACGATCTCGCCGGCCCGCAGCCAGTCACTGACCCGGCGGCGCAGGGTGCCGCCGGCCGGCGGGACGTGCGCGCGGATCCGCTGCTCGGAGACCGCATCGATCACGAGACCCTCGCTCTGGAGCGCGTCGGCGATGACGGGAGCGGGCAGCTTGCGCAACCGCTCCTCGAGCATGTGGACCGAGCTCTTCTTCGCGGCCGCCTTCTTCGCGGCCGCCGGACGGGGTCTGCTGATGGCTTGCGATGGGAGAGTCATGGGCCGCGGACCGGAAGGAGGAGGTGGCAGTTCGCAAGACGTGCGGGAATCTGCAATGGTCACGCGGGATCGTGCTGTGGAGCCCGTCACGAAGGTCACGCCGGCCCTCTCACATCCGCGTGGTGCTCCGCTCCGCGGGGGAAGCCTCCGATCGGCTGCCGTCACGCCCGCGGGGGCGCTTGACACTCCCGCCGCGCCCCGCCAACTATACCGTGACACGGTATATCGTCCGTCGGCATACACCTGCGTCGACCCCCCATGAGCGATCCGGCCGATTCCCTCCCGCTCTCCGCCCAGGTCTTCCACATCCTGCTCGCCCTCGTCGACGAGGACCTGCACGGTTACGCCATCATCCAGGACGTCGCCGCACGGACCGATGGTGACGTGCGTCTCACCGCGAGCACGCTGTACGCCGCGATCAAGCGCCTGCTCGAGAGCGGCTGGATCGAGGAACTGTCGCGCCGCCCCCGGACTGACGACGATCCGCGCCGTCGCTATTACCGCCTGACCGCTCTCGGCCGCGACGTGGCGCGCGCCGAAGCGCGACGCCTCGAGCGCCTGGCGGCGATGGCGCGGGCGAAGCGACTTCTTCCTGTTCCGAAGGGCTCGCGCGCGTGACGGACTTCCGCCTCTCGCTCACCACACGCGCATACCGGCGCCTGCTCGGGCTGCTCCTGCCGGAGCGGTTCCGGGCACGCTACGCCCACCAGATGGTGGACGTCTTCGCCGAGCTGGATGCGAGTGCCCGGCGGGCCGGCGGGACGTGGCGCGCCTGGCGCGTGCTCGGGGCGGAGATCCTCGGCCTCCTCCGGCTCGCCGCACGCGAGCGGTACGCGGAGGGCGAGGCGGCGCGCCGATCGCGGCGGTCCCGCGCACCGTCACACCGTCACCCCGGATCCCGGAAGGCGCCAGTGCTGGAATCCCTGCTGCAGGACCTGCGATTCGCCGGGCGCGCCTTGCGCCGGAGTCCCCTCTTCACGCTCGTCGCCGTCTTTACGCTTGCGTTAGGTGTCGGTGCCAATACCGCCATCTTCAGCCTGGTGAACGGCGTCCTGCTGCGGCCACTCCCCGTGCTCGATCCCGATCGGCTCTTCGCCGTCGGCGAGCAGTCGACCAGCACGCCCGGCCAGATCTCGGTGACCTCGCCGGCCAACCTGTACGACTGGCAGCGCAGCGCGACGACGCTGCGCATCGCCGGGTTCAGCAGCACCACCGGGACCGTGACCGGGCGCGGTGATCCGGTACTCCTCTCCGGCACCATGAGCGTCGGTGGGATCTTCCAGGTGCTCGGGCTCCAGCCGTATCTGGGACGCGCGCTCACGAGTGAGGACGAGGACCCCGCCGCTCCGGCGGTGATCGTGCTGAGCCATGCCACGTGGCGCGATCTCTTCGGTGAGGACCGCGCGGCCGTAGGACAGTCCATCACCGTCAACGGCACGCCCCGCACGATCGTGGGCATCATGCCGCCGGGCTACTCCTTCCTCGGCGACGAGTCGGCGTTCTATGCGCCCGCCCGCTTCGAGACGGCCTTCCGCGAGAACCGTGACCAGTACTTCATTCTGGCGGTAGGGCGCCTCGACCCGGACGCGACGATCGAGCAGGCGCGCGCCGAGCTCGCGACCATCGCCGCACGGCTGCGACGCGACTGGCCCGGCTACAACGAGAATCTCGTCCTCCTCGCGCAGCCCCTGCACGACATCGTGGTGGGGAGCGCGCGCGTGGAGCTCCTCGTGCTCATGGGCGCGGTGGCGTTCGTGCTGCTCATCACATGCGCCAATCTCGGCAACCTGCTTCTGGCGCGCGCCCATGCGCGGCGCCGCGAGATGGCCGTTCGTCAGGCACTCGGCGCCGGCCAGGGACGCATCGCACGGCAGCTCCTCACCGAGGGCGTGCTGCTCGCCCTGGTCGGTGGCGCGGCCGGCCTGCTCGTCGCGCGGCTCTTCCTCGGCCTGCTGATGGCAGCGGAAGCGGCGACGAATCTGCCCAGGGCGGGTGAGATCGCGCTCGACGGACGCGTGCTGCTGTTCACGCTTGGCGTCTCCGTGCTCACCGGACTGCTCTTCGGGAGCGCACCGGCCTGGCAGCTCGCGCGCGCGGGAAGGAGTGGAGGTTCGAGCGACGCGCTCCGGGACGGTGCCCGGGGGAGCACGGGTGGTACCGTGGCGCGGAGCGCGCTGGTCGTGTCGGAGCTGGCGCTTGCCATGATGCTGCTGATCGGCGCGGGGCTCCTGCTCCGCAGCTTCGATCTGCTGCTGCGTGTGGATCCCGGCGTGCGCTCCGAGCAGGTGCTCACGTTCAGCGTGCGGCTCCCCACCGAGAATCGGGCGTTCTTCCCGCAATCGCTCGAGCGCATCCGCGCGCTGCCGGGCGTACGGTCGGCTGCGGTCACGAGCCAGCTGCCCGTGAGCGGCCGCGGCATCGGTGCCTGGCTCAACCTCGTCGACCGGCCGTTCCCTCCCGGGATGAAGCCCACCGGCGAGGCGTACCGGGTCGTCTCGCCCGGGTACTTCGAGACGATGGGGATCGCGCTCAGGCGCGGGCGCCTGCTGCGGGAGACGGATCGGATCGACGCGCCGGTGGTGGTGATCAACGAGGCGCTCGCTCGGAAGTACTACCCGGGCGAGGATCCGATCGGGCGGCCGATCTACATGGGCGCCCCCGACAACCGGCTCTTCGAGCAGGGCACGATCGTGGGCGTGGTGAGCGACACCCGCGACGCGGGGCTCGGGACCGATGCCTTGCCGGCCGTGTACATTCCGCTCGCCGTGATGCCGGCGTGGCCCGCGATGAACTACGTGGTGCAGACGAGGGGGGATCCCACGGGATTGATTGCGGCCACGCGAGCGGTGATCCGCGCGCTCGATCCCAGCCTGCCGGTGCGGAACGTGCGCACGATGGACGACGTGGTGAACACGGCCCTGGCACCGGCGCGCTGGTCGTCCGCACTGTTGGGCACGTTCGCCGGCGTGGCGCTGGTCATCGCGGTGCTCGGGGTGTTCGGCGTGTTGTCGTTCGTCGTGACGCAGCGCACGCGCGAGCTGGGGATCATGATCGCGCTGGGGGCCACGCCGGAGCAGGTGCGCCGGCTCGTGCTCAGGCGCGGCCTGGTCCTGACGGTCAGCGGGCTCGTGCTCGGCGCGTTAGGCGCGCTGGGGCTCACGCGCTTCATGGGGACGCTGCTCTATGGCGTGACGGCGACCGATACGGCGACGTACGTCGGGGTGGCGGCGGTGCTGCTGGGGGCGTCGGTGCTCGCCAGCTACCTGCCGGCGAGGCGAGCGACGCGGGTGGATCCGATCCTGGCGCTCCGGGCGGAGTGAGGTGCGACGAACCGGGGAGCAGCTCCCCGCTCAGAGCAGTTCCTCGCACTCGAGGTCCCGATACGCCGCGAGCGCGTGATCGAGACGGTTCCACCATCCCTCCGGTGCCATGCCGCGCTTCCAGAAGATGATCGGGAAGGTGAGGTTGCGCACTGCACAGCGTCGATACTCCAGGAGCAACGCTTCGAAGGGGTAGCCTTCAACACCACCCCGCAGAAGCTGCTCGTGATAGTGCCGCAGGAGCGGTTGCTCCAGCTCCCGGCGCCGACTCGGCGGCCAGTGCAATGCGATGAGGTACGCGACATCGCGCGCGCCGACGTCCACATGCCAGGTCTGCCAGTCGATCAGGTACGCCGGGCCGGCGCCACCGCGGGGAAAGAGGAAGTTCCAGGAATGCGCGTCTCCGTGCGCCAGGGTGAGCGCATGCGGGTCGGCGAGGCGGAGCCAGGGACGCAGCGGCGAGCTGAAAACGCGCTCGAGCGTCTCGCGACCGCGGCGGGGTAGCGCGTCGCCCACGTCCGCGAGAAAGGCCGGCAGCTCTGCTCCGATACCCTGGACCATCTCGCGGAGGCTTTCGGCGGTATGGGGCGCCCCGATGGTCTTCCCCAGCGAAGGGTGCTCCCACCATTCGGCATGGACCCGCGCCAGCGCGTCGAGCGCCGCCTCGCACCGGGGCCGGGACGGCGGAATCGGCCAGGGCCGATGGTCGTGAGAGCTCCGGAGGTCTTCGAGTACGAGAGTGCTCCTTCCCTCGGCACCCTCCACGGCCGCGAGACAGCGGACCATGGGCGGCGACGGGAGACTCCGGCCGACGCGCGCATAGAAGTCGCGCTCCGCATCGTCGTCAGGGCCTCTCTGGCCAGAACCGGTGGCCGGCCATTTGAGGAGAAGCGAGCACGGAAGGTCACGGGACGCGTGCGCCGAATACTGCACGCGAACGAAGGCGAGATGGGAAACCCATGTCTGCAGCTCCCGTTCGACCTGCACATCCAGGACTTCGCCGCGCGTGAGACTGCCCCCGCGGCGCAGAAGGTCGGTCAGTCCGGATGCGGTCAGCGCCGGGTGTTCCATCCGATGGGAGCCACGAGGCAATGGGACGTCCTGATGGGTGGCGATCCGCCCTCCGTCATCTCCAGATCTCGCCATGAATCCTCGCGGGAACGGTAGTGCTGGATATTGCCGCGGGCGAGGACCGCCGCCTAGGCTTCTGGCGACGCTGCGCTGCCCCGCCGTAGTGCACCGCCTCACCATCACGGAGATCTGCAGGATGTCGTCATCGACCAGGGAGACCCCATTCGATCGCGCGCGCGCCGATGCGTTCGCCGGCACGCTGCTCGCCACGCTGAACCAGGGCGCGTTGTGCCTGATGACGTCGATCGGTCATCGCACCGGGCTCTTCGACGTCATGAGCACGATGGAACCGGCTACGTCGCAGGAGATCGCGACCCGCGCGGGGCTCAATGAGCGCTATGTCCGCGAGTGGCTCGGCGCCATGGTGACTGCGCGCGTCGTCGAGGTGGATCCGTCCGGGCGCTACCGGTTGCCGCCCGAGCACGCGGCGTTCCTCACGCGCGCCGCCGGCGCGGACAACGTCGGCGTCTTTACGCAGTACATCGGACTCCTCGGCAGTGTCGAGGACGACATCGTGGAGTGCTTCCGGCATGGGGGAGGTGTCCCCTACGACCGCTTCCCGCGCTTTCACGAGGTCATGGCCGAGGACAGCGGCCAGTCGGTGATGTCGTCGCTGCAGTCGCACATCCTCCCCCTGGTACCGGGCCTGATCGAACGCCTCGAGGCCGGCATCCGCATGCTCGACGTAGGTTGCGGGCGGGGTCGCATCCTGAACCGGCTCGCGGCGCTCTTCCCGAAGAGCCGCTTCGTCGGGATGGATCTCTCGGAGATCGCGATCGCCGCCGCGCGCGCGGAGGCCCGGGGAATGGACAACGTGGAGTTTGCCGTCGCGGATCTCAGCGACTTCGACCGGAGCGCACCGGTCGAGGCATACGACTTCATCACGACGTTCGACGCGGTGCACGATCAGGCAAAGCCGCTCAACGTGCTGAGAGGAATCCACCGCGCGCTCGAGCCCGACGGTGTGTATCTCATGCAGGACATCAGCGGGACGAGCCACGTGGACCAGGATGTCGCGCATCCGATCGGGACCTTTCTCTACACGATCTCGTGCATGCACTGCATGACGGTGTCACTCGCGCAGGGAGGCGAGGGACTCGGCGCGATGTGGGGGGAGGAGAAGACGCGCGAGTATCTGGAGCGCGCGGGGTTCCGGTCGATCATCACGCACAAGCTGGCGCACGACATTCAGAACAACTGGTACGTGGTGACGAAGTAAGCGCGGCCGCCGCCCCGATCAGGCCGCGTTGCCGGCGCAGAGACGCACGACGGCGGAATGGGCGTGTACCGGCGACTCCCACCCGCCGTCGTGCATCACCGCTACCGCTTTTCACCCCGCGTTATTCGACCTTCACGAGCGCGCGCATCCACGGGTGAAGGCAGCACTGGAAGCGATGATTCCCGGGTGCGAGGTTCTCGAGCTCCAGTCGTCCACCGGGAGGCACGATCTGTGGAGTGCCTGTTGGTGGAACGCACTCGGGCGCCGCGGTGAGGCCGAAATTGAGCGGTGGCACGAAGCCCCCGCCGAACGCCGCGACCGGTGTGAAGGTGTGCGCGCGGCCTCCCTGGTTCCTGACCTGAACGCTCCTTCCGGCGGTGACGCGCAGGTACGACGGTTCATTGCGCCATCCCGGATGGCCGACGACGGCCGCCGCCAGCGGGGAGACGAGGAACGCGCCGAATTCGGCTTCGGGCACCGCGCCGCCTCGAAGCACGCAGCCGCCGGTTGCGGCCCACGCCAGGTCGTCGGCGTCGCAGTCGTCGAGGATCGCGATCTGACGGCTGCCATGTTGGTCGTTCGCGTTCAACACGCCTCGCGATGCGTCCGATTGAGCGAGCGCAGCGGCATCCGGGCGTTGCTGGCTCACGGGATCACCTCCGCACGCCGCCAGCGCGGTCAAAACGAACAGCATGGAACTGGAGAATCTGAAGCCTGACATGTCGGACTCCTTCGCCGGAATCGGATCCGGCGTCGCGGGATGGCGCCGGCGAAGTGACGGCGCGAGCCTCCGAACATCAGGCACGTTCGCGACTGCGGTGGCGAGGGCTACTGGTCAGCGCAACGACTGAGACCAGAACTCCTCAGGGAGCCGAGTCGCGAGTGGGGGGATGAAGATCATCGTGTGCCCTGTTCACACGGTCAAGGGGTACGCGGGAAGGACTGACTTCCCTCAGCCACGGCGGCGGTCGCCGAGTCGGTGGTCATCGTATCTGACGGATGCAGGTCGCGAATCGGCCATCAGTGCCGGGCGCGATCCCGTTCCACGGCAGGGGCCGCCGCAAGCACCAAGTCGAGCCCGACCGTCCCGGCGAACCCCCATTACCGAACGGGCGCGAACGATTCGACGATCACTTTCCCTCCACGGCGGACACGATACGCGCGCGGAAAGCCGTACGCCTCGTCGTACTGGATATCCGCGATGTATGCCGTGGTGTCCGCGAGGGCGCGTCCGACCTCGGCAAACAGGTCGTCGACGCGCCACGCACGTGGACAGGATTGCTCGTACCTGGCAGGTATCGGTGCGGAGTCGCGCCTCACGACCGTCGTATCCCGGACGACGAGTTGGTCGAGCGAGAGGGCACCGTCGACGCGTGGCCCCGTCCGCACAGAGATACAATGACTGACCTCCAGGACTCGGATGGCATAGGTACGAGGGCGGCGCTCCGCCCAGACTTGCCGCTGGGTGCCCAGCGTCGCGAGCATCCGGTGCCGCGTGACCGGGTCTGTCTGGTCGGGATACTGCGTGGCCGCTGCCTGCCCCTTGATAACCTCGATGACCTCGAGGACCCCGATCTCCTGCGTGCGAATCGAGTCAGGCAACCGCGGGTCGATCACCGGGCGGGGCTTCGGGCGCGGCCTGGACGTATCCGCCTGGCCCTGTACGGTCCCGCCCGCGCAGAGCATGACGGCCAGTACACCCATCAGACGACGCATCCGCTGCCTCCACAACGCGGCCGGTAGCACTGTATCACCCCAGGGCGGCTCACGGGTTTCCATGAGACGACACGGGCACCAAGCATCCACCTGATTCCTCACGATCCTGGTGGTCCAGTGTCCCCGCCCGTCGACTCGACACGGTAGAGCGTCACCCCGGTCCCTCCGTACACCCGCGTTTCTCCACCTGCCGGCATCACCTCGTGCACATCATGCTCGATGCCGAGTATCCCCGCAAACGGCACCCTGAACCACGCCATCGCCAGCTTCGGCGCCATCCCCAGCCCATACGGCGGATCCGCGAACGCCACGTCGAACGCCCCCACCTCGAGCCTCTGCGCAAACCGCAGCGCCTCCGCCCGATGGATCCGCATCTGCTCCAACGCCCCGAGCGCCGCTCCATTCTCGCGCAACGCCTTGAGACTCGCCGGCGCGAGCTCCACGAAGTCCACGCTCGCTGCCCCGCGCGACAAGGCCTCGAAGCCTAACGCCCCCGACCCCGCGTAGAGATCCAGCACCCGTGCCCCGGGCAGCTCGTGGTGCAGGATCATCATCCACGCTTCGCGCGCGCGATCCCCCGTGGGCCGTACCCGCGCGTCGCGCGGGGCCTTGATCGTCCGGCCGCGCCAGCGCCCGGCGATGATCCGCACCTACCGCCTCACGTCCGCCAGCCGCGCCACCAGGCGGCTCGTCCCCCGATAGACGTCGCGCTCCAGCCGATAGGCGATATCGACCGCGCTCCCGGCGGGAAACTCCGGCGCGCGATCGGCCGCGGCCCACCACACGCCTTCGAGCTCCGCGGGACCGTCGGCCAGACGAAACTTCACGCCGTTCTCGCCCACGAGCCGAGGCGGCACGCTCACCTTCACGCCGCGCGACACGAGCACCGGCGCGGGATTCCCTATCCCGTACGGCTCGAAATGCCGCAGCAGCGTCTCCAGATCCTCGTTCACCCTGAGGAGCGGCACCTCGAGGTCCACCCGGAGCTCCGGCACGAGATCCTCCGGCGCCAGACAGGCACGCGCCGCCGCATTGAACCGCTCGGCCAGCTC
This sequence comes from Gemmatimonadaceae bacterium, assembly GCA_035454665.1. Taxonomy (GTDB): domain Bacteria; phylum Gemmatimonadota; class Gemmatimonadetes; order Gemmatimonadales; family Gemmatimonadaceae; genus DATIGO01. The sequence continues at coordinate 17,507 of DATIGO010000339.1, read as the reverse complement.
GGGCAGGCGCGACGCCTCCATCGTGAGCCCGGCTGCGGCGCGATGGCCGCCGTACCGCAGCAACACGTCCGCGCATGACGTGAGGCCCGCGTGCAGATCAAACGCGGGGATCGATCGCCCGGACCCCTTCCCCACCCCGCTGTCGATCGCCACGAGCACGACCGGCCGGTACAGCTCTTCCACCAGCCGCGACGCCACGATGCCGATCACGCCGGGGTGCCACCCCTCGGCGCCGAGTACCACACCGAACGTCTGCTCCGGATCGAGCGCCTCGGTGAGCTTCCGCGCCTGGTCCAGCGTGGCGCGATCGATCGACTGGCGCGTCCGGTTCAGCTCCTCGAGCTCGCGCGCGATCGCGTTCGCATGGGCGACGTCGGTGCTCAGCAACAGCTCCACGCCGCGCAGCGCGTGTCCGAGCCGGCCCACGGCGTTCAGCCGCGGCGCAAGGAGGTACGCGATCCGCCCGGCCGTGAGCTCGCGCCCCTCGAGCCCCGCGGCCTGGATCAGCGCGCGGAGCCCCACGCATTTCGTGTCGTTCATCATCCGGAGCCCGTAGCGCACGAGGATCCGGTTCTCGCCGCGGAGCGGCGCCACGTCGGCCACGGTGGCCAGGGCCACGAGATCGAGCATGTGATACGCGACGTTCACGCTCGCGCCGTGCGCCTCGAGCAGTGCGACCGCAAGCTTGAACGCGACACCCGCCGCGCACAGGTCCTTGTCGGGATAGTCGCATCCCATCACGCGCGGATTCAGCACGGCCAGGCACTCGGGCGGCGCCTCGCCCGGGAGGTGATGGTCGGAGATGATCACGTCCACGCCCTGCCTGACGAGCGCGTCGACCGCCGCGTGCGCGCTCGTGCCGCAGTCGCACGTGATCACCACGCGCGCCCCGATCTCCGCCGCCGCGCGCACCCCCGCCTCGGTCAGGTCGTACCCGTCGCTCAACCGATGCGGTATGAACGGGGTCACGGTGCCGCCCAGGTGCCGGATCGTCCGCACGAGAATCGTGGTGGAGCACATCCCGTCCACGTCATAGTCGCCGTGCACGAGGATCGTCTCGCCGTCTCTGATGGCGCGCGTGAGGCGCTCCACCGCGCGGTCCATCCCGCGCATCGAGAGCGGTGGATGCAACTGCTCGAGTCGCGGCCGGAGAAAGGCCTTCGCCGCCTCGGGGTCCCCGCGTCCCCGCGCGATCAACAGCGCCGCGAGCGTCTCCGGAAGCCGCAGCGACTGCGCGAGTGCGACCACGGCCGCGGGTTCAGGCTCCGCGGGGAGGGACCAGCGCGCCTCGGGGCGCATGCGGGCGGCAAAGGTGCTCATGCCCAACAAGCTACACGATCACCCCGGCCGATGGCGGACCATTCCAGCGCGTCGCGGGACCGGCGAACGCGACGCAACCTCCCGCTCCCGCTGAGCGCCGGCCGCGAGGGCGCACCACTCCTCGGAGGCCGCCACCTTGCTCGCGCTCCCGGACTTCCGCGGAGCGGGCCGGCGCCTCGATCCGGCTCACGTGCCCGTCGTCACGCCGACGCGTAGAGCAGCACGCCGCAGGTCTCGCACACCTCGATCGCTCCGGTGTTGGCCATCTGCTTTCCGCGCTGGATCGGGACCGCGGTGTCGCAGCACCCGCACGCGGTGCCGACGAGCGCGAAGACGGCCTGCGACCGGCGCCGGCCGCGGATCCGCTCATACTTGCGCCGCAGATCGCCGTTCACCTTGCTCGCGAGCGCCTCGCGCTCGGCCTGCGCCGACCGCAACTCCTGCTCGAGCTCCGCACGCTCCGCCCCGATCACCTGGCGGGCATCCGCCTGCTCCAGGTCAAGGGCGTCGAGCGCCTCGGTCTGACGCGTGATCGCCGTGTGACCGTCGGCGACACGGCCCACGAGGCTGCGCAGCTCGGACTCCTCTTCCATCAGGAGCTTCCGCCCCTGTTCGACCTGCATCATCGCCGCGGTCGCCTCACGCATGCGCTTCACCGCGTCCAGATGCGCGACGTTGCGCTCCTGCCGCTGGCGGTGATCGGAGATCCGCCCCTCGATCTCGCGCTGACGCCGCTCGTCGGCCTCGACCAGGGCCTTCGTCTCGTTCAGCGTGCGCGCCGCGCTCTCGCGCGCGCTGTCCAACGCGGCCAGCCGCGGCGCCAGCGCGTCCATCCGCGCCAGCAGACCATCCACGACGTCATCCTGCCGCTGCAGGGCCAGGAGCGTGTCGAGCTCGATTGTCACCCTACCTCCATTCTGATGGTGTCATCCCGAAGCAGCGACAGCGACCGAGGGATCTGCTACCCCGACTCGGTGGCCCGCCGCGCGCCCACTGTGGGTAGATCCCACGCCGCGTCGCTCCTCGGGATGACCTGTCCTCATGCCGCCGGATCCGTCTCAGACAGCCTCCGTATCTCGGCCACATTCGCCTGCTTTTCCGCCATGAGCCGATTCTTCTCCACGTCCGTCGCCGCGGGGAGCAGGTGCTGGATCTCCGCGTTGCGTTCCTTCAGGGCACGCTTCTGCAGGCGCGCCAGACAGTCGAGCACCATGCGCTCGGGATCCACCACCGCGTCGAGCTCCGCGAGGAGCGCCTCGAGGGCGGCGACCGACTCGGGCGACAGGGCGGCCGCGAGCGTCTGGGCGGGCACCTCGGCCCCCAGCCGCACCAGCCCCTCGAAGATCTCCCGATAGCGCGGGTCGCGGAACCCTTCGGGCCCGATTCGTTCGCCGATCCGCTCGACGTAGGAGCGCAGGGCGAGCATGACCCGGACGAGATCCCGCTCTGCGGCGGTCTCCGCTCCGGTCGCGCGGCGGCGCCCGCGCGGCACCCGCGCCGGACCCGGCGCCGGACCCGCCGCGAGCGGCCGCGCCTGCCTAACGTCTCGCGGCGCCGGGCGCGCCTCGTCCGCGACTTCGCCGGCCAGCACCGCCCGATCCACGCCGGACGCTTCCGCCACGCGTCCGACGTACATGTCGCGTGTGACGGGATCCACGGCGGCCCGCAGCGTGGGGAGGAGATGATCGATCGCCCGGCGGCGCCGGTGCAGGTCGGCGAACCATCCGCCGCGCTGCAGGAGCTGGATCTTGCGCTCCAGGACGTCCACCGCGTCCGCGATCGCCCGCTCCATCCCCTCGCGCCCGTACTTGCGCACGAACGTGTCGGGATCCTCACCGCCCGGCAGCGTCACGACGCGTACGGCGGCGCCCTGCCGCAGCAGCTCGTCGCCCGCGCGGAAGGTGGCCTTGAGCCCCGCTCGATCGCTGTCGTAGAGCAGGAAGATGTTCTTCGAGTAGCGCGTGAGCAGCGCGGCCTGGTCCGACGTGAGCGCCGTGCCCAGTGGCGCGACGACCTCCTCGATGCCCGCCGCCGCCAGGCGCAGCCGGTCGAAGTATCCCTCCACGAGCAACCCGCGCTCGGCGACGCGCATCGCGTTGCGCGCCCAGTTCAGCCCGTACAGCAGCTTCCCCTTCGAGAAGACGGGGTTCTCCGCCGTGTTCAGGTACTTGGGCTCACCGGGGCCGATGATGCGTCCACCGAAGCCCACCACGCGCGCGCTCACATCGTAGATCGGGAACATCAGCCGATTGCGGAACCGCACGCGCGGCTCCGCCTGGTCCTCGCGCTGCCCGAGGAGCCCCGCCGCGAGCAGCCGGGCATCGTTGAACCCGAGTGTGGCCAGGGCCGCGCGCAGGGCCTCCGCATCGCGCGGAACGAAGCCTACGCCGAACCGGTCCGCCAGCTCCATCGTGACCCCGCGCTCGACGAGATACCCCCGCGCCACGGCCCCCCGCGACTCATCGTGCAGCATGCGCTGGAAGAACTCCAGGGCCGCAGCATTCACCTCCCAGAGGGGCTCGCGCGGATCGGGGCCCTCGCGTTTCGCGCTCACCTCGCGCAGCGTGATCCCGGACTTCTCGGCTGCCACGCGGACCGACGAAGGCCAATCCAGCCCCAGCCGTTTCTGAAGAAAGGTGAAGACGTCGCCTCCCTCGCCGCATACGAAGCAGTGAAAGCGCCGCCGCCGCGGCGAGACCGAGAAGTTCGGCCCCTTCCCCTGGTGAAACGGGCACGGCCCCCGGAAGTCGGCGCCCGCACGCTTGAGCGGCACGTGCTCGCCGACTATCGCGACGATGTCCGCGCTCTCACGGACGCGCTCGATATCCTCGTCGGGGATCACGGAATCACCGGAGCACGAGTCCACGCATTCACAGTTCAGCCACGGTCACGCCGGCGCCGCCCTCGTTCCAGGCGCCCAGCCGGAAGGCTCGCACGCGCGTGTCCTTCTGAAGCATTTCGGCCACTCGATCGCGCAACGCGCCCGTTCCCTTTCCGTGAATGATGCGCAACGAACGCAGGTCGGCGCGAATGGCAGCGTCGAGGGCCTGAAGGACGAGGTCGTCAATCTCGGCCGCCCGCATCCCGCGCACGTCGATCTCGCGGGGGGCTTCGACATCCGGGAGCTCCCCACGGAGCGGGACAGCACCTGCCGGGGGCCGTGCGGACTCCGGCGCCGGGCTCACCGCGGGTTCGGGGAAGGTCATCTTCACGGCGCCCACGGCCACGACCCAGCCGTCCTCGCGCCGCTCGATCAGCCGGCCGAGCCGTCCGTTGAGCGGCTCCACGCGGACCATGTCACCCGGTGCGAGCTCGCCGCTACCGGCGCTGCCGGTCCGGTCGGAGCGGGGGGGCGTCTCCAGCTCCTCGAGCCGCCGCCGTTCGTCCTCGGCCATGCGCTCGACCTGCTGCCGGGCGGCACGGGCGGCGTCTTCGACCTGCTCGGACGCCGTCCTCTTCAGCTCGCGGATCGTCCGTTCGACGTCGTTCCGGGCTTCGAGGAGATAGCGGCGCGTGTCCTGGCGAGCCTCGCGCTCGAAGGCGATCTCGCGCTGCCGCAGGAGCTGCTCCCGCTCCGCGAGGCGGCCGGCCGCCGTCTGAGCATCTTCCAGGGACGCGCGCGTCTCCGCCTCGAGTCGGCTCAACTCCGCCTCGCGCGCCTCGAGCGAGACCAGGAGGGCGTTCACGTCGCGCTCGACCTGCGGGACGCGCTCCTCCGCGCGCTGCAGTACGGCTTCGGGGAGCTGGAGGCGGCGCGCGATACTGAGCCCGTACGAGCGCCCCGGAATCCCCTTGATGAGGAGATAGGTGGGCGCCATGGCTTCGGCGTCGAACTGGAGCGAGGCGTTCACGATGCCCGGCATCTCGCTCGCGAGCTCCTTGAGCGCCCCGAGGTGCGTGGTCGCCACGGTCATGGCGCCGCGCCGGGTCAGGGCCTCGAGCACGGCGCCGCCTAACGCCGCCCCCTCCAGGGGATCCGTGCCCGAGCCCAGCTCGTCGAGGAGGCACAGCGAGCGAGCGTTCGCGAGCCGCAGGATCTCGCCGATGTTCCGCAGGTGCGCGCTGAAGGTCGAGAGGCTCGCCTCGATCGACTGCTCGTCGCCCACGTCCGCGAAGACGTCGTCGTAGACGACGACCGTGCTCTGTGGCGCGACCGGAATGGGCACGCCGGCTTGCGCCATGAGCGAGAGGAGGCCCAGCGTCTTGAGGAGAACCGTCTTGCCGCCGGTGTTCGGGCCCGAGACGAGGAGGGTGTGCTCCACGTCGGACATCTCGAGGTCGAACGGGACGACGTCGATCCCCTGCGCGACGAGCAGCGGATGCCGCGCGCCGAGCACGCGGAAGCCGGCTCCCGGCGGCACGAGCTGGATCGCGCCGCAGCGAAAATCGGCGGCGAAGCGTGCCCGCGCGAACAGCGCATCCAGCTCGACCAGGGCATCATGCGAGTCGGCCAGCCCTCCGGCGAGCGGGCGCACGCGCTCGCTCAGTGCGGCCAGGAGCCGGTCGATCTCGCGCAACTCGTCGGCCTCGAGCTCGCGGATGCGGTTGCAGGCTTCGATCGCGGCTGGCGGTTCCACGAAGAGCGTGGCCCCGGTGCTGGAGGTGTCGTGCACGATCCCGCCCACCGCCCCGCGCGCCTCCCGCCGCACGGGGATCACGTAGCGCCCATTGCGCACCGTGACCGACATGTCGGGCACGCGTTGATGCGGCTCGAGGCGGCTCAGCGCGCGCTCGAGCAGCGCGACGAGCTCGCCCTCGGAGGCGCGCAGCTCCCGGCGGATGCGGCGCAGATCGGAGGAGGCGTCGTCGCGGATGGAGCCGTCCTCGGCGAGTACCCGGGCGATCGCCTCCTCCGCGGGTTCGTCCACCAGGAGCGCCTCGCGCAGCGCCGCGAGCAGGGCCAGGGCCATCGGCGGGCGGTCGTCACCACGGAGCGAGTCCCTCGTCAGGCGCGCCGAGCGGAGGAGCTGGGCCACGCCCAGGAGGTCGGCCGCATCGAGCGATGCCTCCGCCACGCGGAGACGGTGCAACGCGCGCTCGAGGTCCGGGATCGGCTCGGCGTTCCACCCGCGCTCCGAGTCGACCAGCGCGCGCATGGCCGTCACGCGCGTGTGTTCGGCGTCGGCGGCGGCGAGCTCGGAGGTGGGAGTCAGGCGCCGGATGCGCGCGGCGCCGGCGTTCGACGACGCCCGCTGCGCCACCAGCTCGAGGACGCGCGCGAATTCAAGGACGGTGAGTGCGTGGGAGTTCATCCGCACTCCGTCAGCACTTCTCCAGCGACAGCGTGAGCGGCTCGTAATTCGCCTGATGCTTCGCCCGGCTCACCGGCTTCACCTGCGCCTGACGCGACGCGGGGGTGTGGCGTCGACATCGCGCAAGCCGCTCCGACATTCCGTCGTCAGCCTACCCGCGACCGGCGCCCCTTCCGCCGCGCCGCATTCATCTTGCGCTTGCGTCGTTCCGAGGGCTTCTCGTAGTGGCGGTGCTTTCGCAGATCGGACAGGATGCCTGCCTTTTCGCACTTCTTCTTGAACCGCTTGAGCGCGCGCTCAAAACTCTCGTCTTCGTGAATGATGACTTCAGACAAACGCCGCCAGCCTCCGTGTGAAGGTGCTTGTCAAGCCGTAAGCACAGCAAAATAGGATACTTGCGGCTTTTCAGTCAATGCCGGGGTTTGCGTTTGGCGAGCCGGTCGACCAGGGCGCCCGACGCTCCAGAAACACACGAGAGCAATGGACTCGGAGCGCGGAGAAAGCCGCACAGCACACCGCATCATTGTCTGATCGGCGTGCGGTTACGCGGCCTCTGCGTCCAATGCTGTTCCCGGAGTGCCCGGCGCGAGCCCATCAGCCCGGGGGCCAGGTGAGCCGCCGGCCGCCGAGGATGTGGGCGTGGAGGTGGAAGACCGACTGGCCCGCGCCGGAGTTGGTGTTGAGGACCGTCCGGTACCCCTGGCTCACGATGCCTTCCGTTCGCGCCACGTCGGCGGCCATGAGCATCACCCGCGCGATCAGCAGCGGATCCCGGACATCGTCCAGCGAGGCGACGTGTGTGCGCGGTATCACAAGGATGTGTGTCGGGGCCTGGGGGTTCACGTCCCGGAACGCCACGGAGTGCTCGTCCTCGGCCACGATCGTGGCGGGGATTTCCTTCCGGGCGATCCGGCAGAAGAGACAGTCAGTGGCCATCGGCGGCTCCGCGGCGGAGAGAGCTCAGTGAGGTGGAGGTCAGCACGGACCGTGCGACCGCGATGGCGGCCACGGCGGCGGTCTCGAAGCGAAGGATGCCGGTGCCGAGCGACGCCCGCACGAACTGTGCGCCCTCGAGCTGTGCCAGTTCTCCGGCCTCGAACCCCCCCTCGGGCCCGATGGCGAGCGAGACCGGAGCGGAGAGCGCGACGTCGAGGAGCGGGTCGCCCGCGGGCTCCAGGACGACGCGTGCCCCGTCCGGGGCGGCCGCGATCGCGCGGTCCGGCGTGGCCTCCGGAAAAAGGAGCGGCAGATGCGCCCCGCCCGACTGCTCCAGCGCACCGCACATCCTCGCCCGGAGCTTTCTGGTGAACGTGGGCCCCTCGCCCCGGGGCACGACGCTCCGGGAGCGTTTCCAGATGACCGGCCGCCAGCTCGTCACGCCGAGCTCGGCGGCTTTCTCGGCCAGCCAGAGCATGCGCTCGCGATCCGCGACCGGAACGAGCACATGGACGGCCGGCAGTGGCGCGACCTCCTGGACGTCGTCGATCTGCGCCGCGACGGTCTCACGCGAGAGCCGCACGATCGTGGCGCGGGCGTGTTTCCCGGCGCCGTCGATGAGACGGATTTCGTTCCCGACACCGTAACGGACGGCGCGTACGTGCCGGGCCACGGATTCGCCCAGCGAGATCGTCGCGCCCACGACGAGCGGCTCGTCGGCCGCGAGGAACGTGGCTACGCCGGGGCGATCAGTGCGCTCCACCAATCCTCCTCGAGATCGTCTCGCACGAGACGCCAGCCACCGGACGCCAGGGCAGCCATCACCGTCTCGCGCTCGTACGCCAGCAGCCCGGCCAGAATCGCGCAGCCCGATGGCCGCAGCGCCGCGCGCATGACCGGCAGCAGGGGAAGCAACACCGACGAGATGATGTTCGCCACGATCAAATCGAGCGGGGCCACGACGGGGAGCAGGGCTCCCGCGTCGCCCTCGAGCAGCGTGACAGCGTCGTCCACGCCGTTCGCGGCGATGTTGTGTCGCGCGTTCCCGAAGGCCTCGGGATCGATCTCGATCGCGTGTATCGCCTGGGCGCCGAGTTTCGCAGCGGCGACGGCGAGCACGGCGCTTCCGGTTCCGAGGTCGGCGACCACGGCACCGGAACGCATCGTGCGCATCGCATGCTCGAGCAGTCGTCCGGCGCCGCGCGTGGAGGGGTGATCGCCCGTGCCGAAGGCCATGCCGGGCTCGACGACGATGGTGCGCGCGGGGTCGCGACCCCCGGACATCCAGGGGGGCACGATCGTCAGGCTGCCTAACGGGTACGCGCCCAGCCGGTCCCGCCACGCCAGCGACCAGTCGACGTCGGCCGCGAGGGCGATCTCGGTCCTGGCCGCGGGATCGGCGCGATGGACGGCGGCCGCCGCGGCGTGCGCGGCCACGTCGGACGGGAAGTGCGTGACGACGAGGGCACCGTCCTCATGCACGCCTTCGGCCCCCGACGCGAACAGGGCGGCGATCACGGCCTCGCGCTCCGTGCCGGGTGTGACGCGGAGCGCATGCCAGCTCACGCGCCCAGCGCTTCCTTCATCTTCGTCCAGAAGCCCTTCGGGCGCCCTTCCTGCGGCGGCTGCCCAGAAAGGGTGCCCAGGCGCTTGATCAGCTCCCGCTCCTCGGGGGAGAGGGAGTCCGCGGGTGGGGTCCAGAGCTGCACGCGCACGTGGAGATCGCCCGACCCGGTACCGTTCACGCGCGGCAGGCCACGACCCCGCAGGTGCAGCACCTGGCCGCTCTGCGCGCCCGGCGAGAGCCGCATCGTCATGGTGCCGCCGATCGTCGGCACCGCGACGTCTGCACCCAGCACGAGCTGCGGGTACGAGACCAGCACCTCGCAGTAGAGGTCCTCGCCGTCGCGCTCGAAGCGGGAATCCTCCTGCACGTCGAAGATCACGAGGATGTCGCCGCGCGGGCCGCCCCGCGGACCCGCATTCCCCAGCCCGCGCAGAGTCATGTACTGCCCGGTGGCGACGCCCGCGGGGATGTGCACGGGAATCGTGTGCTCGCCGCGCACGCGGCCTTCGCCACGGCACTTCTTGCACGGCGAGGTAATGACCTGCCCTTCGCCCGAGCACGTCGGACACGGCATCACGCTCACGAACTGGCCGAAGAAGGACCGCTGCGCGCGCCGGACTTCACCCTGGCCGCCGCAGGTGCCGCAGGGCTGCGGCCGCGTTCCCGGCTCGACCCCCGCGCCGCTGCACTTGTCGCACGGATCGAGCAGCTTGACCGTAAAGGTCTTGTCGACGCCCGTCGCGACCTCGGCGAGTGTGAGCTCGACCGTCAGCTTGACATCCTGCCCTTGCCGCGGCCCTGACGAACGGCGCGCGCCGCCGCCGAAGAGATCGCCCAGTCCGCTGAACCCCCCGAAGTCGCGCATGAAGATGTTGAGCGCCTCGGCGAGATCGACGTGATGGAAGCCCGCCCCACCGCCACCCCGAAGCCCCGCTTCCCCGTAGCGATCGTACATCGCGCGCTTGTTGGGATCGCGCAGGACGTCGTACGCCTCGGTGATCTGCTTGAACTGCTCCTCGGCCTCCGCGGATCCGTTGTTGCGGTCCGGATGCCACTGCATCGCGAGCTTGCGATACGCCTTCTTGATCTCGTCGTCCGACGCGCCGCGGGGCACGCCCAATACCTGGTACAGGTCAGCCATTTCTCTCGAGGTAGGTCAGAGGTCCTGTCTTCGCGTTCCACGGTTCGGCCACAGCGGCACGCAGTGGCGCGGAGCGGGACTGAAAGGACGCAGAGCGTCTCCAGGTTCGGTTCTCCGCTTCCCCAGGGGAGACTCGCACTGCCGCGGGGGTCGATCAGGACAAGAGTTCAGTTGTCCTTTGCTTCTGTCCTTTGCTTCTGTCCTTTGCTTCTGTCTTTGCTTTGTTCCTTGCTCTGGTTGCGCCGTTTCTCGCTCCGTTCTCCAGCGTGTTGTCTGCGTCGCCATTCTCCGTTGCTGTTCGTATCGGGCCACGGCTGTCATCTCCGGACGCCTCACGGAACCCGCTGCGCCCTCTCAGTTCCCCTCCGCGCCTCTGCGTGCCGCTCTTGCCGAACCCCAGAATGCCACGACAACCGATGGGGCGCCGCACGAGCTCCGCAAGGACCCTCGCCCCCGCCACCTAATCAAGCAAATCGGACACCAGCAACGAAGTATGTCGCACGATCGCGATGACCTTGTCGTACGGCATGCGCGTCGGTCCGATCACGCCGATCACGCCGGAGAGCGCCCCCGTGCGGTACTCCGCCGTCACCACCGTGAGCCGGTCGAGACGCGGATCCTCGTTCTCGGTGCCGATCGTGATGCTGATCCCCGGCGAGGTGTTCCGCTTCCGAAGATACTCACCCAGGTCGGCCCGCGTGTCCGTGAGCGCGAGGAGGCGCCGCAGGCTTTCCCCAGTTGCGAACTCCGGCTGTTCGGCCAGGACCGACGTCTGCCCCAGCACCACATCGTCGTCTCCAGCCGCCAGGGGAAGGTCGAAGAGCGATTCTCCCTCCTGGACGAAGACGTTGAGCAGCTCGCGCGCCTCGGGCCGGGCCGCCGAGTCGCGCAGGCGCGCGCCCAGCGTCGAGCGGATCTCGCGAAGGGAGAGGCCGCTCAGCCGGTCGTTCAGCACCATCGTGACCTCGGCCAGGGCGCTCTCCGCGATCTGGCCGGGGACTTCGACGAAGATGGTCCGCATCGCACCGCCCGCCAGCGTCAGGACGAGCAGCAGCCGCTCCGGCGAAACACGCGCCACCTCGAGCCGCTGCAGGACCGCGTTGTCGAGCCGCGGGCCGATCGCCACCCCCAGCTCCTGGGTCACGACCGAAAGGCTCTGGGCGGCGCGGCGCAGAATGGCTTCGATCGCTGAGCCACCGGCCGCGAGCTGTTCCGCCAGGCGATCCGCCGCTTCGGGGGAAAGCTGAGCCGGACCCATCAGCGAGTCCACGTAGAGCCGGTACGCGGTGTCGGTCGGGACCCGCCCCGCGGAGGTGTGCGGATGATACAGGTAGCCCTTCTGCTCCAGGTCGCTCATGGTGTTGCGGATGGTCGCGGGGGAGACCCCGAGGCCGAACTTCCGCGAGAGCGTATGCGAGCCCGCGGGCTCGGCGGTCTCCACATACGTCTGGATCACCGCCTCGAGGACCCGGCGCTCGCGCTCCGAAAGCTCAGGAAGTTGCATAAGTGTAAATCTACAAACGACTTCGACGACTGGTCAAGGACGCGACCAGGGCATCCAGGCGGAGCCAACCGGCTGTTGTGAGCCGGATCCGATCGCCGCGCAGCTCGGCCCATCCCTCGCCGCGCCAGCGATCGATTTCCAGACGATCGACCGCGCCCACGTGTACCCCGAGGGTGCTCCGGAGACCCAGGTAAAGTTCCTCGAGGGCGACGTCGGCCGCGGCCAGTCGCTCCTGACCCGCCACGGGGTCTTCGCCGGCGGTCGCCCTTCGCTGCCACGCCGCGAACTCGCGCTCGTTCCACCGGCGCACCTGGCCGTCGAAACCATGAGCACCGGGGCCCAGCCCGATATAGGGGACGCGGGCCCAGTAGGCGGCGTTGTGCCGCGCGCGATGGCCGGGACGCGCATGGCTCGACACCTCGTAATGCTCGTACCCGGCGGCGCTCAACGTCTCGTGGGCGGCCCGGAATTCCGCCTCCCACGTCTCCTCGCCCGCGCCGCAGACGAGGCCGCGATCGTGCCAGCGGGCCAGCGGGGTGCGGGCTTCGACCGTGAGACCGTAGGCGGAAACGTGCGGCGGCGCGAGCGCGAGCGCCTGCTCGAGATCCCGGGCCCAATCGCGCCCCAGCTCCGCGGGGAGCGCGAAGATGAGATCGACGGACCAGTCGTCGAACCCCGCGCCCGTTAGGGTCCGTGCCGCGTCCACAGCACGCCGCGCGTCGTGCGACCGATGCATCCAGGCCAGAACGCGATCGTCGAAGCTCTGAACGCCCAGTGACACGCGTGTGACGCCCGCAGCGCGCCAGGCGCGGGCCGCGGCGTCGTCCACATCCTCGGGATTGGCCTCGAGCGTGATCTCTGCGCCGGCTGCGCGACGCCAGTAGCGGGCGAGCAGCGCCAGCAACCGCTCGACGCCCTCTGCCCCAAGGCGGCTGGGCGTGCCGCCGCCGAGGTAGATGGTCTCGACCTCCTCCCGTTCCCGGCCGGAGAACCGCGTCTCGATCTCCGCGTGCAGGGCGCGCAGGTATGCCTCGACCGGCACCACGCGCCGCACCGCGATCGCGAAGTCGCAGTACGAGCAGCGGCGCGCGCAGAAGGGCACGTGGACGTAGAGGTGTCGAGCCGGCATCACCAGCAACCTAACGTCAGCGCGCCAGCCGCACGGACCCGGCGTGATCGGTCCAGATGACCCCTGCCACCTCGAGCGTCGCGATCGCGGCGCTCAAGGCACGCGGCTCCAGGTTCGTGAGTCGGCGGAGCGCATCGGGCTCGGTTGCGCCGGTGCGCAGCGCCCCCACGAGCGCCTCGGCGTGAGGGTCGCCGGTCGAGGCCGCCGTCGGTGCGGCGGAGTCGTGGGCCGTCGGTCCAACCGCCGGATGCGCGCGCCCGCGCGCGCGACGGTTCGGCGACCCGGCACGTGCCGCGTGTGGCGCGCGCGCCGGCCGCTCCTCGGGGGCAAGCCCCGCGAGCATCAGGACGTCCTCGATGCCGGTGATCATCGTCGCCCCGTCCTTGAGCAGGCGGTTGGTGCCCACGTGGCGCGGTGAATCGACTGCGCCGGGAACGGCGCCCACGTCACGGCCGAGATCGACCGCTTGCCGGGCCGTGATCAGGGCGCCGCTCCGCTCTCCCGCCTCGACGACGACGAGTGCCGCGCCGAACGCGGCGATGATCCGGTTCCGCCGTGGGAAGGCGCCCTTCCCCGGGTGGCTGCCGGGGTGCGCTTCCGAGACCACCACGCCGCGCTGGGCGATCTCGCGGTGCAAGGCACGATGTGCCGGCGGGTACGGACGGTCGCAGCCGCCGCCGAGCACCGCGATCGTCGCGCCGCCCGCGTCCAGGGCGCCACGATGCGCCGCGGCATCGATCCCGAATGCCATCCCGCTCACGATCACGACGCCGCGCCGCGCGAGCTCCGCCGCGATACGATGCGCCAGTCGCTCGCCGCTCGCCGACGCGTGACGCGTGCCCACGATCGAGATCATGGGTGCGCTCCACAGGTCGTCGCGGCCGAGTGTGAAGATGGCCGATGGCGCGTCGGGGAGGTGCAGCAGCGACTCGGGATAGTCCGGCTCGCCGAGCAGGATCACTCGCACGCCCGCCCGGCGCGCGCGCATCAGGATCACGTCGGCCTCGTGCAACGCGGCATAGCGTTCGGCCAGCGGGATCGTGGCCAGCAGCGCGTCGGCAGCCGACCCGTGCCGTTCGACGCGCTCCCGGAACGCGCTGCACCCGATCTCGGGCACGAGCGACAGGGCCAGTCCCTCCCGGATGAGGCGCGCCTCAGGGGAGCAGGGCGTCGCGCTCACGGCGAACCGTGTCCTCGCGCATGGCGAGGAGTTGCGACCACCACGCCGCCAGCAGTTCGTCGAGCCCCGTGCGCGCCGCGGCGCTGATCGCGTACGCGCCGAAGGCGCCCGGCGCCTCGATCGGCGGGACGAAGTCCTCGCCCAGGAGGTCGAGCTTGGTGAAGACGACGCAGTGCGGCTTGGCCGCGAGCTCCGGCGAATAGGCCGCGATCTCGCGACGCAGTTGGTCATACTCCTGCTGCCAGTCGGTGTCGTCGATGGGGATGAGGAAGGCGAGGAGCCGCGTGCGCTCGATATGCCGCAGGAAATGCAGGCCGAGCCCCTTTCCTTCGGCCGCACCCTCGATGATCCCGGGGATATCGGCCACGACGAACGTGCGATGGTCCGGCAGTTGCACCACGCCCAGGTTGGGCGACAGCGTGGTGAACGGGTAGTCGGCGATCTTCGGGCGCGCCCTCGAGACGACCGAGAGCAGCGTGCTCTTGCCCGCGTTCGGCTTTCCCACGAGACCCACGTCGGCGATGAGCTTGAGCTCGAGTTCCAGCGTGCGCTGCTCTCCCTCGCGCCCGGGCTCCCACTCGCGCGGAGCCTGGTGCGTGCTGGTGGCGAAGGCGGTGTTCCCGCGCCCACCGCGGCCCCCGCGCGCCACGACGTGCTCCTCGCCCTCCGCGAGCACCTCCGCCAGCACCTCGCCGGTGGCCGTGTCGCGGACGATCGTCCCCGGGGGCACGGGCAGGGTGACGCTCGCTCCCGAGCGACCGGTCTTGTTCGACCCCATCCCGTGCTCGCCGCGCTCCGCCTCCCACGAATCACGGTAGGTGTAGTCGAGCAGCGTGGTGAGGTTGCGATCCCCACGCACGATCACGTCGCCCCCGCGCCCGCCGTCGCCGCCGTCGGGGCCACCCATGGGCACGAACTTCTCCCGGCGGAACGAGGACGCCCCCGAGCCCCCGGTGCCCGCCTTCACGCGGATGACGGCGCGATCAATGAACATCGCCAGTCGCACGATGCGTGGAGCGCACCTTGCTCCACAGGTGGCGGTAGCGGAGGCTCTCGTCGGCGGTGAGAAGATCGGCGATCGCGTCGAGCGTGGCGGTGACGGCACCGGCGGACGCGCCCGCGTGCAGCGCACCGTGCAGATGCGAGTGCAGCTGCCGGTCCTGCCCCGCCGCCGCACACGCGGCCACGATGCACAGCTCACGCCGGGCCAGATCCAGCGCCGGACGGGACAGCACCTTGCCGTATCCCTCGACGATCATCCACGCGTCGAGCGCGGGATGCAGCGCCTGGACGTTGTGACGGAGCCGCTCGTAGAACGGCCCGTAGACGGTGGCACAGGTTTCCTCACCGCGGGCCTGCCACTGGCTGGCCCGCTCGAAGCCCACCTCACCGTCTGCGGACGGCGCTCTGCGCCCCGAAACGCGCCGCCACTCGCGCATGCCGTTCAACGCGCGCGGGAAGCCGCCGAAGAGATACGTCTGCAGAATGACCTCCTCCACCCAGACCGGGCGAACGACGTGCACCACACGCTCGAGGTGCTCGCGCACGACGGTTTCGTCTTTCGCCGCGAGCGCCGCCGCCAGCCGGACCAGTGCGAGGTCCTCCGCGGTCAGCCCGTGCACGGTAGCAGGTCTGGGGGCGGCGTGCGACATCATTCCAACGCGCCCGGAGCGTCGCGTTGCGCGCGGACTCAGCCGACGTCCACGCGGACGGTCCCGACCGTTTCGCCGCGCGTGCTGCGCACCCGGGGACACGCGAAGTCCAGGAGACGCGGCGGCAGGGGGTCGGGCAGCGCGCCGAGCCGCTGCAGCAGGTGCAACAGCGCCGGGTACTGCGCCCGGCTCGCGCCGTCCTCGACCTTGAGCGCGATGCCGATGCCGCGTTCCACGAGCGCCACGCTGTGGACCGCCTCCGCGCCGATCTTGGAGAGGACGCTGCCGCGGGTCTCCTCGACCAGGATCGTGTCGAACCGGTCGGACCCGCCGAAGAGGAAGGGGCGGGTCTGCAGCGCGTTGACGATGCGCGCCGGAATCTCCTCGCCCAGACGCGCGCGCTGCGCGAACGTCGCGTACGCGCGCGCCATGGCGTCGAGCGGCAGCGCGAAGACCACCGCACCGCAGCCGTCGATCGCACAGGGGATCGATTCGCGCGGCACCCCGCTCCATTCGGCCACGCAGGAGAGACAGTCCTCCTGCACGGGATGGCCTTTCCGCTCGTAGCCGTGCGTGGACCACTGGGCCACGTGCGCGCGGGCCAGCATCGCCGCGTGCTTGCCGGAGCAGTTGTTGTGCAGTCGGGTGGGGGCCGTGCCGGCCTCGCGCAGCAGGCGCGCGCCGCGTCGCGCGAGCGGCTCGTGCGGGCCGCAGGCGAGATCCCCCTCCTCGAGCCCGATGTCCTTGAGCATGCTCTCGGCGACGGCGACATGCTCCGGTTCCCCGCCGTGCGAGGCGCAGGCGAGGGCCAGCTCGTCATCGCCCCACCCCAGCTCCTCGAAGCCGCCCTCGCGCAGGAGCGGCATGACCTGGAAGGGTTTCGCGCAGGACCGCCACGGCGCGACGAACGATGCATCGCGCGCCGTCGCCACGAGGCCGGATCCCGCGTCCACCACCGCGGCATGTACGCGATGGCGCGATTCGGTGATGGAGCCGCGAGTGACGACGACGTCGAGCGGGTAGAGGTCCATGCGAACGGTGAGGGGGCGAGGCCCGCGGTTGGAAGATAACCGGTGGCGGGGGACAGGGGGGAAGGCGGCGTTGCGGCGAGAAGGACCAGGCAACGTGGCAGACGGAGTGGTGGGATACTCCGCGCCCGCCGTGCCCCGCTTCACCCTCCCCGAGGAGGACTGTATCCTTGACCCATGTCCGACCGGCCCGCGATCTCGCGCTCACGACTCGACGCTCTCCTGGACGGCATGCGGGGGAAGCGCGTGATCGTGGTGGGCGATGCGATGCTGGACGTGTACCTGCGCGGAGACGTCGAGCGGATCTCGCCCGAGGCGCCGGTGCCGGTGGTCCGGGTGCGGGAGCGTCGTTATGCACTCGGTGGCGCCGCGAACGTGGCGCAGAATGTCGCCGCGGCGGGGGCGCGCGCCGCGCTCGTGGGGGCCGTCGGGATGGATGACGCCGGGGCGAAGCTGCGCGCGATGCTCGACGAGATCCGGGCCGACGGGCGGGGGCTCATCCGGAGCGCCCGGCCGACCACGACCAAGACGCGGATCGTGGCCCGCGCGCAGCAGGTGGTCCGCTTCGACGAGGAGGACGACGGCGACCTGTCGCGCGGCGAGGTGCAGCGGCTGCTCGACGCGCTCCTGCCGCTCGTTCGCCGCGCGCACGCGCTGGTGCTGGAGGACTACAACAAGGGCGTGCTGATGCCCGCGGTGATCACCGCGTCGATCGACGCCGCGCGCGCGCGCGGGATCCCGATCGTCGTGGATCCCAAGTTCCGGAATTTCTTCGCCTATCGCGGCGCGACGATCTTC
>DATIGO010000338.1:0-2337 GCA_035454665.1 Gemmatimonadaceae bacterium | reverse complement strand
GATGCGCGTTCATCGGCCAGACGGCGGACCTGGCGCCCGCCGACAAGCGGTTGTACGCGCTGCGGGACGTGACGGGCACCGTGGAACACGTCTCGCTCATCGCTTCGTCGATCATGAGCAAGAAGATCGCCGAGGGCTCGGAGGCCCTGGTCCTCGACGTGAAAACCGGCGCCGGCGCGTTCATGAAGGGGATCGACGACGCGCGCGCGCTGGCCGAGTGCATGGTGGCGATCGGCGGGCGCGTGGGCATGACGGTCGAGGCCGTCGTCACCAGCATGGATACGCCGCTCGGGCGGACCGTCGGCAACGCGCTGGAGGTCCGCGAATGCCTCGAGACGCTGAAGGGTCATGGCCCCGCGGATCTCCAGGAGCTGTGCCTGACGCTCGCCGCCCGGATGCTTCGGCTCGGTGGTGCCGCCGCGTCGCCCGCCGCCGCCGAGTCCATGGCGCGTGAGGCCCTGGCGGGCGGTCGAGCGCTCGATCACTTCCGGCGGGTCGTCGAACGACAGGGAGGTGATGCAGGCGTGCTCGAGGATCCGGCGACCCTCCCTCGTGCGACCCGGATCGAGACAGTCCTCGCGGAGCGCTCCGGGTATGTGCGGGAGCTGCGGGCGGACGCGGTCGGTCTGGCCTCGATGCTGCTCGGCGCCGGCCGCGACCGTATCGACGCCGTCGTCGATCACGCCGCGGGCATCGTCCTGCGCGCCAAACCGGGAGACCCGGTGAAGTCGGGTGAGGCGATCGCGGAGCTGCACGCCGGCGCGGGTGCGCGCGTCGCGGACGCGAGAGCGCGCCTGCTGTCGGGTCTCGTCATCGGCGACGAGCCTCCTGTGGTGCCCCCTCTCGTGCGCGAGGTGGTCCGGTGACCGCGACGCGTGGGACAATCTCCCCCCGCGGCGAGGCCCAATCGACCCCTCCTGCCTGATGTTCACCGATCGTGTCCTGCGCTTCGCGTGTGCGGCCGGCGCCGCCGGGCTGGCCCTGGTGGTGTACGCGGTCGAGGGGCGTATCGATCATCGCCTGCAGGGCGCGCTCGGCGCCGGGTGTCTCCTGCTGATCGTGGCGACGTGCTCGTCGAGCCTCCGGGCCGTCAACTGGAGAACGGTCGCGTGGGGACTTGGCCTCCAGATCGCGCTGGCCGCGCTGATCCTGCGACTCGAAGTCGGCGGGGTCAGACCGGGGTACGAGCTCTTCAGCCGCTTCGCCGCAGCCGTGACGCGGTTCCTCGAGTTCACGAACGCCGGATCCCGCTTCGTGTTCGGCGACCTCGCGAATCCTGACGCCGTCGCGAAGGTCCTGCCCGGCGGCGGATTCATTTTCGCGTTCACGGCGCTCCCCGCGATCATCTTCGTGTCGGCATTTTTCACGGTGCTCTATCACCTGGGCGTCCTGCAGCTGGTGGTGGCAGGAATGGCGCGGCTGATGATGGGATTCATGCGAACGAGCGGCGCCGAGACGCTGTCGGCCTCGGCGAACGTCTTCATGGGTCATACGGAAGCGCCCATCATCGTCAAGCCGTATCTGCCGGGGATGACACGCTCGGAGCTGCTGGCCGTGATGTCGGGCGGGCTCGCGACGATCTCCGGCGGCGTGATGGCCGTCTACATCGCGCTCGGAGCCGATCCGGTGGCGATCATCACGACCAGCGTGATGGCCGCGCCGTGCGGGCTGTACCTCTCGAAGATTCTGATCCCGGAAGTCGACGTGCCCGCCACGCTGGGGCGCGTGAGGGTCGCCGTCGTCCGTACCCACGTCAACGTCGTGGACGCGCTGGCCGCGGGCGCGTCGGAGGGATTGAAGCTCGCCCTCAACGTGGCCGCGATGTTGATAGCCTTCCTGGCGTTCCTTGCGATGCTCGATCACCTGCTCGGGCTGGTCTGGCCCGGGCTGACGCTCGCGCGCGTGTTCGCGGTCGTCTTCTCGCCCGTGGCGGTGCTGATGGGCGTCCCTCGGCCGGACGTGCCCGCCGTGGCCGACCTGCTGGGCACCAAGCTCGTGGCGAACGAGTTCATCGCGTTCGTGAAGTTGACCACCACGTATGCCGGTAATATCTCCGAGCGATCTCACGTGCTCGCGACGTTTGCGCTCACGGGCTTCGCGAACATCGGATCGATCGGGATGCTGCTCGGTGGCCTCGGCGGTATGGCGCCGGAGCGTCGAAGCGATCTCGCCCGGCTGGCCGGCCGCGCGCTGCTGGCGGGGTTTGCCGCGACGCTGATCAACGCGGCCATCGCGTCGATGATGATGTGAGACGGGTGCTAACGGGTGCTAACGGGTGCTAACAGGTGCGAACAGGTGCTAACGGGTGCCGGCGGGCGCGTGGTGCGCCGACCCGTG
>DATIGO010000337.1:0-3888 GCA_035454665.1 Gemmatimonadaceae bacterium | reverse complement strand
TTCCTCATTATTTCACTCAGTCCAGGATGCCCTTGCCCTTGTAGCCCCTGAGGACGATCCGGTCGTAGCCATTCGACGGGTCGATGCCGAGGCGGCGATCGAGCTCCACCGCCGTCGGGCCACGATTGTAGACCAGGAGGGCGAGTTGCACGTTGCCCTTGTAGGTCTTGATCATGTCGCGAAGGTAGCGGAATCCGATGCGCAGATTCAGGTCGCGATCGTACAGTTCCTCGCGGGTGACACCGGGCTTGTAGAAGCGCGCCGTGGGCAGCATGAGCTGCGTGAGGCCGATCGCTCCAACGGGACTCAGCGCCCGCTCGTGGAAGCGGCTCTCCAGACGCACGAGCGGGAAGGCGAGCGCGGGATCGAGGCGCTCCGCGATCGCCGCTTCATAGATCGCCTCCGCGAGCGCGGACGAGATCTTGTAGCGGCGCGCGTAGCCGTGGATGTGATGCCACCGCTGCAGCTCGGAAAAACCGGCCCGTTGGTCCGCCACACCATCGTGGTGCGGCGCCGCGACGGCCGTGCCACCCGCCGGAGCCGCGGCGCTGGCCTCGCCCGGCTCCCAGTTCCGCGCGGCAAGCGTCGCGGCGGCCAGGAGGCCCGCGAGCATGAATCCCGCGCGAAAGCGTCTCCTGCGGCGCTCCCGATCACCACGATGTACGTAGGTCCCGCGAAGGTCTTTCATGGGCCCCCTCTATCGGCGGCAGACGCGGACAGGAGGTGCAAGAGCCGCGCCGCATTCGGGTCGTGACGGGACGGCGGCAGAAATTACCCGCGGCTCCAATCGCCGCTCTTACCACCCCGTTTTTCGGTGACCTGAATATCGCCAATGATGAGGTCCCTATCCAAGCCCTTCACCATATCGAAGATGGTGATCAATGTCACAGACACTGCGACGACGGCCTCCATCTCCACGCCGGTGCGAGCAGCCGTTCTGGCAGTCGACGTCGCCCGAATCCCCGGCAGCGTCTCGTCGAGCTCGATCGTTAGGTCCACGTCGGTGAGTGGGAGGGGATGACAGAGGGGAATCAGCTCCGCGGTGCGCTTCGCGGCCATGATCCCCGCTACGCGGGCCACGGCGATCACGTCCCCCTTGGTGGTCGTCCCGGCGCGGATCGCGTCGAGCGTCTCGCGCTTCATCCGGATCAAGCCCTGCGCGCGGGCCATCCGGTCGGTCACCGCCTTGCCGGTGACGTCGACCATTCGGGCGCGGCCCGACGACGGATCGATGTGGCTCAGGGGCATGTTCGTGACCGGAGACAGGGGTTACGGCAGATTGGCCGAGAGGTCTTCGAGCAGTCTGACGGTGATGAGCTGGGGGCTCACGTTGGCTTCGGCGAGCCGCTTGGCTTCCTCGACCGCGTCCATCGCGCGGCCGGTGGTCCGGGTGCGGGTCTCATCGTGGTGCTCGGCGTGCCGGCGGAGGCGGTCGTGGAGCGCGAGTGTCAGGGCATCGAGGACGTCGGAGAATCCACCGCGGGCTCCGACGTTGCCCTGTGCGAGCGCGAGCTTGAAGCGTGCTCCGGGATCGCGCGATTGCGCGGCGGCGAGGAAGCGCTCCGCCTCGTCCACGGCTTCGCGCCGCAGCGTCGAGGTGAGGAGCATTCCCGGGGCACCCTGCGCGAGGCGCACTCGTTCCTCCCGTGAGCCGGGGAGCCCGAGCTCGTCGAGCGCGGTGCTCACGGAGGGATCGGCGACGAAGGCCTGCACGCTGGCGTCATCGAGGGGCGGCACGCGAACGGCGACGAGCCGGGACCGTACCGTAGGAATCAGCGCCGCCAGGGCGCTCGTGGTCACGATGATCCACGTGTCCGCGGGTGGTTCCTCGAGCAGCTTGAGGAAGGCGTTCGCGGCGAACTCCGATCCCTCCTGCACGACCATGCGGTCGGCCTCACCGACCACGAACACCTTTCGCGCGGCGATCGCCGGAGTCTTCACGGCGCCGTGGACGAGATAGCGCACGGTCGAGACGAAGAGACTCTCCGAGCCCGGCGGGGCGGGGTACAGCCCGCGGCGCTCCACGCGCTCGCGCACCGCCTTCGCCATGTCCTGCGCGACGTCGTCGATCTCGGGGTCGGCGTCCCTGGGCCGCGGGCGCGGAAAGACCCAGAGGAGGTCGGGATGCGACAGTTCCAGAGCGAAGCGGCACTGCCGGCACTCGCCACAGGGCGGCGTCTCGCGCTCGCAGAGGAGTGCCTGCGCCAGCCAGAGGGCGAGTCGCTGCTTCCCGACCCCCGCGGGGCCGTGCAGGAGCAGGCTCTGCGGAAGCGTGCCGC
This sequence comes from Gemmatimonadaceae bacterium, assembly GCA_035454665.1. Classification (GTDB taxonomy): domain Bacteria; phylum Gemmatimonadota; class Gemmatimonadetes; order Gemmatimonadales; family Gemmatimonadaceae; genus DATIGO01. The sequence continues at coordinate 1,609 of DATIGO010000337.1, read as the reverse complement.
CGCGGACGCGCTCACTGAGACGCTCGCGCAGCGCCGTATGGCCGTACAGCGGAACGATCGGCATGCCCGGAATATGGCAGTCCGGCTGTCTGCTGCGTCAGCGGAGCGGCGAGGTGCTCCGCGGGGCGCGCCGGTGCCGCGTGGCCTGTTCGTACGCGTAGGCCAGCCGGATGAGGGTGGACTCGCTCCACGGGCGGCCGTACAGCGTCATCCCCGCGGGGAGCGAATCGCGGCTGTAGCCCATCGGCACGGTGATCGCCGGGAAGCCGGTACTTGGCGAGAAGAAGGGGGAGTTGTTGCCATGCGGGGTGTTGAGGTCGCCGATGAGGCGGGGCGGGTTGCTCCAGGTCGGGTAGATGAGCGCGTCGGCGCGCGCGGCGTCCATGGCGCGCACGACGGCGGCGCGCAGCCCCGCGCGGAACTCGTCACGGGCGCGGCAGCCGGGGAGCTCCTCGGGGGGCGCCTCCGCGCGCTGCTCCTGCTCGAGCCGGCGCTGCACGGTGGGGTGATACCGGTTGGAGCGGACGATCGCGTCGAGCGTGCGCAGCTCGGGGGCGTCGCTGCCTAACGCCGAGAGGTAGCGCTCCAGATCGTACTTGAACTGGGGGCAGCCGCCACGCTGGGTGCGGCGCAGGGAATCCAGCTCGGGGATCGCGATGCTGTCGAGCACCGTGGCGCCCGCGTGCCGCAGGTCGGCCACGGCCTGCTGGAAGACCGCAACCACCTGGCTGTCGTTGGTCGGGGCGTCGTACGCCTGGCGCAGCACCGCGATGCGGGCGCCGCGGAGGCCGTCGGGGTCGAGCGCCTGCAGGTAGTTCGGAATCACGCGGCCACGCGCCGCGGCGGTGGCGGGATCGTCGGGATCCTCGCCGGCCACGACCTGCAGCACCGCCGCAGCGTCGGCTACGGTGCGGGTCATGGGCCCGGCGATGTCCTGCGAGAGGAAGAGCGGAACCACACCCGCGCGGCTCGTCAGGCCCATCGTGGAGCGGATGCCGACGAGCGCCTGATGCGACGAGGGGCCGCGGATGGAGTTGCCCGTGTCGGTCCCGAGCCCCACCGCGCCGAGGTTGCCGGCGACGGCCGCGGCCGTTCCGCCGCTGGACCCGGCGGTGACGCGATCCAGGGCGTAGGGGTTCTTCGTGTAGCCGGGAAGAATGGAGCTCACCGTCTCGTATGGTGAGAACGCGAACTCCGCCATGTTCGACTTGGCCAGGACGATGGCGCCGGCCTCGCGCAGCCGCTTGACCTGGAAGGCGTCCCGCTTCGGTACCCAATCGCGGAAGGCGAGCGACCCCGCGGTCGTCGGAAGGTCGATCGTCTGCATGTTGTCCTTCACGATGGCCGGGATGCAGTGCAGGGGACCGGTGAGCCCATCGGCGCGGAACCGGCGGTCGAGCGAGTCGGCCACGTTGAGCGCGCGAGGGTTCACGATCACGAGCGCGTTGATCGCGGGTCCGGTCTTGTCGTACGCCGCGATGCGCGCGAGGTACGCGCTCACGAGCTGCCGGCAGGTGAGGCGGTTGGCACGCATGGCCGCGTGGATGTCGGCGATGGTCGCCTCCTCGACCTGGAAGGCGCCGGACGATTGTGCGCCAAGCGGTCCGCC
>DATIGO010000336.1:0-8435 GCA_035454665.1 Gemmatimonadaceae bacterium | reverse complement strand
GGGCGCAGAGTGCGTCCGGGCTTCCGCCGGCGCAGGAGGTCATCGCCCGCTACGTGAAGGCCGTCGGCGGCGACGCGTGGAAGTCCCACAAGTCGGCGCGCATGAAGGCCACGATGTCCGTACCCGCCGCGGGGATCAGTTCCACCATGGAGGTCGTGCAGGTCTTCCCGAACACGATCATGGAGAAGACCACGATCGCCGGAATGGGCGAGATGAAAACCGGCTTCGACGGCACGGTGGCCTGGTCGATCGATCCGATGCAGGGACCGCGCGTCCTCTCGGGACCCGAGGAGGCGTCGATGCGCGAGAGCGCCAACCCCGCGAACGCGCTCCGCATGTCCGAGGACATCGCGAGCTCCGAGACGGTGGAAAAGACGACCTCCAGCGACCAGGAGTGCTACAAGGTGAAGCACACCTGGAAGTCGGGTCGCGTCTCGCACGACTGCTATTCCGTGAAGGACGGTCTGCTGATCTCCACCACCACGAAGCAGGCGAGCCCCATGGGCGAGGTCGAGGTCACCCAGGTCCACAAGGACTACAAGGACTTCGGCGGGATGAAGCGTCCCACGGTCGTCACGTCCCAGATGATGGGGCAGGAGATCACCGTCACGCTGACGTCCTGGGAGTGGGATACGGTCGATCCCAAGGAGCTCGAGCTCCCGGCCGAGATCAGGGCGCTGGTCGGAAAGAAACCGTAGGCGCTCGAATGGTGTCTGGACGAACAGGGGGGAGACGAGGGGGATCGCGGTAAGGAAGGGTCCGGAGTGGTCCCGAACCCGCTCGGTCACCCGGCTCCTGTCGGTTCACCCCGCGGCGGGAACTCCTCGTGGACGTCCCGAGGAGCGCAGGCGACGAGGGATCTTCTTCGACTCCGTTGCGGAGTCAGAGTGGATCCCTCGCTGCGCTCGGGATGACGAGAGTGCGCTCGCGAAGACAACGGACGATATTCCGGCATCGATGAAGAAAGCACCCGCCTTCTGGATTCCGCTCTCGCTGCTGCTCCTGGCCGACTGCAGCTCCAAGCAGCTCGCCGAGGAGCATCTGGAGATTCAACACGTGCCGCACGAGGTCTTCGGCGACCTGGTGCGCTTCACGCTGGCCTACAATCCCGGGGCCGCGTTCAGCCTGTATCTCGGTGAGCACTCGCGATGGATCTTCACGATCATCGCCACGATCATCATCGTCGTGCTCCTCCAGATGTACCGCCGGACGGAGCCACACGACCGCTTCCAGGCCATCGCGCTCGCCCTGATCGCCGGCGGCGCCCTCGGCAACCTCGTGGACCGCGTGCGCTCTCCGCTGGGGGTCGTGGACTTCATCGACATCGGCGTGGGCGATCTGCGGTTCTACACGTTCAACATCGCCGATCTGGGCGTGACGATCGGAGCGGCGATGCTTGCGCTGCTCCTTCTGCGGCGCGATCGTGAGATGCACGCTGCCGGCGCGTCGGGTCTGATCGGATCGGGCGGTTCGGCGGACCCACCGTCCCTGTCATGATCGCACTCGCTGCCCTGGCGGTCGCCGGCACCGTCTGCCTGACGAGTCCCACGTCGCGCGCCGGCCTGCCGCCGTCCGGGTCGCGGCTGCCGTTCGGCATCGCGTCACGGGCCGCCGCCGACACGCTGCACCAGCGCCTCTTCGACTCCGGCCAGACCTTCGCCGACTTCGTGGCCGGCGCCAGGAACCGGAAGGAACAGTGGGAGCGGCACTTCGCCACCGCCGTGGTGCCCGACGAGCTCGTGACTCGCGTGACGCAGGCGGGCGGTCCGTGGAAGCTGCTCGTGGTGACCCTGGATGGGTGCAGCGACTCGGTCAACTCCGTCCCGTACATCGCTGCGATGCTCGCGAAGACGCCGAACGTCGAGGTGCGGCTCGTGACGTCGTCGGTGGGGCGCGCCATCATGGAGGCGCATCGCACGCCCGACGGCCGTGCGGCCACGCCCACGCTGGTCCTGCTCGACTCCACCTACGCGGAGCGCGGCTGCTGGATCGAGCGCCCCGAGGCGCTCCGGACATTCATGCAGGAGCACAAGGCGAGGTCCGGCGACAGTGGGCTCTTCGACGCCAAGATGAAGTGGTACGAGGAGGAGAAGGGATCGCAGTCGATCGTCGAGATCGTCGAGATGATCGAAGCGGCCGCGCGGAACGAGCTCAGATGTTCGTGACCGGCGACTCGTGACCCGGCAACGGCGACGGCGTTGGACGCCGAGCCGCGGACAGGTCACACGCCCCCTCGTTTCAGACCACCGGCAGCGCGCTACTGCCGCGGCGCCCCCGTCAGGAAATCGACGGCGAGATGGGCCAGCGTCCGCATTCCCGGCACCAGCGCGCTTTCGTCGGCGAAGAATCTCGGGGAGTGGTTCGGGAACACCGTCGCGGGGTCGGCCCCCTTCGGCGTGATGCCCAGGAAGAAGAAGAGTCCCGGCGCCTGCTGCTGGTAGAAGGCGAAGTCCTCGGCCGTCGTCGTCTGCTGGCCGATCGTCACGCTGGACTTGCCGAGCACGCGCTCGAGCGTGGGGACCATGCGCGCGGTGAGCGCGGGATCGTTATGCACGACCGGCGTCATGCGCTGGATGCGGACCTGCGCCGCCGCGCCTGACGCCGCGGCGATCTGCTCGGCGGTCCGCGTCACCTTGTCGTGCAGCGCGGCGCGGACCGACTCGTCGAACGTCCGGATCGTCCCCGCCATCTCCACGCTGTCGGGGATGATGTTCGTCCGAATACCGCCCCGCAGCATCCCCACGGTCACCACGGCCGGCGTGAGCGTGAGATCGGTCTGGCGGCTCGTCAGGGTCTGCAGCGCGAGGACGATCTGCGACGAGATCACGATGGGATCGATGCCACCCCAGGGGAGCGCGCCGTGCGTCTGCTTGCCGCGCACGGTGATGTAGAAGTTGTCGCTGCTCGCCATGATTCCGGCGGGGCGATACACGACCTTTCCCACCTCGAACGGAAAGACGTGGAGTCCGAAGACGGCGTCGACCTTCGGGTTCTCGAAGATCCCCTCCTCGAGCATCATCGATGCGCCGCCCTTCTCGCCCAGCGGCGGTCCCTCCTCCGCAGGCTGGAAGACGAACTTGATCGTTCCGGGCAGCTCGGCCTTCATGGCAGTGAGCATCTCCGCCACGCCCATCAGGATCGCCATGTGATTGTCATGGCCGCAGGCGTGCATCACGCCGACGTCCTGACCGTTGTACGTTCCCTTCGCCTGCGAGCGGAAGGGGAGGTCCACCTCCTCGGTGACCGGCAGCGCGTCCATGTCGCTCCGGAGCGCCACGACGGGTCCCGGGCGCCCACCGCGGAGCACGCCGACAACGCCTGTATGCGCGATGCCGGTCTTCACCTCGAGGCCGAGTTGCGAGAGGTGATCCGCGATGACCTTCGCGGTGCGGATCTCGCGGTTTCCCAGCTCGGGGTTCTGATGAAAGTCCCGTCGCCAGGCCACGACCTTCGTCTCGAGAGCCTTCGCATGGCGATCGATCTCGGCGTGCAGTCGAGTCGGGGCCTGAGCGAGAGCCGGCGCGGGAAGGACCAGCAGAGCGAACAGGAACGTGCGCATCATCAGTACCTCAGGGCCTCGAGCGGGTGTGTGGCCGGCTGCGGACACCGACCGGGCGACCCATAAGACAATCGTCGTGACGGAGAAAAGCAACCGACACGGCAACCGCATCAGACGCAGAGGCGCAGAGATACGGCGGTCCGCACGCAGACCGCATGGGACCGGGCTCTCGCCGGAGGAGCACGCACCGATGACGGGGTGAGATCAGGGCGCTTGAACGCGGATGGGGCGGAAACGGCGGATCAGGCCGATCGCTCCAGCGGAAGCCTCCGGCGGCGTCGGGGCTGAGCGGGAGTGCGGAGCTCCCGGGAGAACAACCCGAACAAGGCCGTTGGATCTCGTCAGGCCGGCATCGGCTCCGGCGGCGCGGTCGGAGCGGCGGGGGCCGGTTTGGGTTTGGGCGGTTTTTTCCACGGCCAGCGCCGCCCGCGGCCCACGAGCATCGCCGGGACGACGAACAGGGCGCCGACGGTGCCGAACAGCGTGCCCCCGACCGTGGCGAGGGCGATCGCGCCGAACAGGTTCGTGGCCGGCGTGCCGATCGCGAGCGGGAGAAGGCTCGCCATCGACGTCATCGTCACGAGAATGATCATCCCCGCGCGGTCGAGCGCCGCGCGCAGCGCCTGCGCCGGACCGAGACCGGGCCGGCCGCGCTCGAGGTTGGCGCGCCGCCGGGCGAGCGCCGCGTCGGTGATCAGGATCGCCTGGTTCACCGCGAGTCCGACGACGAGGATGACCCCCACGGCCGCCTCGCGGGTGAAGGCCGCGTCGAGCATCCAGAACGCGAAGACCACCCCGCCTAACGCGATCGGCAGACTCAGGAAGACCACCCCGGCCGCCCAGATCGAGTCGAAGACCAGCGCCACCGCCAGGATCACCAGCGTGACGCCGATCGCGAAGACCATCCACAGTCCCTGTTCGCTGCGGTCGGGCGCATTGAACCCGAACCCCGCTTCCTCGACCTTGTATCCCGCCGGCGTCGTGATCGATTTCATGAACGCGTCGTGCGTCCGCTGGGCCAGCCGGTTGGGGCCGCGGAACTCGTACGCCACGGTGCGCATGTACTGCTGGTCCTCGCGATCGATCGCCGAGAGGACCTCGTGCTCGCCCACGAGCGACACGGCGCCTAACGGCACAGCGCCGCCCGGGCCGGTCGGGATCAGCGCCTCGCGCAGCTCGTCGAGCGAGCGGTCCCGCGCGCCCGCGGCCTTGACCGACAGATCCACCTCCTCGCCGCCGATCTCGAGCCGCATCGTGGCCCCCGCGCCGCGCGTCTCGCGGCCCACCGCGTCGGAGAGATCTCTCGCCGTGATGCCATGACGGGCGAGCGCCGCCCGATCGGGTTGGATCGAAACGCCGAAGGCACGCTCGCGGAAGAAGCTCGACGCCGTCCCGATGTCCACGTTGCGCACACGCGGGATCCGCTCCAGCCGGGCCTTGATGTCCTCGGCGAACTGCTCCACACCCGCGAAGGAGTAGCCCATCACCCGGATGCGGTACGAGGACATCCCGCTGGATCCGTAGCCTGACGAGAAGCCGGGTCCCTGTCCGCGGACGCTCACCGACGCGCCACCGATCAGCACGGCGCGCTGCGTCAGCCGCTCCTCCATCTCCAGCGGGATCGCCGTCAGCTCGTGCTCCTTCGTGAACATCACCTGCATGAACGCGCCGGAGCCGAAGTTCGAGCTGCGGGCCTGCGCGATCACCTGCTCCACGCCGGTCTGCCCCAGCACGATCGATTCCAGCTCCCGCATCGCCTGATCCAGCGTTTCGGGATCGGAGCCTCTCGGGAAGCTGAGTGACGCGTTGATGTACGTGCGTTCGCCGAACCCGAAGTTGCCGAACGCGAAGCGCGGCACCTTCTTCACGAAGACCCACCCCAGGCCGACCAGGGCCGCCGTCGTCAGCGTCAGCGTCACCCAGCGCCAGCGGATGAGCGGGAGCACGATACGGGCGTACAGGCGGCGTGCCCGCGGCCACCCGGCCTCGTGAATCCGGTGTCCCGAGGCCAGGGCGGGGATCATGATCACGGACGACAACACCGACCACCCCAACGCCATCCCGAATGCCGCGGCGAACGGCACGAAGGCCGCGCGCGCATTCCCCTGCAGGTAGAGGAAGGGGAAGAGCACGACCGCCGTCGTGAGCGTGGCCCCGACGACGGCCGGTGTGATGCGCGAGGCGACTTCAGCGCGTGCCTCACGAGTGTCGGGGACCGTCCCCAATCGCTCGGCCACCACCAATCCGTTCTGCACCAGAATCCCGATGCCCATCGCGAGCCCCGCGAGCGTGAGCATGTTCGCCGGAATCTCGAACACGTACAGCCCGAACGCCGTCCCCGCGATGGAGATCGCCGCGCTGCCCATCACCAGTGCGACCGCTCGCGCATCCCGCAGCATGATCGCCACCACCAGGATGACGGCGGCGAAGGCAATCGCCCCGCGCCGGACCAGATCCCGGAGCTGATCCTTCAGATCCTCGCTCGAGTCCCGGATGACTCCGATCGTCACCGCCGGCGGCAGCAGCGGCTCGATCTCGTTCATCGCCTCCCGAATCGCGGCCGCGGTCTTGATCGCGTCGGCGCCGGGATGGCGGGAGATGGTGAGCTGGACGGCCGGCTGACCGTTGACCCGGTTGAACAGGCCGCGGTTGTCTTCCTCGGCGCGGCTCGTTGCCAGCTCACCCAGCCGGAAGATCCGATCGCCGCGGCCGCGTACGGGGAGCTGTTCCAGCTGCTCGACCGCATCGGGCTGATCGCGCACCGTGACTTCCAGTTCGTAGGGACCCCGCTGGTGCGCGCCAACCGACTGCACGACCCGGGCACTCGCCAGGGCCCCGACCAGCGCCTGCGGAGAGACCCCGACCTGCCGCAGCAGCCGCGGGTCGTACGATACGGCCACGCTGAGAGCGGTACCGCCGAAGACCGAGATGCCCGCGACGCCGGGGACGGCCGCCAGTCGGGGTTCGAGGAGGTCGTTGCCCAGCTTCTGCAGCGTACCGGGCGTGTACGGACCGGCGAGCCTCAGGGTGAGGAGCGGTTCTTCCCGCAGCTCCTGCGGCACATAGTTCGTCACGGTCGGACGCGTGACGTTCGGCGGGAACTCCGGAGTGAGAATCTCCATCCGCTCGAGAATCGAGAGCCGCGCGATCTGCACGTCGGCGTTGGGCGCCAGCTCGACGGTGATCGACGCCGTCCCCTCATTGGAGCTGCTGCGTGTCTTCCGCACGTCGCGGACGCCCTGGATCGCCGATTCGATGGGCGATGCGACGTACATCTCCACCAGCTCCGCCGAGGCGCCAGGCCAGTTCGCGCTGATGCTGAGGCGCGGCAGCTCGACATCGGTGCGCGTCGCGAGCGCGAGGCGCGTGAACGAGACCGCGCCGCCGAGCAGGATCGTGATGCTCGTGGCCCAGACGACGGCAGGACGGGAAGCGGCCCAGCGGATCATGAGCGGCTCACTTCAGAGGTTCGGATGCCAGCGGCGGGAGCGGAGCGGAACGCGCGTGTCGCGCCGCCGCTCGCTCCTTGCGGCGCTCGAGCACCGCGTACGCGGTGGGCAGGAGGAAGAACGTCACCGCCAATGCCGAGATGCTGCCACCGATCACGCCCGCGGCAAGCGGCTGATACAGCTCGCCGCCGCTCCCCCAGCCGAAGACCAGCGGGAGCACGCCGGTGATGGTCGTGAGCGAGGTCATCGCGATCGCGCGGAGCCGCTGCTGGCCGCCCAGCACCACGGCATCGTCCACGCTGTGTCCCTTCTCCCGGAAGCGGCGGATGGCGTCGAGCTTCACCACGGCCTCGTTGTCGGCCATGCCGATCATGACCACGATGCCGATGAGCGCGACGACGTTGATGCTCTGACCCGTGATGTACAGAAAGATCAGCCCACCCGCCGCCGCGAGCGGCACCGTGAGCATCACGACGAGCGGCACCGTGAACGAGGCGAACTCGCCCGCGAGCACGAGGAAGACGAGCGCCGCGGAGAGGATGGCCACCAGCATGAGCTCGCTCGTGGTCCGCCGCTGTTCGGCGTCCGCGCCGGTCACCGCCCACGACACCCCCGCCGGGAAGTCGATCGACTCCATCACGCGCTGTACATCCCGCGACGCGCGGCTCGTGCCACCGCTCTCGATGAGCCCCTCCACGGCGATGACGGGGCGCTGCCCCACGCGCACGACCTCCACGGGAGCCTCGACCTCGCGCGCATGGACGAGCTGCGACACGGGAACCCCAGCCACCAGCGCGTTCATCGCCTCATCGAGATCTTCGTTGGCGGCTCCTGCATATCGAATCGAGATCGGCGTCCGGCGGTCGGTCTCCCGCAGCTCGGTCGCAGGCACGCCGCCGAGTCCGCCCGCGAGGGCGTTCGACACCGCCTGCACCGTCAGGCCGCGCTCGGCGATCCGGTCGCGCGCGAGGGTGACTTCGACCACGGGCTGCAGGCCTTCCTGCGCGTCGCGCACGTCCGACAGCGTCGTGAGCTCGCGCATCTTCTGCCGTACGGTTTCGGCCCAGCGCTCGGCTTCGTCATAGGAGCGCGCGCTCACCTCAGCACGCACGATGCGGCCCTCGCGGCCGATCAGGCTCCCGAACTCCGACTGGCCGGCCACATCGAGCGCGAGCATGCCCTGGGCGAGGTCGGGCACTGCCTCGCGCAGCTTCGCGGAAAACTCACCGGCCGACATGCCGTCGGGAGCGGGGAGGATGATCTGCGCGGTGGCCGACGATCCGGGATCCGCGCCGGCAAGGATCTCCTCGTCGGTGGCGACGCCCACGCGGGCGTACACGCCCTGCGAGCCGATCGTTCTCGCCGCCTCCTCGAGCCGGGCGGTCTGGCGCGTCGTTTCCTCGATGGCCGTTCCTTCCGTGAGTTTG
>DATIGO010000335.1:0-7453 GCA_035454665.1 Gemmatimonadaceae bacterium | reverse complement strand
AGAGTCGCCCCAGGGTCCTGAGCATCAGCCCCGCGCCGACTACCAGCACCAGCGCGAGCGCGATCTCGACGGCCACGAACGCGCCGCGGAGTCGCCGGCCGCGCCGGCCGGCGGGATCGCTGCCCCGTCCGGAGCGCAGCGCTTCGTGCGGATCCTCCCGCGTGGCCACGAGTGCCGGCAACACCCCCACCAGCCCCGTCAGCGCGCCGACCGCCACGCAGAGCAGGAGCACCCGACCATCCACCGCGACTTCCGCCAGTCGCGGCGTGTCGGCGGGGAGCAGACGGCGCAGCATCGCGACGCCGCCCAGCGCGAGCCCCAGACCCGCCACGCTGCCGCCAAGCGCCAGCAGCACGCTCTCGGCCATGAGGCCGCGGATCACGCGCCAGCGGCTCGCGCCGAGCGCCACGCGCACCGCGATCTCGCGCCGGCGCTCCGCCGTGCGGACCAGGAGCAGGTTCCCCACGTTCGCCGCGGCGATCAGCACGATGAAGCCCACCGCGCCCAGCACCACGAACAGCATCGTCCGCACGGGCCCGACCAGATAGTCGTGCAGCGACAGCACCGTGAGGTCGCGGCCGTAATCGGCCGCGAAGCCGAGGGCATCACGGATCGACGGCACGTGCGTGCGCAACTCGGCCGCGGCACCGCTGAGCGTGGCACCCGGCGCCAGGCGCGCGAAGGCCAGCGCGTTCTGACCACGGTGGAAGCGCGAAGCGGGATCGATCGCGATCGGGAGCAGGAAGTGCGCGGGCGTCTCCGAATAGAAACGGAAGTCCCGCGGCAGGATGCCGACCACGGTGGTTGGCGTGCCATCGAGCATCACGGCCTGCCCGACGATCGCCGGGTCGCCGCCGAAGCGGGTCTGCCAGAGGGTGAAGTCCATCAGCGCGACATCACCTCGCCCCGGCGCCGCCTCCTCGGCGGCGAAGTCGCGACCCCGGCCAGGCGCCACGCCCAGCATCCCCAGGAAGTTCGTGGAGACCCGCGCAGCCGTGACCCGCTCGGGCTCTCCGCCCGACGTGAGCGGCATCTCCCACCCCGGGCTGTACGCGGCCACCTGCCCGAAGCTGCGCATGTTCTCCTGGAGGTAGAGCAGCTCGGCGTTCGAGATGAAGTAGTTGCCCAATGCCACCAGCCGCTCGGGCTCCCGGTACGGGAGCCGGTTGAGCACGATCCCGTTGACCACGCTGAAGACGGCGGTGTTGGCCCCGATGCCGAGGGCAAGCGTGAAGAGCGCAACGGCCGTGAAGCCGGGGCGCCGCGCAAGCGCACGCGCGGCGTGGACGTGGTCGCGGATCAGGGAGCGCATGGAGTGAGGGGCAATGGGGTGGGGACGCCGTGCGACACGGCGCGGAGGGGAAGGGTTGGCAGGGCCTCGAAGGCGGACTCGTATTGTCGGCACGAGGAGAGAACCTCAGGCGTTCGGACCCACCGTTCGCCACGCCTGGATACCCTCCTGCCCCACCCCGCTTGTGGCGATCATTGGTGAGGCGCTTTCGTCCGAATGGCGGTGATTCTGACGTTTCCCGGGCAGGGGAGAGACACATGCGTATGCGGCGGCTGGTCGTCCTGGGGTTGGGCGTAGGAGCGGTGATCGGACTCGGCTCGGCCGCCACTGTGCAGCGGGGGACCTCCCCGGCGCGCCGGTTTGCCGAGGTCCTCGAACTCGTCTCCGCGCGCTTCGTCGATTCCGTGCCCGCGGAGAGCCTTTACGTCTGGTCCGCCCGGGGGCTGCTCAGCTCCCTGCACGACCCCTACGCGCAGCTCTTCAGCCCGAAGGAGCTCGAGCAGTTCGCCCGAAGCACGATCGGGGAGCGCTACGGCGGCATCGGGGCGTCGATCGAGTCGCACGAGGGAGACGCGTACATCGTCCGGGTGTTCGACGGGGCCCCGGCCGCCCGAGGGGGCGTTCGGCGCGGCGATCGCATCGTCGCGGTAAACGGTCAGCCCGTGAAGGGGTTGCGGCTCGAGGAGGTCACCGGTCGCATCACCGGTCCTGCCGGCACGCCGGTCTCGATCGACTTTCAGTCGGTTGACGCGACCGCGCCCCGGCGGCTCGACCTGCGGCGCGCCGTCGTGCACTCCCCCGCGGTGCCCTACTCCATGGTGCTGGGCACGGACATCGGCTACCTGCCGCTGCAGCATTTCAGTCCCACGTCGGCGATGGAGCTGACGGCGGGGATCATGCGCCTGCGCGGCGAAGGGGCGCGGCGCTTCGTGCTGGATCTGCGGGGCAACGGGGGCGGCGGGCTCGACGCCGCCGAGCTCGTCTCGGAGCTCTTTCTCAAGCGGTCGCAGTCCATCGTGAACGTGCGGCACCGTGGCGAGCCCGACGACCTGCGCGTCGCCTCGGAGGACGGCTTGTCGCTGCGCGAGCCCGTCGTAGTGCTCGTGGACGGCGGTACGGCATCGGCCTCGGAGATCGTGGCGGGCGCCCTGCAGGATCATGATCGCGCGCTGATCATCGGCACGACCACGTTCGGCAAGGGGCTCGTGCAGACGGTGCAGATGCTGGACGGCGGGTGGGCGGTCAAGCTCACGACGGGAAAGTGGTATACGCCAAGCGGCCGGCTGATTCAGCGGGACCGCACGTTGAATGACGCCGGGCAGCTCGTGGAGGTGGCGCCGGACTCGCTGGAGACGGACTCGGTTCGCCGGGCCCGGCCTTCCTTCCGCTCGGCCGCGGGCCGGCTCGTCTATGGTGGCGGCGGCATCACGCCCGACGTGATCGTCTCCGTGGATACGCTGACGACGGCGGAGCAGACGCTCCTGCGCACGCTGGCGCCGCATGGCACGCGCTTCGCGAACGCCGTCTTCCTCACGGCGATCCGGCATCTCGACCGGGTGCAGCCCGGCTTCGAGCCGCCGGCCTCCTGGTCGGACTCCCTCTATGCGGCGCTCGTCGCGCGGAACGTGCGGATCGACCGTGCGGTCTGGGACGCGGGATCGAGCGTGGCGGTGCGCATTCTCTCGAACCGCATGATCGCGCTGGCACGCGGCGATTCGGCGGTGGTGCGCGAGACGCTCGAGGATGATCCGCAGCTCGGGCGCGCCATAACGCTGCTCCGCAACGCCGCGACGCCGACGGCCCTGCTCGCGCTGGCTGCCGATACGACCAAGGGGGGCTGAGGCTTCTCGTGCGACGCTTGTCCCGGCCCTGCGAGGGGCCAGGCTGCACGTGAGGGCAGGCGAGTCGTAAGAGCCCCTGACCGGAGATTGGGGCCGGGCGCATCGCACCATTGTGTACCCCGCGTACCGGTCGTCATTTTCACGGCCGCTGGCTCCTGCCGTTTCGTTCGGAACACCCCCGCCGATACCGTTCGTGGATCACTCGACTCCGGCTCCCTGGCGTCATGCACGCCGGGCAGCCCTCAGCCTGTTGCTGCTCGCCGCCGTTGCACCCGTGGAGATCGCGGCGCAGGTCATCGAGAACTCCGGCATCGCCCGCGCGCGCGAGATGGCCGCGCGCACGGGGAGCGCCGCCGTGGTGTCGCGCGCGCCGGTCATCGACGGGCGTCTGGATGACGAGGCGTGGAGAGCCGGGCAGCTCTACACCGACTTCGTCCAGCGGGAGCTACGCGAGGGCGAGCCGGTCACCGAGCGCACCGAGGTGCGCATCGTGACCGACGGCGAAGCGCTGTACGTGGGGGCCTGGCTCTTCGACCGCGAGGCGCATCTCATCGTGCCGGGCGAGAAGATCCGCGACGGCACGCTCTCGAACAGCGACTATTTCGGCTTCATCCTCGACACGTATCTCGACCGGCAGAACGGCTTCGTCTTCGCGACCACGCCGGTGGGGATCGAGTATGACGGTCAGGTGGTGAAGGAGGGCGAGGGGGGCGGCGTCTTTCAGGCGGGGCAGACGCGCGCGCAGGCCGGTTCGATGGGCGGCTTCAACCTGAACTGGGACGCCACCTGGGAAGTGGCGACATCGATCGACTCCGCCGGCTGGTACGCGGAATTCCGCATTCCGTTCTCGACGCTCCGCTACGGCGCGGGGTCGGCGCAGACGTGGGGATTCAACCTCGTCCGCAGCATCCGGCGGCGGAACGAGGAGGCATTCTGGTCGTTCATCCCGCGCCAGTTCAACCTGTACCGCCTCTCGCGCGCGGGCACGCTCGATGGCCTGCAGGTCCCCGCGCGGCGGATCGCGACCGTCACGCCATACGTGCTGAACCAGTCGTCGCGCAACTTCACGGCGGTCGACAGCCGCATGCGCCACACCGGCGAGGTGGGAGCCGATCTGAAGTACGGCCTCACGCCGAGCCTGACGCTGGACCTGACGTACAACACCGACTTCGCGCAGGTCGAGGTGGACGAGCAGCGCACGAACCTCACGCGCTTTCCAATCTTCTTTCCCGAGAAGCGGCCGTTCTTCCTGGAGAACGCCGGGGTCTTCTCCGCGGGCACGCCGCAGGCGGTCGATCTCTTCTTCACGCGGCGGATCGGCATCGACACGTCGGGGAGCCCGGTGCCGATTCTGGGTGGCGGACGGGTGAGTGGCCGCGTGGGCGGCATGACGGTCGGTCTCCTGCAGATCCTCACCGACGACGCGCCGGGGGGCGAGCCGGGACAGTCCTACTCGGTGGGACGTGTTTCCCGGGAGCTTTCGGCGCGGTCGCGCGTGGGCGCGATCGTGGTGCAGCGGCTCAATACCGACAGCAGCGCGGACGTGAACCGGACCTTCGGCGTGGACGGGCGCCTGGGGCTGGGTGATGCGTGGACGGTCGACTGGTGGGGGGCGAAGACGCACACCCCCTCGCTCACGGGCGACGAGTACGGCTACAGCATGCGCGCGGGGTATCAGACCGCGGCGTGGAACAACGCGGTGCGCTACGTGCAGGTGGGCGAGGACTTCAACCCCGAGGTCGGGTTTCTCAATCGCAGCGGGGGGTACCGGTTCTACGACATCTCGTTCATGCGCACGGTGCGGAAGCGTGAGTGGCCGTGGCTCAAGCAGTGGAATCCGCACGCGAGCTATCGCGGTTACTACAGCCACGACGGTTTCTGGCAGAGCGGCCAGTGGCACATCGACATGACCGAGGCGGAGCTCGCCGACGGGGGGCGGTTCGGTCCCGAGTTCAACGTCTATCACGAGGGGCTGCAGCAGCCGTTCGAGATCGCGCGCAACGTCACGCTGCCCGCTGGATCGTACGACTGGGTGGGCATCGGGCTCGACTGGTCGACGAATCCCTCGGCGCCGCTGTCGCTGACCACGCGCGGTGATTTCGGTCCCTTCTACAATGGCCACCGCAACGGCGCGAACAGCACGGTCACCTGGCGCCGCGGCGCGTCGCTCACGACGTCGCTCCTGGTGGACTACCAGGACGTGCATCTCGAGCAGGGTGACTTCGTGCGGTCGCTGGTGGGAGCGCGCGTGGGGTACTTCTTCAATCCGCGCGTCTTTCTCCAGTCACTGGTGCAGTACAACAATCAGGCGCAGGCGTGGACGGCGAACGTGCGGTTCGGCTGGCTGGGGACGGCCGGGACGGGGCTCTTCGTGGTGTTCAACGAGGGCCAGCAGGCCGACGGCTTCTTCGACTGGGTGCGGCCGCAGGCGCGGAGCCTCGTCATCAAGTTCACGCGGCAGCTGGGCGTCGGAAGCTGACCTCCGGTCACACTGCCTCCGCTATCAGCTACGCGCTACTCCTCTCGACTACGGGAAGCGAAGCACCGCTAGATTGGAGACGGCCGCCGTTCAGGGAGCCCGATGTCTGCCCTTTTCCGCGTCCTGCGGGTGCTCGCGCTGATCGTCGTCGTGGGTCTCGTGGGCCTCGTGCTGTTCGTCGTGATCGGCAGCGAACGCCGCCTGGGACAGACGTACGAGGTGACGGTCGCGCCACTGACGCTGCCTTCCGACAGCGCCGCGCTGGCGCGCGGAAAGTACCTCTACGAGAGCATCACGTGCGCGCTCTGCCACGCCGTCGACGGCGGTGGCGCGATACTCGATCAGGACCGCTGGATCGGCACGATGGCGGGTCCCAACCTCACGAGCGGCCGCGGCGGCGTGGGGGCCCTGCGCACCGATGAAGACTTCGTGCGCGCGATCCGGCGGGGCGTCCGACACGACGGCACCTCGCTCATCGTGATGCCCAGCGAGGTGTTCACGCACCTGGCCGAATCCGATCTCGCCGCGCTGCTCGCGCACATCCGGCGGCTCCCTCCCGTCGATCGCGAGGTGCCACCGACACATTTTGGACCGCTCGGCCGCGCGCTCCTCGCGGCAGGAAAGCTCAACATCCTCGTCGCGCCGAAGACTCCCGGCGTCGCCGCCCCTGCGGCACCGCCCTCTGCGGGCACGCTCGAGTACGGCCGTTATCTCGCCGACGTGAGCGGCTGTCATGGCTGTCATGGCCACGGCCTCTCCGGCGGCCGCGTCGCCGGGCCGCCCGGGCTCCCACCGGCCTCGAACCTCACGCCGACCGGCATCGGCCACTGGAGCGAAGCCGATTTCTTTCGCGCGATGCGCGAGGGAACGCGCCCCGACGGCTCGCCCCTCGACGAATTCATGCCGTGGAGCGAGTACCGCCGCCTGAGCGACGACGGTCTGCGCGCTCTCTGGCTCTACCTGCGCAGCGTGCCGCCCAAGGCGTTCGGCAACAAGTAGCCCGCCGCCCCGGTCAGTCCGTCCGCAGCACCTCGGCCGGACTCACGCTCGCGGCGCGCCGGGCGGGGAGCCACGTGGCGAGCAGGGCCACGCCTTCGATCACGAGGACCACGGAGAGCAGCACCACCGGATCGGTTGCCGACGTCTCGAAGAGCTGCGGCTCGAGCCAGCGGCGGAGGCCCAGCGCGATCGCGAGCCCGCCGGCGATGCCGAGCGACGCCAGGAGCGCCCCGCGCCGCATCACGAGGCCGGCGATGCCGCCGGGTTGTGCGCCTAACGCCATCCGCACACCGATCTCCAGGCGACGCCACGCCACGGCGTGCGCCATCACGCTGTAGAGGCCCAGGCCGGCCACGATGAGCGCGAGCGACGCGCTGAGCCCGAAGGCCACCGTGCCGAGCCGGAAGGGGCGCATCTCGGAATCGAGTCCCTGCGCCAGCACCCGCATGTCGATCGCGCGGATCCCCGGGTCGGCCGCGACGAGGGCTTCCCGCAGCGCCGGCCACGACGCGGTCGCGGCGCCGCGCGGCCTGACGAGGAGCCAGCTCCCGCTGAAGCCGCGCTCCTGCCCGATGGGCACGTAGTACTGCAGCGACGGTTCTTCCGCGAGTCCGCTCCGATGGATGTCGGCCGCGATGCCCACCACGCGCGCGCACGGAGCGGTGCGACTGTGGAAGTGCAGGCACTCGCCGATCGCCTCGCGATCCGGCCACAGCGTGCGGGCCATGGTCTCGTTCACGACCACCACCGGCTCGGTCCCCTCCCGGTCGGCGTCCGTCAGCGCGCGACCACGCCGGATCGGCGTCCCGATCGTGCTGAAGTACTCCTCGCCGACCGCGGTGA
>DATIGO010000334.1:0-2639 GCA_035454665.1 Gemmatimonadaceae bacterium | reverse complement strand
CGGGGCTCACGAGCGAGCAGATGCTCGCGATCGCGCGCGAGTTCAACTACTCCGAGTCCACGTTCGTCTTTCCGCCGGACGATCCCGCGCACGCACGGCGCGTGCGGATCTTCACTCCCGGGGGCGAGGTGCCGTTCGCGGGCCACCCGACGGTGGGGACGGCGCACGTGCTGGCGGCGACCGGCGCCATTCCCCTGACCGGCGACGAGACGGAGATCGTGCTGGAGGAGAACGTGGGGCCGGTGCCGGTGCGCATCCGCGCCCGGGAGGGCCGGCCGGTCTTCGCGCAGCTCAGTGTGGCGAAGCTCCCCGAAGCCGGACCGCCGCTGCCGTCGAACGCGCAGCTCGCGGAAATACTCGCGTTGCGGGAGGACGAGCTTCTCTCGGGCGACTGGGCGCCCCAGGTGGTCTCGTGCGGGATGCCGTTCTCCTTCGTGCCGCTGCGGAATCGCGATGCCGTGCGGCGGGCACGCCTCCGCCTCGATGCCTGGGAGCGCGTGATTTCCGGGCACACGGGCCACATGCTCTTTCTCTTTGCGCGAGAGGCGGAATTTCCCGGGCATGACGTACGCGCGCGGATGTTCGGGCCGGGGTTCAACGTGCCCGAGGACCCCGCCACGGGCTCCGCGTGCGCCGCGTTAGGCGGCTACCTGGCCGCGCGCGACCCGCGCCGCGACGGCACGCTGCGCTGGGTGGTCGAGCAGGGATACGAGATGGGACGCCCGAGCCAGCTCGAGATCGAGGTCGACAAGCAGGGCGGCGCGATTACCGCGGTCCGCGTCGGGGGCGAGACGGTGCTGGTCTGCGAGGGAAGGATCGAGGTGTAAGGGTCGTGACTCGGCGGTGCGTGGCTGGCGGCAGGTCGGCTGGCTGTGCTCCGGCTGCTTCTCCGTTCCGCTCCGTTGCAGAAGCGGTCACACCCGGAGCACACAGACCGCTCCCAAGCTGCCGCCGCCGAGCGACGGACACGATCTCACGCGGCCGCTGGCTTCGGCTTCATGAAGACCTTCGCGATGCGCCACGCCACGAAGCCGACGATGAAGAAGTTGAGAAGGTTCGCGAGCAGACGCCCCAGCTGGATCGCTGGCGCATCGTCGGCGTGGTTCGAGGTGAGGTAGATCCGCCACTCCTGCCAACTCCCCCCCGTGGCCGCCGTCGCCAGGTTCACCACCGGCATGACGACGTCGTTCACGATCGAATTCACGACGGCGTTCAACGCCACGCCCAGAATCACCGCGATCGCCAGCCCGATGACGTTGTCCTTGATGAGAAACGTCTTGAACTCGGTCCACATGTTCGCGCCCCACTGAGGTTGAGGTGGGGGGGAAAATGTCGGACGAGCCGCGCAGGCGTCAGGGCCGGCAGCCGAACGGCAGGGAGACCGACGCTGACAGCTGACCGCTGAATGCTGACAACTGGCCGCCTGTCGCTCTTCGGCGTAGACCTCGGGAAGATCCACCAGGAAGTGCGACCGCCGGATGGCTTCCGGCTAACAGCTTTCAGCTACCGGCTTTACCAGCGCGCGTCGAGGTACATATCGAACCGCATCTTCTCCCTCGGATAGATCCCGCGCGCCAGATCCACGCGCACCAGGCCGTCGACGAACGACAGGCCCACGCCGGCCCCGCTGAGGGGGCGGCCGGGGGTCTTCCAGAGCGCGCGCGGCCCCGCCCAGCCGATGTCGCCGAAGATCACCGGACGCACCGCGGTATTGCCGCCGCCGAGTTCGAGGCGGCCGAGCCAGTAGGTGTCGCCCACCGCCGTGCCCGCGAGCTGGCCCCGCACCGTTGGCGTTCCGCCCAGGAAGAAATGCCGCTGCACCGGCGCGTGGTCCGAGACCCCGCCTGCCATGGTGAGCGCGGCGGAGAGATGCTTCCCCAGCCCGCGTGACACCGTCACATCCGCCGCGGCCCGCGAGAAGGCGTGCGCCTCCGTCGTCGTCTCGTCCTTTGGATCGAACCACCCGCCTTCGACGAGCACGTTGGTATAGGCGCGCCAGCTGTCGGGGTCGAGGCCGAAGGAGCGTGTATCGCGCCAGGCGACGCCGTAGGTGTTCCCCCGCTCCGCCACGAAGTTGGGGCCGAAGGTGCTGGCGCTCCCCAGGGCGCGCGCCACGTTGAAGGTCGTCGTTACCGAGGCGGGTGAGTCGTGCTCGGCGAAGAGCCGGAGCGATGACCCCGCGCCGCCCGGATCGAAGCGCTCCAGCTCCGCCCCGGTCGTGCGATAGTAGAACGCGTCGTCGCGCCCGAGGATCAGCGCTCCGAGCCCGCCGAACGACGGCGTCGGGCCCCAGTCGCTCGCGACCGCGAGCTGCCGGTACCCGGCAAGCCGCCAGGTCGTGCGCCCGTTGCTGCGGGCAAAGCCCAGCTCCACGTTAGGCTCCCAGTCGCCGGTACCGATCCGCGCCAGGGCGTCCACGGCGTACCCCTGCCCGAGCTGCATCGACCCCGCGATGCCCGTGGACAGGCCCTCCACGCGATTGTAGCGCGTGAGCGAGAGGCCGTACTGCCACAGGATCGGCTGCGGCGCCCAGCCGGGCTGCAGCGAGAAGTTCAGGGACTTGAGCAGCTCGAGACGCTCCGACGCCCCGAACAGCTCCTCACCCGAGTCGTAGATCGACGGCGGGAGCTCGGGCGACC